>CAYFXD010000159.1:0-6059 GCA_964347095.1 uncultured Actinomycetota bacterium | reverse complement strand
ATACTCTACAGAAGACGCTGCTCACTGCTCAAAAGTCGGCCGAAGACGTGAAGGCGAGGGCTGAGAAGGAAGCAGAGTTGATAATCAAAGATGCTGAGGCAAAAGCAAGAGAAACTCTACAGGGCGTCCTCAAAGAAAGGGACCAGGTCCAGAGTTCGTTTGATCAGTTGAAAAAGGCTGAAAAGGATTTTAGGTCCAAGTTCCGCTCTGTTCTGGAATCCTTCCTGACTATGGTGGATGAGATTGAGGGGGGCAAGAAGCACACAGCTCCGTCTCCTCCCAAGGCTGTCAAAGAGGAAATAAAGACTTCAAAGGAGAATCGTGCGGAGGGAGAGTTGGCACGGCTTTTGGAGGAGATTAAGGCAGCAAAAAGCAGGGCGGAGGAGGAAGCATCAGGCAAGCAAATGACCAGAAAAGAACCGCATCCGAAAGGCGAGGAACGGGACAAGTCGGAGCAGCGGTCAGGGGAGCGGAAACGCGCGGCGTCAAAACTGAATGAAGCCTCTGATGCTGAAGTAAAGAGATCTCGTGAGTCAGTGTAAGATACAGCGAACCAGCAACGGACTGCTACTCCCAGTCAAGCTTCAACCCTCCGCATCAAAAAGTGAAATATGCGGGTGTCATGGCGCATGGCTTAAGGTGAAGGTCTGTTCGCCGCCCGTAGAAGGCCGGGCAAATAGAGAGTGTATCAAGCTTTTTGCAGATCTGCTGGACACTGCTCGAGGAAATGTGAGTGTTGCATCTGGTGAGAAAAGCCGCACAAAGCAGATTCTTATCTCTGGTGATGCACAACATGATCTGATGAAGGCATTGAAGAACCTGGGCATCAGTGCGAGATTTGACTAAAGAGGCGGTACTAGAGGTTGACTCTCTCTCGTCCTTTGCGAAAGAGGGTTTTTTTGTTGGATGCGCCTTCAGGGAATCCGCATACGGTGACAATGCTCACGGACAACAAGCTGCTGTTTGAGTGCATAATCTTACGGTATAATGATATCTTGGTGATAAGATCCATGATTGATGAAAGAGAGGGAAAGCATTGTGGATAAGGCAGTACTAGACTACAAAAGTACACTAAATCTTCCCAAGACTTCATTCTCAATGAAGGCCAATCTTTCAAAAAGAGAACCTCAGATAATTGCGCAATGGAAGGAAATGGATCTATACCAACTGATTCTCGATAAGAACCAGGATAATTCTCATTTTATTTTGCATGACGGTCCACCTTATGCCAATGGCGATATTCATTTGGGCACTGCGTTGAATAAGATTCTGAAAGACATTGTGGTCAGGTATAAATCTATGAACGGATTTTATAGTCCGTTTATTCCCGGCTGGGATTGTCATGGGCAGCCGATCGAACATGAAGTAGAAAAGAAACTGGGGATAAAGAGGGAGAAGACTGGTCAAGTGGCAATTCGGGAAAAATGCCAGAAATACGCTTTAAGGTTCGTTGACCGTCAAAGAGAACAATTTGAGCGCTTAGGGGTGAACGGAGATTGGAACAGCCCCTATCTTACCCTTGATAACTCGTATGAAGCAACCAATGTCGACGTGTTTGGCAAGCTATGGCGCAAGGGGCAGGTGTATAAGGGCAGAAAACCAATTTATTGGTGTCACTCTTGCCAGACTGCTTTGGCCGAGGCTGAAATCGAGTACGAAGACGAAGAATCGCCGTCGATTTTTGTCAAATTTCCGCTGAAAGGTAGGTTTGCGCCCACAGACAAATATCCTGAGCAGAAGTTTGTACTGATTTGGACAACGACCCCTTGGACGCTGCCGGCGAATGTGGCTATTGCTGTTCATCCCGAGTTCACGTATGTTGCCGTGCAAGTGGAAGATGAGATATACATATTGGCCGAGGACCTCCTCAGCACAACCTTTATGGAGTCAGGGATCACCACATACAAAGTGTTGGAAAGATTCAAGGGTGCTGATCTGGAAGGCATGGTATGCCAGCATCCATTTCAGGACACAGAGTCGGTAATCGTCTTGGCTGATTTTGTGCTGTTGGATCAGGGAACCGGCTGCGTGCATATAGCACCGGGTCATGGCCAAGATGACCATGTCATCGGGCTAAAATATGATTTGCCTCATCCCATGCCTGTAGATGAAAAAGGAGTTTTCACGGGAGAGGCTGGTAAGTTTGCCGGTGAGCACATTCTGTTGGCAAACCCATTAATAGTCGAGGAACTCAGGAAGCGGAAACGCCTGTTGGGTTCTGGCGTATTGATCCATTCTTATCCACACTGTTGGCGCTGCAAGAAACCGGTGATATTTAGATCGACTGAGCAATGGTTTATATCAATTGACCGCAATGATTTTCGACGGCGAATCCTGGCCAAAATTGCCGAAACCAGGTGGATCCCCAGTTGGAGCGAGAATAGGATCACAGCCATGGTGGCTGAGCGTCCCGACTGGTGCATTTCAAGGCAGCGCTCTTGGGGCGTGCCGATCCCGGTCTTCTATTGCGATGACTGCGGAGACATCCTTGTGACTCCGCGTACGATCAATATCGTCAAAGATCTTTTTAGTATGGAAGGCGCTGATTCTTGGTTTGTTAAGAGTGCTGACGAGATTTTGCAGGGTAGAGTCTCGTGTCCCTGCGGAGGAACTGAGTTTTCAAAAGAAAGTGACATTCTGGATGTATGGTTCGAATCCGGTGTTAGTCATTTCGCGGTCTTAAGGACCAGGTCAGAGTTGGACTGGCCGGCAGATCTGTACTTGGAAGGAAGTGACCAGCATCGAGGCTGGTTTCAGTCTTCTCTTCTCACATCGGTCGGTACAGAGGATAAGGCTCCATACAAGTCTGTTCTGACCCATGGTTTTCTGGTCGATGAGGAAAGCCGCAAGATGTCAAAATCTTTGGGCAATGTCATCTCCCCTCTGGAAGTGACGGGGGAGCTTGGAGCGGATGTTTTGCGATTGTGGGTGGCTTCAAGCGACTATATGTCGGACATAGCGGTGTCCAAAGAGATACTGACTCGCATTGCCGAAGCATACAGGCGCATCCGCAATACCTGCCGTTTTTTGTTGGGGAATCTGTTTGACTATGATCCGGAAAAAGAATCTGTCAGTCACGGAGACCTGGAGGAGATTGATAAATGGGCATTGCTTAAGCTGCACAAGCTTATCAAGAGAAGCTCCATGCATTACGATGAATATCGATTTCATCTCGTCTATCATGCAATCTATAATTTCTGCGTCAAAGAAATGAGCGCTTTCTATCTGGATGTTCTGAAGGATAGGCTCTATACCTCAGGAGCAAAATCAGCGACAAGAAAATCGGCGCAAACTGTTCTCTATCAGATCTTGACCTCGTTGGCCAAGATGCTTGCACCGGTTCTCCCTTTTACTTGTGAAGAAATATGGCAGCATGTTCCGGATCGTCCAGGGCAAGTTGCAAGCATTCATTTGTGCGATTGGCCTGAGCCTGATGAGGAATATTTCGATGATGATCTTGAGCGCGATTGGGATCGGCTGCACGAAACGCGGGATGAGGTGTTGAAGGCGCTGGAGATCGCCAGAGCCGACCAGGTAATCGGCAATTCCTTGGAAGCGGCGGTTCAGATTTTTGCCCCTGATGAGCTGCTCAACTTTTTAAAGAAATTCGAATCGCTCCTGCCCAACATTTTTATTGTCTCACAAGTGGAGCTATTAAAAGAGAGCGCGGGGGACAAAGATGTCTTTTGTAGTGAGAGCATAACGGGTTTATGTCTCCTTGTGAAGAAGGCAGCCGGTCTCAAGTGCGAGCGGTGTTGGAATTTTAGTGAAGCCGTGGGAGAAGACGCAAAACACCAGACATTGTGCAAGAGGTGCATCGAAGTAGTCGGGAAACAGTTGTAGATTTCCCGCTGCTGCTGTACGCACATCTATCAGGTCTTTTCTCGTCCTGATTGTAGAGGACTATGGTGCCTGGTGCAAAGGAGGGTGCGGCGGTGAATCAACAAATGTTAGACGAATTCAAACGCAGGTTGTTGGCTGAAAAAGAGCGATTGGAACAAGAGTTGATTGAGATAGACGAGGACAACCTGGCGGAATCGCAATCAGAGATAACCGGCGAAAAATCGTATGAGGATCATTTTGCCGACAGCGGGAGCGCCACCTTTGAAAGGGAGAAAGACTTTTCCTTGGAACAAAACATAAAGGATCTTCTCAGCCAGGTGAATGCTGCCTTGCAGAGGATGGAGGAAGGACAGTTTGGGCTATGCCGGCGATGTGGGAAGCAGATAGATGCCGAGCGCTTGCGCGCTCTTCCCTATGCCGATTTGTGTATCAGCTGCAGGAGAAAAATGGAAAAAGCTTGGTAGGAGGGGAGAGACTGCGAGGCTGCAGCCCTCAGACTGGGATTTGACCTGAGGCTGCGCTCTGGTGGAGTCTGTTTGAAGACTGACGCTGCTCAAATCCGGCCGAGTCGGACTTGCCGATCCACAGCCATGGCGAAGCACCGCCAGACCTTCGATAACCCAAGTTTTGCAACTATTCCTATCACATGAGGTTGTGATATTTATCATTATTATATTGACTGCAGGAGTTGTAATATTAGTAGATCAGCTAAGCAAGGTTTTTATACGAAATCTATTGCCGCCTGGGAATTCCGTTGGCATTATAGGCTTTTTTAGAATTACACGTGTGGAGAATCCTGGCTCGGCATTTGGGCTTCTGCCAAATCACCAGTTTGTAGTCTTGCTCAGCACTGCCGTGGTTGTTTTCTTCATTGCGCTATACTACCGGCGACTAAGGTCAAATGACCACCTCATAAAAGTGGCGCTTGGTCTGGAGCTTGGCGGCGCTCTCGGAAATCTCATTGACCGGGTGTTTCTTGGCCAAGTCACTGACTTCTTTGATCTGAGGATTTGGCCGGTTTTCAATATTGCCGATGTTGCGATTGTTCTCGGGGTACTGATATTTGCCCTGGGTGTTCTGAATTCCTACCTCGACAAGCACCAAGAAGGCTCATTGGATAGCCAGTAGGAACGATTTAAGATATCTGATTCTCGATTCTGGATAAAAACGCAGTCGATCGCGGTTTTATCTAGTGTCGAGTATCCAGTGTCCAGCATCGAGCACCTTTTTCCATGAGGAATGATATGAGACCGATTTTGATTAAGATAGGATCGCTTACCATCTACTCATATGGCTTCATGCTTGCTGTTGCCTTTCTGAGTGGCACGTTGCTTGCACGGTATGAAGCGCGTCGCAGAGGGATTGACCCTGACATAGTATTTGATTTGGTATTGCTCATAGCCCTGGCGGGAATTGTGGGGGCCAGGTTATTCTACGTCATTGGCCATTTGCAGGAATTTGCCAAAGAACCATGGACTGCATTGGCCATTTGGCAGCCCGGTCTGGTGTTTTACGGAGGCCTGCTCGGCGGGGCGTTGGTCGTAATTGTGTTTGTGAAGGTCAAGCAGCTTGCTTTGTGGGATATTGCAGATATGATCACCCCGAGCTTGGCGCTGGGGTATGCAATAGCCAGGATCGGCTGTTTTTTGAATGGTTGCTGTTACGGCGTGGCCACCAGTGTGCCATGGGCGGTAAATTTTTTTGATGTGGGTCGCCATCCGACCCAGCTCTATAGCTTCGTGTATGGGTCAATCATCTTTGGCGTGATCTGGTTTAGCAGGAGGAGAATTGTTACACCTGGGATCTTGTTCTGGTTGTTTCTCGGTCTTTACTCTGTGTTCCGTTTCGCCGTGGAGTTCTTGAGAGTAAGCGAGAGAGTAGTATTTGGGCTCTCTGCAGCTCAACTAATCAGTATTCTGGTGTTCTTAATGGCTTCTGCTGTTATCCTGGCCCACGCTTATCGACAAAGAGGCAGTAATCTTGACCAACTGGAACAAAAAAAAGAATAGCGTCGAGGACTTGCAGGTCGAAGAGTCTGACCAGGGGGACCGACTAGATGTCTTCTTGACGAGATGTTCCTCGATCCCCTCAAGGTCTTTTGCGCAAGATCTGATTGAGCGTAATCTAGTTACGGTTAACGGCCGCAACGCTCCCAAGCACTATCGGGTGAAGGCGGGAGAAAAGGTCACTGTTAGCATTCCTCCCTCAGAAATGCC
>CAYFXD010000158.1:0-11273 GCA_964347095.1 uncultured Actinomycetota bacterium | reverse complement strand
CGTCGTTGGTTATGACAGTCAGCAGACCGGCACCCTCACTGACCATGCGGCGACACAAGGCAGGATCAGCAGACTCGAAACATATAACTGTGCTGAATTTGCCTTTTGATGTGTCAAATACCGTATACTCCTCTCCGGGCGCGATACTGTCCCCCACCCATGCCAGCTTTTCATATCTTCTTAACAAGTCTCCGATGAACTTGAATGGAATCTGTTCTCCAAAAGGCACAAGGTGCAGCTTATCGTATCTGTCTAGGACCCCTCCCTCAGGTGATATTAGAACGGCCGAGTTGAACTGCCTGTTTTGTTCGCCAAGATGCAATGTCCCGACCAGCAGATAGCAGCGGTTTTTTTTAGCAGCGCTTCTCAGCCTGTTAAGATACGCATCGTCGCGCAGCAAGAATGAAGGTGTCGCGCTTTCGGGCAGAATTATCATATACGGCCTTGATTGGCCCGATCGTTGGATGAGGATTTCATAGATATTCTTGATGCGCTCCTCTTCTAGCGGATCCCATTTTTTGTCTTGTGCTATGTTGCCTTGTAGTAGCGCTACTTTTGCATCTGAGCCTTTGCCACCTCGGCTCGATTTGTTATTACTTTGCCGCAGACTCAAGTAACCACTCCCAATGACCTCAAAGACTATGATTGAAGCTACTGCTAGGTACGCCCATGAGGTCTTGATCCTCTCTCTTGGCGTCGCCATCAGCTCGATTGCTGCCACGTTCACCATAAGAATGACAAACGATATTCCGTACACGCCGGTTTTCGAGGCCAACTGCATCAAGAGTGCGAAGGGTTGCTGACTGTAGCCCAAGATGCCCCACGAAAAGCCGAGCCAACCACTGGAACGAAGAAATTCCAAGCCCGCCCACCATGCAGGGATTATGAACAAACGCCCCCATCCGATGTAATTCCTGCTGATGAGATTAGCGCCGTAGGCAAATATCCCGATAAAGAAACCTTCAAAAACCGCCAGGCTCATCCAGGCCAGAACGGCCAAAAGACCGATCAGCGAATATAGAGAAAGAAGCCAGTAAATTAGGCCCAGAAAAAAAATCGTTCCAGCCAGCCAACCAAATAGGAACGAGGATTTTGGCTTCTGTTCATAAATTACAGCTAGAAGAGGTAAAGGGGCCAGCCAGGCCAAAAACCAAAGCGAGAAACTCGGAAAAGCCAGGATCATAATCCCGCCTGTTGTTATGGAAAGGAGAAGGTGTTTGAGGATCGTCGATCTGCCAGCCGTCATTATCAGTTATCAGTTCCTTTGCACGATATGAACAGAGACCTTGTTGCCTGGCCCAGGTCCTTTGAGCTGCGCCCGCAGATTCTCCGACTCACGTCTCATGTCCCCCGTTGGTCCAATTGGAAGCGGCATCGCCCTGACAAGCGGAATCCCGCATGTCTGCAATTCATTCCGCAAGTCTCAAGTTTGGATCAGGATAGGCATCTAGACTCATTCGTTCCCCAACCTTGTACCGGTAGTATCCAGCACAGCCTATCATAGCTGCATTGTCCGTACACAGAGAAACCGAAGGATAAAAAAGATCATACTGTTCCTCACGACATGCCTTTTCAAATCTCTTGCGCAGGTTGCTGTTGGCGGCAACACCGCCAGCAAGAACCAATTGGTCACACCCATGCGCCCCCGCCGCTCTTATCGATTTTGAGACTAGGACCTCTGTTATCGCTGCCTGAAAACTTGCACAAAGATCTAGCACGTTCACTGTATTCTTCTTGTCTTGCTCATGGGCGACGTAGTTGAGCACAGCGGTCTTCAGCCCGCTGAAACTGAAATCATAGTTGTCAGCATGCAGCATCGCACGGGGAAAATCTATGGCTTTCTCATTTCCTTGCTTGGCCATGTTATCAATTACGGGTCCTCCCGGATAGCCGAGCTTCAAAAATCCAGCAATTTTATCGAAGGCTTCTCCGGCGGCGTCATCAAGCGTTTCTCCAAGTATCTCATATTCTCCCACTTCTCTGACCAGCACAAGACTTGTATGACCGCCGGATACAATCAGCGCAATGAAAGGAGGTTTGAGATCTTGATGTTCCAGAAAATTCGCAAGAATGTGCCCTTCCAAGTGGTTTACTGCAACTAGCGGCAGTTTTCTGGCATACGCAATCGCTTTGGCCGTCGAAACGCCGATGAGCAAAGCCCCAACCAGACCGGGTCCGAAAGTCACTGCGATAGCGTTCATGTCGCTAAGATCCAACCGGGCCTGTTCCAGCGCCTCTAAGATTACCGCATTGATTATTTCAAGATGCTTGCGGGACGCAATCTCTGGCACCACTCCGCCAAATTTGCTATGCAGATCCACCTGAGAAGCAACGACACTCGATCTGATCTCTCTTCCCTCTGCAATTACGGCAGCCGCTGTCTCATCGCACGAGGTCTCAATTGCCAGAATGAGTTCCTTTTTTCGGTCCACTTTTACCTCTTTAGCCTGGTGAGGCTTCTCATCCTAAATCCGCCTAGTCAATCTTGTCTATAACTAAGATCTTTTGCCTTGTTTGAGCTCTAATTCTGTTTAGCGTCTCATGAAAGTCCTGTTCCATGGTGTCGCCGGTCCAGAGTATCAAACCATCCTCGTTAGTTTCGCTGTAGTACTTCGTTCTTATGCCAACTTGCTCAAAACCAAACTTGTGATATAGTCGTCGAGCCGCCGTATTGGAAGGACGTACCTCAAGGGTAATCCTCTTAACGCCCTGCTGTTCAGCAAATTCAATTGTCTTAATCAGCAACGCGCTGCCCACGCCCAGGTTTTGAACCTCAGGTCTGACAGCCAAGTTCATCAGATGACCATCCTCCTGCATATAATTGAGCAGAGCATAGCCCACTATCCTGCCCGCCAATCTGGCAACAATCGGCAAGCATATGTCATTTTCAATTTCAGCACTGAACATCGATTGGCTCCAGGGAGAGGGGAAAAGACTTCGCTCAATTTCCAGTATTTCGTCCACGTCGCGTAGTTTCATCTTCTCCAGGATGATCTCACTGATCTGCATGCCCTGCTTCATTTTCCAAGTCTCCTCGGCCTGAGATAATCTGATGTAAATGGGCTGCACCGTAAGCCACTCATCGTGCTGACCCGCCCCTCTACTCGGCGTTGAAACAGCGAGCTTGATCAAATCACCAGCATGAGGATACCAGCTATCGCGTGCAGCAAATTCAATCTTTGATCCAACCCTTTCTCTTATCAGATCAGCGTAGGTACAAAGGGCATCGCCCGTAATGATAGTTTTGGACCCCGTATGCTCCAGCAGGCGGTCACAAAAAGCATCCGGCGAGACTACCTCAAAATCGGCTACCCGCTTGATTGACCGCCCAAAACTCTGATACATAGCGGCGTAGAGTTCCCCTCTTTTTGCATCAATAGCGCAGGCGATTCTTCCTTCCCACTCCAGACCATAAGCAAGACAGTCAAAAGTCGGAATGCCGATTATTTTCTTGCCCAGACTTTGAGCCAGAGCCCGCGCCGTTGAAACACCTATGCGTACGCCGGTAAAGGAACCAGGACCTAGGCCAACAACGATCGAGTCCAAATCATGTAGTTTCCTGTTGGTTTGTCTTAGAATCCGATCTATGGTTGGCAGTAACCGCTCCATATGTTCTCGCGGGGCCATGATGTCTGACTCCGCCTCAATATGTTCCGCCGTACCCAATGCCACCGTTAGTCTATCGGTGGCCGTATCAAAGGCCAATATCAGCAACTACTAGACCTCTTTTCACTAGGTTTCTTTTTGCCTCGCCCACTTACACAGCCAATTCTTTATTACTTCTTCCCAATCCATCTTGCCATAGTATATTCTGAGCTGGCGACATTGTTCCTCCAGCAACCTCCTGAACTCAATGCCCAGGCATGTCTTGGGCAGCAATGAGCTAATCTTATCACCCCATTCGATGACTGTGATGCCTTCGCCATAGAAATACTCCTCAAAACCCAAATCATATAGCTCAGCTGGATCGTCAAGTCTGTACACATCAAAGTGATAGAGCATGAGAGAGTTTCTGTATTCTTTTATTAGGTTGAAAGTTGGAGAGGTTATTTGATCTTTGATGCCCAGGCCGCGAGCCAAGCCTTGAGTGAAGCAGGTTTTTCCGGCTCCGAGATCACCGGAAAGACTTATCACGGCTCCTGCGGTCAAAAAAGGAGCTAGAGAGGCGGCAAGGCCTTGCGTTTGCTGGGGAGACTCCGTCCTAATTACTATCTCTTTGCAACTCAACTTCCTTCCTTTCAACTCGTGATCCGCTGCCGCCATGCCCTTCCAAAGTGCTCATCCTCTGTCAAAAGAAACAGCTAAATGCGAGCTTGTTTGAACGCGGACGCTTTGGTAAAGAAACTCTTTCAATAAGGAGCGCGCTGATACACTAAGGCTCTGTCGAGAGTTGAGGAAAGGAAACCAGTTGTTGGATTGCAACGGCTTTCTAGAACAGCCCCATCTGTTGTGCCTGCTCAGGTTCCTCGGGCAGCTGTTCCGGCTCTGCCCTCAGGAGCTCATCCAGCCGGCCAAAATCCTCTTCCAGTGATGCTAGGGTGGCCCTTGCATAAAGAGCTGCGGCAGGGTGATATATGGGAAAAATGTCGTAGCCAGACCTTCTGAAGCGCTTGCCATGGACTCTGGACATTGATACGTTTTGCTCCAAGAGTAACTGGCTGGCATGCCGTCCGAGTGTACATAAAACCCGAGGTTTGATTATGTTGATTTGCTCAATAAGGTGAGGCTTGCAGGCCTTGACTTCCTCGGGGAGCGGATCCCGATTATCAGGCGGACGGCACTTCAAGACATTGGCGATGTATATATCACGCCGTGTAAGATCAATGGAGGCCAGCAGCCTGTCAAGAAGCTGCCCTGCCGCTCCCACAAAAGGCTCTCCTTGCTGATCTTCGTGATAGCCGGGAGCTTCACCAACAAACATTACATCCGCATGCTCATCCCCGACTCCAAAAACCAGATTCGTCCTGGTATTACACAGTCCACATTGCCGGCACTCTTTGACCTCAAGATACAACTCATGCAGAGTCTTCGTCACGAGCCCCTCCTTGGAATCAAATGCAAATTGCAGATTGCAGAATGTAAAACTGAAAACCTGAAACCGCTGATTCTAGAATCAAGCGCAAAATAAAAAACCATTCGGTAACTGAACGGCTGTCATAGATTGCTGTTGGTTTGCGCTGACCGACAACCGCGAACCGCAAGCCGAAGACCTTTCCTTATATTCCCTCAACTTCCGTGATATTCCTTGATATTCCCTGACCTCTTTATGATCTTCTAGCTTTGGCAACTGCTACAGCTTGATGAACTGCAGGAACCGCAGGCCGATGACGACGTGGAAGAGACCATCTTGCTTTCCGGAGATCCCTTGAAACCAAAAGCAGAGAAGAGCTTAGCTAGGTCCTGGCCTCCACACTTTGGACACTTCAAATCGCTCACCTGTCGCCCCTGTCCCACCAGAGCTTCAAACTGTTCTTTGCATTCCTCGCATCGAAATTCAAAAATCGGCATTGCCATAACCTCGTCAACATCTTGTTGTGACGGTCATTTAACTAAATTCTATCAATTTTGGAGAATCCGCACAAACTTGATCCGAGACACTAGATAAGAAAAACGAATACATCCGGCGATAGCCGATGGATTCCTTCTCGGCGCAGCCCTTCTATTTTGGTTTTATCTATCAAGAATCCAGTATTTAGGATCCTCTAGATAAACCTTGTCACTTCTGAGGCCGGTTTCTTCGGTGGTTTGCGGCGCTTCCCCTGGGGATATCCGATAGGAACCAGTGCAACCGGTCTCAGATAAGCTGGCAAATCCAGACTTTGCGCTGCTATCGACTCGTCGAAAGCACCAACCCAACAAGAGCCCAGGCCCTCTGCGTAAGCAGCAAGCAGCAAGTTTTCAATTGCAGCTGCTGTGTCTTGAAGTGCGTAGAGTCCCGTCCCCCTGATCCCATAACTCCTGGAGGCACTCTCTAGATCGGCGCAGACTGCTATGACTAGGGCTGCATCCCTGATAAATCCTTGGCCTCGAGCGGCCACCACCAGTTTTGATTTTTTCTCGACATCCCTTACAACTATAAAAAACCAGGGCTGGACGTTACCGGCCGAAGGTGCTTGGCAAGCCGCTTCAAGCAGCTTTTTGACAACTTCGGAAGGGATATCCCGCCCACGATCAAATGATCTTACACTTTTGCGCCCATAAATGGCATCGTACACGTCCAAGAAAAAGCCCCCACACTGATACTGTGATACTGGGTACCTGTTACCAGAGACTAGGCATAACAACCAATCACCGACAGCGGGTTACTATTAGGGTTAGGCTGCTCGTTTCGCAAGCCGGTTAACCAATTCGTCCAAATCAGCCCAGGCAGCTGTCTCATTTTCTTTTGGTTGCATTTGGCTGCTCTGTGACTGTCACCCTTCGACGATACAGGCCTCGTCACCGCAACCCATACCAAAGGGGCCTGTTGCGCAGTAGATTTGAACCATCTATACTAGCCATAAGCCGCAAGTCAGTCATCCAGTATCCGGTAGCGCTTTTTGTTTATCTGGTATTAAGTATCGAGTATTCAGCATCAAGCCAGCATCAAGCCTATGCTTCTCTCTCCCAGTTGACTCTGACAAAATTCTCAGACTTCAACCAGCTTATATCTAAAGAACCAGAGAATGCCTTTTCGAATTCTTTGCCGATCCGTTCTGCTAACGAACGATCCGTGGTCTGAACCTGGATCTGTCCATTGTCCTCTCTGATCTTGAATATTCTGGCGGTGATGTTTTTCCCTTTTTTCCTGTCTTCGATGTTTCTTATAAGATTCATTGCTTCTTGCTTATGCTCTCTCAGAAAATCTCCCTGGAGATTCACAACTCCTTCAACAAGTCTTCTTTCGACCTTCTGGCAACCAGGACATAGGACTCTTTTCGCTCCTCTCTTCTGCCATGCATCGTAGACTTCCAGATCGTAACCCCACTTCTCTCCGTCAAAGATTGCGTGACATTTCGGACAAAGATCCATTTTTCACTCCTCCAGAGACTTTATAATCAGGTTAATAATCTTGGTCCTTAGATAGTCTTGATTTTCTCGACTGGCTTCCAGCAGGCAGATATCTCCTCTGTTCTTCAAGCCAGTCGCAAACGGATGGTTGAGCTTGCCTATGGTTGCCAGCACAGCCTTTGTATCATCAAAGGCTTCGAGAACTGACTGCTGAAAGCGGGCTGAGAATAATTCCATTTTGCCTATCTCATCGATCACTATTACCTCTTTCTGGCATATTGCCCTTTTGATTGCAGCTACTCCAATCCCGTCCAAAATGCCAATGTCCACTCCGTATCTGCCGACCTTGCAGGGACTCTGGATCTCAACATGAGCAAGAGTTGCTGCCTTGCCTTCCAGCGTCACAAGGGAAAAACCCATCCTTGTCTTGCCACTTCTTATTTCTTTGGTATAAAAACCACCTCCATCAATATTAAATTCCTTTTTTAGCTGCTTTACAATAGCCTGCACAAGAGTCGTCTTTCCCGAACCAGGCACGCCAGTAATTAAAATGTTCATGTCGTCATTCTTCTCAACCTCTTCACGGGCCGGTCTTCTTCAGTCACAATGCCGAATGCCCAAGGACGAATGTCTTATAGATTGCAATGCTGACATGATTAAAGGGAAGCGAGGATACTGAACACAAGATTCCGGACACTGCATTCAAAACCGGCTCTTTGCAGTTGGGCTTTTTATCAAGGATCAAGTATCTTGGATCCAGTATCGTTTTTTGTTTGCTTTGTCATTCGTCATTATCAATTGGTCATTCTTTTTTTTCATCTTCCGACCCTTTGACCACCTTGATCTGGATTGACACGGGCTTTGTTGTTTCCTCCGCCGTGACTCGTGCCGTCAAGGTGTATTCACCAGGTGGAACTTGATTCCCGGCTGCATCCTTTAGCGACCACATCAGGTCGTACTCCTCCGACTCTTCAGGCTGCAGTTTGATTTGAGTCCGGACCAGTCCAAAAAAATGTCCTTGTGACCATCTCCAAACCGGCTTGTCCTCAGAATCCTTAACTTCCACGTCATACCGTTGCTCAGTGTTATAGTGCAAGAATTCAATCTCCCTGCTTGCATTTTCTACGGTGAGATTGATTGGAACTTCCTTGCCAGCCTTGAAATCCCCTTTTGGCACAGCGATCGAAAGCTCCAAATTTCCTTCCTTGACTTTCTTGTTTCGGGGTTCAGGCTCACCGTTAGAACAGCCCCCCAAAAGAATTATTGTTACGGCAACTATAACCAGGCCAAAGCCCAGCGTCACCTTCATAAATCTTCTGAACAGGCTAGATATCACCAGCGCTCACTCCTTCCTTGTTAGTGAATTCTTGTATTTCCGCGGCACCCTCTTATTGATCATGCAGGTGATTTCATAATTAATAGTGCCAAGGATCTTCGCCAATTCATCAGCTGATATTTCCTCCTGTCCCTGCTTTCCAATAAGGACTATCTCATCTCCTATCCTAATGTTTGCAGAAGTGCCGACATCTATCAAGGATTGGTCCATACAGATGTTCCCCACAACAGGGAACCGACGGTTGTGGATCAACACATCTGCCTTGTTCGAAAGCAGCCTGGTATATCCATCACCATAGCCCATGGGCACCAGAGCTAATCTGCTGTCTTTGGTTGATCTAAAGGTCAGAGAGTAACTTGCACCTTCACCGGCCGATATTCGTTTGAGTTGCGAAACCGAAGAGACCAACGATAGGGCGGGCTCCAGGTCAATCTTACCCTTGGTTGCATCAGAAGGATGTAACCCATACAGAGCTATTCCTATTCTGACCATATCAAGATGAGTTTCATTGTAGAAGATGGTGGCGGCACTATTTGCCGCATGTTTTAGAGCAAAGTCATATCCGTCATCCTTAAGCCTCAACAGAAGCTTGCTGAATCTGCTCTGCTGCTGTGCTGTGAAGTCACTGGCAGGGTCGTCGGCGCAGGCAAAATGGGTAAAAATCCCCTCGACCTTAATGGGGGCATATTTTTGCAGATACTTGAGGAAAACCGGGGTGTCGTCAACCGGCAAGCCTAGGCGGTTCATGCCGGTATCCACTTTAACATGGACCTTTACTTCTTTGCCCGACCGTGTTGCCTCAATCCCAAGACTATCTGCGACATTTGCCGAGCAAAGGGAGGCTATGAGATCGTACTCAATGACCATGCTGGAAGCAGATGGATGGATTTCCCCCAAGATCTGTATCGGTGCTGTTATTCCGGCTTTTCGCAGCACGACCCCCTCTTCGGGCAGGGCGACACCCAGTCTGTCTGCACCGATAGCCAACGCCTCTTGGGCTACTTGTATTGCTCCATGTCCATAGCCATCGGCTTTGACCACCGCCATAAAAAGAGTCTTTGGGCTGATCAGCTTTTTAATCGTCTTCAAGTTCTTGCCGATCGCACCTAGGTCGATTTCTGCTGTTGCCGGACGTTGATACTGCACTTTTTGGACTCCCTTTGCTGCGGGTGATGCCGATACTGCATTGGTTTTAGAAACAACAGTCGCTTCATTGCAGGCGTGCCCACCTATTGGCTGTTCCAGTCTTCCACACGCCCTTCTCTCAAATGCTGGACCTTGGACCCTGAATCTTTAACTCCGGCTTAGTGATTTTACAATGTCGCCGCGGCTGACCAATCCGACCAGTTTCTCGCCCTCGACCACCGGAAGCCGGCTGACATTCCTCTCGACCATTAGAGTAGCCACATCCTCGATTGAAATATCAGGGTCGATAGTCGCAACATCTCTCGTCATCACATCCTCAATCTTAGCTCCCACGGCCTTCCTTAATTGCTCCTCAAACTTCCTCGTACTGCCAAGTAAGATGAAGCCATCTAACAGACTTATGTAATGAGGAAAGTGTATCTTCACATCCTGCATGATCAAGTCACCGTCGGTAACGATCCCCACTAGTTTGCCGTTCTCATCAACCACCGGAGCTCCCCCGATTTTTCTCTCCGAGAACAGTCTGGCAATGTCCTTTACCGCCGCGTCGGGAGAAACAGTGAGAACATCAGTGACCATAATATCTCTTGCACGTGTCTCTGCCACTAAACCCCCTTTGTTAGTGAGTGAGTGAAAAACCTGCACTCTCTGACTATGCTCACTCGATCATTACTCACTATGTCACTTTCAAGTGAGTGAGAAACCACGATCAGTGTTGTCCGACTACTTACCCTATCACTACATCACTCGTTCCCTTTTTAAGTCTGTTCATCTGTTCGTGAGTAATCCGTAGCAAAAGCATTTATGGCTTTTTGGTTTTCACTATCCACTATCCACCAACTCACTACCCACTAATTCACTAACTCACTTGCTCACTTTTTTCATTGCTTTTGGTAGATAATCTATCAGGTCGCCCGCAATAACACACCACTCGGTTAGATCTTGCGCTGCCAGGTCACCGGCATAGGCATGAAGATAGGTGCCCAGTGAGGCTGCGCCGTATGGCTCAAGTCCTTGAGCAATAAAGCTGCTTATGAAACCGGTCAGAACATCGCCGGTGCCCGCAGTGGCCATACCCGGATTCCCTGCTGAGATCAAAGCTGTTCTGTTCGGCGCAGCAACTATTGAGTGCGCTCCTTTGAGCACCATTACTGTGTTCCACTCTTGCACTGCTCTGCGCGCAATATCCAAGCGGTTTTTTTGGATTTTCTCAGCTGAGACTCCGATCAGCCGGCTCAATTCGCCGGGGTGAGGAGTGATCACAGTCGGATGCTTCCGTGCTTTCAGCAGCACTACCTTTCCCGCGAGAGCATTTAGACCGTCTGCATCGATAACCAGGGGACGCTCTATTTCCGCCACCAGCCTGCGTATCAAGGCAACCGTTCCGCGATTTTGAGAAAGCCCTGGCCCAATAGCAACGCTGTCAAATGAAGGAGCAACCGTCAGTATCTTTTGAGAAGCCCCCGGGTCCAACGTCACCTCTTTGGTCTGAGGCAGAGGCAGTGTCATCACTTCGGTTAGCTTGTCCTCCCAAATGCTGTTCAATCCAGATGGAATAGCGACAGTCACTAGTCCCGCGCCGCTTCGAAGAGCAGACAAGGCAGTTAGAACCGCCGCTCCTGTCATGCCGGGGGACCCAGCGATCACCAGCACTTTTCCAGCCTCAGCCTTGTGGATATCCTCTTTTCTGTGGGGTAGGAGAGCGCGAGCATCCTGGGCGCCAAATAATTCAATCCCACCCATTCTGTCAACTATGTCGTGAGGGATACCAATATCAGCCACGATAAGCTGCCCGACAAAG
>CAYFXD010000157.1:0-3480 GCA_964347095.1 uncultured Actinomycetota bacterium | reverse complement strand
GCCGCACGTCCTTCTATGTAATCACCGATCTGGCGAATATTCTCAAAATTCTCCAAATAACGCTTGAATGAGCGCGGACTTTCCAATCCAGGATCACGGACATAGAAATGACTCTTGTGCGCTTGAGGATCCTCAACCTTGATGACTATCTGTAGAACAAAAGCATCCGAAAACTGGCGAAGATCAATTACTCCGGGAACAAGATGAACACCTTCAAGAATCACATTCAGACTTTCCCGCATCGCTCTCTCGATCACCGCGTGCAAGCCAACATTGACCGTTGAAACCTGCTCTTGGAAGGCTGCGATTACCATGTCGGTCTCTCCGACCAATGAGGATCGAAGACCTCTCCAGGCCTCAAATGAAGAGTAATAAAGGGTCGGCATAAGCTCGTAGGAGAATACGGCCCTCATCACTTCTCTGATCGCATCGGTCTGGACAATTCTTCGTATGCCCAGGCGGTGGGCGACCTCAGTCGCGATCGTAGATTTGCCTACGCCAGTGCCTCCGCCGATCAAAATGATCAATGGTCTATCAAGTTTGGAAAGAGCATGCCATTTCAAGAACTTTTCTGCGTATGCCTTGCCCATCTCTTTTCGCAAAACATCAGCTGCCATCTTGTTCAACTGGTTGGCGGTCAACGAGAGAACTCCCTTGTCTCTAAGCTGATCTTGGATCAGTTCAGCAACCCTGTAGCTCTCGGAAGGAACCATACCCGTAGCTGTGAAGGCCGAAGCCATCAAACCTTTTGAATAAGGAAGACTGCTGTCGCCATCGGTAATTATGATCCTTTTGGCTTTTGTTTTGGCGTCCGTTTCTTTCTTCACCTGCGAATCCCCTAAGCAACATTATCGGCCAAATCGCGCGCAAAGCGCTCCCTGGCGCTGTTTGCGAGATCCAGCATGGCCTCATCTATGTCAAATTCCTTGTTCACCGTTACAGGGATATTGTCGCAGTAGACCACATCAACTCCCAAATCCAATCCCATCTTAGTAGCAACATCGACAGAGGCCGCTTTTAACTCGGACAGCAAAAGGTCAAACTTGTCCTGATTAGATTGCAGGTCCGTCACCAACTGTTTTCGATTTGCCAGGCTGTTGCTTATAGCTGCGACCTGGCAACCAAAACTGTTCTCCAGGTATTGCTTTACTATTTGATTCATACCCTCAGGCCCTGTTGTCGCAAAAAACACTGTTCTGCCCTCTATTGATTCCAGCGGCTGGGGCCGGAAGATTGTCTCCACAATCTTCGTCTCCGGATTTGTGGCTCTTATTGAATTGCGGATCGCAACCCGCTTTGTTGCATCTGCGAGTGGCTCTTCACACATAGTGATGACTGCAAGATCAGCGAGTAAAACACGGTAAGTCCCGAAATATCCATCCACATATTCAAGAGGCAGGTTTGCGCCAACCGTCAACACGCATGCGTCTGCCTTGACCAACGGCAATGCTGCTCCGCTTCCTTCTATGATGATGAATTCTTCACCCAGCTCGTTGGCGATTTCAACTCCGGAAATAATGTTTGACACAAACGGTTCACCGGCTAGTCCCCCGCCGCATCTTCTGCACCCAATTGTTGTTATTCGGCTCATCAACGCGTTTTCGTAGGCATCAGAAGCAGCGTGGATGCCCTCACCGCTTACTTTCAGCAAGTATTCCGGAGTCAGCAACTTTGCTCCATCGATGACCTCAGGCCTTGCAGGACCACCTCGCCCCATAGCCACCGTTACCGGCGCAAAACCAGTCTCCTTTAATTGCCTGGCAAAATTGGCAGAAACTGCCGTCTTTCCCACTCGCTTCCCGGTACCAATTATCGAAACTGAGGGCTTTTTTGCCACCGATTGAAACACAGGAGCCTTGAAATGGAAGTCAGCGCCTGCATAAGAGACACCGCTTCTTAACACATGACTTGCGATCAGCATTCGCTCCCTGTACCCAACGATCGGTTCATCACTGAGATCAATTATCAGGTTAGGAGAATATTCTATTACTGCTCTCCTAATTCCTTCGAGCATGTGGGACTCGGCAATTACAGGAACAGCCAGAGACCTAAAGTCTCGATCCGAAAGTATCTTCTCAGTTCCGCCAAGGAATACGGCTGCCAGGATCATATAGTCAGGCTCACGATCCAAAGACTCAAGAGCATCCTTTATTACAGGAAGATAGTGTTCCCCGTCGATCAAGACCACAATGCGCTGAATGATCAATCACTCCGATCTAGCGATCATCTTCACTGCTTTCCCATTTGCAGTATTTCCTCTGGGCAAGAGAGAAGTCACATACCAAATGCTGTTCCCCAAACGGATACTTCCGAAAAATCCTTACGTTTTTCCCCATTATCTTGATCACATTATAGCTGGGATTGTGTCGGCCTCTCAGTCTCACAGTCGAAGCTGTACCAGCGTTTGCCACAACCAGGTTTTCCAGATGCCATACATTAGGTATATGTTTGTGGCCGCAGAGAACCAGATCAATGCCGCACTTTAGTAATACCTCCAAGAAATCTCCCGCATCAAACACTATGTTCCGTTCCCTGCCGGTACTGGGAACTGGAATCAGGTGATGATGAAGTGCGACTATTTTAAAGCTGTCATCTTCCATGCGGTCTTGGATCCATTTATACCTTTCTCGACCAACACGGCCTGAATCCAGGTCCGGCTCGCTTGAATCAATTCCCACTATGATCAGACCCGGAAGTTTTAAGACACTGTCCCTGGACCCGAAAAAATCCTCAAAATGAATGTATCCGACATTTCTGGCATCATGATTCCCAGGAATAAACAATCGATTATCGGTCCCAAGATTGTCAAGAAATATTTTTGCGGTCTTATATTCACCCTTGAAGCCCTCATCGGTGATATCACCGGTTACAACAACTGCATCAGGTTCTAATTCGTTAAGCTCCTTCAGAGTCTGGTTGATCAAATTGGAAATGAAGTAGTTTGAGCCAAAATGCAAGTCGGAGATTTGGGCAATTACCATTCCCTCCTTGGAGTTTGGATTGTCCTTCAATGACTCCTCCAAATCCAATTACAATACACCTTTTGCACCGTTGCCATTGGCTTGTTTACCTTTCGTAATTGAGAGTGATATTTTAAGGATTTTGAATCGCGATGAATGACGAGGCTGCCTGATTGTTACAATGAACAGCAATCCCGATGGATCTTCATTGACTCTCCCAGACCCAGAGATAGGATCCTTCCGCAACCTATTCCTTAATTGACACGCAGAGCAATGGACTGCTTAGTAATTAGTTACCGGAGAGGATTGTAGATAGCGGGGTGCTAGCATTCTCAGAAGCAATGCACCCTTCCCTTGAAAAATCTGACTCAGCCATTTAGGCAAGCCCTGAGCCTCGTACTCTATTATTTCCGGCTCTCCCCTTATTTTACCTATTTTTGCGCATTGGTCAACAGCATCTTGATAGTTGCCAATTTGATCTATCAAGCCCATTTCTTTTGCCTGTGTCCCGGGAAACGTA
>CAYFXD010000156.1:0-8989 GCA_964347095.1 uncultured Actinomycetota bacterium | reverse complement strand
CGCATGTCCGCATCGCGGGCATGGCTCTTTCAATTTCTTAAGGCAATAGGGACAAACCAAAAAATCAGGCTCAATCGGCTTGAAGCATGAAGAACATACCACATCTGTTTTCTCCAGACCCGCCTCAAGTTTCTTGATCTCAAGCTCTCTTTCCTTGGCGTCTTCCAGGTATTCCGGAGGTCTGACAATCAGATAGATGAGCAGGCCAAAAATATTGAAAAACAGCACGACCGCCGCCCAATAGACCGCCAGAGCACCACGGCGCCGTGCATCACGGTAGGTCCAATAGATCAAGCTTAACCAAAACACAATCACGAACAAGACAAGCAGCCTGTTCAAAAGCTTAAATATGGGCGAACTAAAAAAACTTGCAAAAGCAGAAAACAGATCCATATACTTCGCCTTTGTCAACCTCGATTCGCGGTCGGTAGTTCCCCGGTCGGTAGTTCCCCGGTCGGCGGGTCGCACTGACCAAACATCATATTTCTGGCGCGTCGATCCGCATCTAGACTGTGGCGTTGCCCGCACATCGAACGCCGACTATTCGCTCTATTCAAGGTTTTTTGCGTCACCAACAGTATATAAGGAACCAGTGATCAAAACCAGGTCTTTTTGATGTGCCTCTTTCTTTGCAGCAATCACGGCATCTTTCAGCGCTGCTTTAATTATAGGATCTAAGGTATGCAGAGCAACCTTCTTTGCCAACACCTCGGCTGGTATGCATCTCTCGCTATGGTTCTGAGTCACGATGGTAGCATCAGCGAGTGGAACCAGCAGCTTTAGCATGTCGTCTATGTTCTTGTCTTCCAGAATAGCCAGAACCAAGATCAACCTTTCATAGTCGACCTGATCAAGCAGGTTGATTAGCCTCATAGCGCCTGCAGGATTGTGCGCCCCATCCAGCACAACCAAAGGATCGGTTTCAACGATCTCAAATCTGCCTGGAGAGCTCAGTGTGGAAAAAGCCGACCCCAATTGTGGCCGGGGCAGGCGTGTTTTGAGAAAGACTTCACTGGAGACAATCGCAAGAGCTGCGTTTTCAGCCTGGTGCTCACCTGCAAGCGGAAGAATGAGACCATTATAGCGGCCGTAAAGCCCGTCGACAGTCACACGCTGGGAATGACGTTCCACATTCTCTCTGGACAAGATGGAGAAATCACTGCTCAGCACCTTTAGATCAGCTCCAACTCGTACGCACCTTTCTCGAATTACATCGATAGCCTTTGCCTTTGAATCCCCAATGATTGCCACACATTTTTCCTTTATGATATGAGCTTTTTCCCAGGCAATCTCAGCAATTGTATTGCCGAGTCGTTCAGTATGTTCAAGATCAATGTTTGTGATCACTGCAACTTGTGGTTGAACAATATTAGTTGCGTCCCACCGTCCGCCCATCCCCGTCTCGAGCACAACACAGTCCACTTCTTGTTTCGCAAATATATTGAAAGCCAGTCCGGTCAAGATCTCAAAATGCGTGAGCGGCTCAGGGAACTGCCGACTTACTTCTTCAATGACTGGAACAATCTCATCCAAACACTGTGCAAAATATTCAGGCGAGACTGGTCTGTCATTGAGTAAAAAGCGTTCAGTGTAACATACCAAATGAGGTGAGGTATACGTTCCGACCTTTACGCCAAGATCCACCAAGATAGTCGATGTGATCCTTGCAGTTGAGGTTTTTCCATTGGTTCCTGCAATATGGATAGTCTCATATGCGTTTTGAGGATCACCAAGTCTCCCACACAGTTCTCGGATCCTCTCCAGACCAGGACAAATACCAAACTGGATCTTTGTTCGAAGATAAGCAACTGCTTCCTGATAGTCCATCATGGCCTCATAAGCCGTTACCAGGTAATAGATAGAAAACGGTTCGTGTAGATTGTAAAGTGCGCGCCCGCCAACGTGCCCGCTGTTAGCTATCGTCTTCGGCATTGGCATGCGCATGCTTGACAGCATTCAAGGCTTTGGGTAGGCAGATAAGGTGCGAAATGCAACAAAGCCTCTTAAGAGTCTCGATCTAACTCATCTTGACTCTATGTTCTTCAATCTGCACTGTAAACTGACCTACGGGGTTATTTGATTGAGTTGCTGCTTTAGTTTTTCCTCTTCGGCTTGGAAACCGCTGAGTTTGTTTCTTTCCTTTTCCACTATGTCTCTGGGAGCTTTGTTTAAGAAATCTTTCCGAGCCAGTTTGGCCTCTGCGCGCTCAATGTCTTTCTGTACTGATTGAATCTCTTTTCTCAGTCTTTCTTGCTCTTGCTCGACATCGACTAAGCCCTCCAGCGGGACACATATCTCAATCTGCGACTCAACCGCCAGAGCACTGTTCTTTGGACGCGAGACATCAGTTCCGCATGTCAAAACTGAGACACTCGCAAGATCGGTCACATAGTCACCATACTCCCTCAAGATACCCAATTTTTCCTGGTCGTTTGCTTTGATGACTGCGTCGATCTTAGCTGAAGGAGCTATCCTCAGCTCTGCTCTTATAGTGCGCAAACTGGTTGTAACCTGTTTGATGAGTTCCATCTGCATTTCAGCTTCTTCCGCAATCAACGATTTTTGAGCCTTGGGCCACTCAGAAACCATGATGCTCTCTCCTGCCACCGGAAGTTTCTGCCATATCTCTTCCGTAATGAACGGCATGAATGGGTGCAATAAGCGCAGCACCGTATCAAGAACAAGTACCAGTACATTCTGGGCGGTCAAGAAAGACGCTCTTGCCGCTTCTGTTTGCCTTGAATCTTGCGCTTGGTAAAGACGGGGTTTGGCCAGTTCAACATACCAGTCACAGAACTCACTCCAAAAGAAATCATAAAGCAGACGCGCTGCTTTGCTGAAATTGTAGCGGGCTAACGCTCTGTTCACTTGATCAATGACCCTGTTTAGGCCAGATATTATCCAAGTGTCAGCCAGTGTGTAGTGAGGTTCTTCAGGAACTTCATAATCGGCCAGATTCATCAACAGGAAGCGCGAAGCATTCCAGATCTTGTTTGCAAAATTCCGGCTCATCTCTAGTTTTTCTTCGGAGAACCGCATATCCTGGGATTGTGTTTGAATCGCAAGTCCAAACCGAGTGCCGTCTGTCCCATACTTTTCAATCAGCTCTAGAGGATCGACTCCCGTGCCCAAAGACTTGCTCATTCGTTTTCCCTCAATGGTCATGACTGTTGGGTGAATGATCACAGTATGATATGGAACATCATTGCAGAACTTCAGACCGGTCATGATCATGCGTGCGACCCAAAGGTAGATGATATCTCGGGCTGTGCTCAGCACGGATGTGGGATAGAAATAGGCCAGATCCTCCGTGTCATCGGGCCAGCCAAGAGTGGCAAAAGGCCAAAGTGCTGATGAGAACCATGTATCAAGCACGTCCGTATCCTGAGTAAGGTTTGAGCCCCTGCACTCACTGCACTTTTTGGGCGGATTCAAGGCCACGACCACTTCTCCACACTCACAATACCAGGCCGGAATCTGATGACCCCACCAAATCTGGCGAGAGATGCACCAATCCTTGATGCCATGCATCCACTCAAAATAGACGTTTTCCCATCGCCGAGGTGAAAACTTGACTTTTCCCTCTTTTACAACATCGATAGCAGGTTCCGCCAAAGGCTTCATCGTAACAAACCATTGCTCAGAGAGGTATGGCTCCACAATTGTATGGCAGCGGTAACAATGCCCCACAGCATGCAAATGTGGCTCAATCCTTTCGATTAGATCCGCTTCCTCCAAATCCATGACTATTGCTTCCCTGCACCCATACCTATCCATTCCCATGTATTCAGCGCCATTCTGGTTGATCTTGGCATCCGGGGTGAATATGTTTACTTGTTCCAATTGATGACGTTCACCGATCTCAAAATCGTTAGGATCATGAGCGGGAGTGACCTTGACCGCACCTGTTCCAAATTTCGGATCTACATGTTCATCAGCAATCACCGGTAATTCTCTCATCACGGATGGCAGAATAAGCACCTTGCCGATTACATTTTTGTATCTCGGATCATTCGGATGAACAGCAACAGCAGTATCACCCAGCAGCGTTTCAGGCCTAGTAGTAGCAATTGTGATGAATTCATTTCCCTCCTTGAAGGGATACTTGATGAACCAGAGATGGCCTTCCTCTTCTTCATGCTCTACCTCAATATCGGAAAGCGCCGTTAAGCACCGTGGGCACCAATTTATTATGCGATGACCCCTGTAGATCAGGCCATCCTCATAGAGCTTTACAAAGACTGTCTTGACCGCTTTAGAATAGCCTTCATCCATCGTAAACCGTTCTCGCTCCCAGTCACAGGAGCAGCCGAGCCTTTTTAACTGGTTGATGATAGTGTTGCCGTACTTCTCCTTCCATTTCCAGACTCGCTCAACAAATTGCTCCCGGCCAAGCTCCTGGCGTGTCAGACCCTCAGATGCCAGTTGCTTCTCAACCACGTTCTGAGTAGCGATCCCCGCATGATCCGTCCCTGGAAGCCAAAGTGTAGTCTGCCCCTGCATCCTTTTCCGGCGCACCAGGATATCTTGCAATGTATTATTGAGAGCGTGGCCCATGTGAAGCGATCCCGTAACATTTGGTGGAGGAATCACAATGGTGAAAGGTTCCCGGCGGTGGTCAATATTGGCATGAAAATAGTCTTTTTCAAGCCAATAGGAATACCACTTGGACTCGACTTCTTTTGGCTTATAGACTTTCGAGAGCAGTTCCATGTCCTACCTCAAGCAACTCTTGCCTATCCCTCTTCAGCTTCTTCTATCGCGCTGATTATGTTTCTGATCTTGTCCTCTTGAATCTTGCCTTCACGGTAGGCATCAAGCAGCCTAACTGCCAGCCCATCATCTCCTCGTCGGGCTCTCGGCGAATCGCAATGATCCTGATTCCTACCTAGCAAACAGAAATCACCATACTTTGACAGCCAACGACAATCTTCACATAAGTTTCCCACACGCGTCACTCCTTGCAAGGTTTTTCTCCACAAAAAAACGGACCCATTGGAATGCTAACGACTAAGCCCGAATGAAAAGAAATGACCAATTCCTAATGACGGAGGCCAAAAACCGAGACTGGATTCTAGACGCTGGATACTTGATATATACCCAGCTTCATGGACTTGGGCTTTAGAATATCCAGCATCCAGGATATCGTATCTAGTATCATTTATTGTCTCTTAGTCCTGACATTCGTCATTAGATATTAGGCATTCCAGGCCTGCACACATGATCCAGAACACCCGTAGCTGTGATATGTTGGACCGAATCTCCGCCTGAACATGGACCTATGCTGAAACCTCTTCCTTGCCGAGTCCCTCTCCCTCCGTTACCAAAGTTGGCTCAATTTGTTTCTCCACCACATCCTTGGTTATCACACATTTGGAAACATTCTCTTTCGAAGGTAGTTCGTACATTACATTCAGCAGAATTCCTTCCAAAACCGATCGCAGGCCCCGTGCCCCACTTGCACGGCTTAAGGCTTTCCTGGTAACTGCCAGCAATGCGTCAGGGGAAAAGACAAGATCAACCCCATCATATTGAAACACTTTCTTGTACTGTTTTATCAATGCGTTCTTTGGCTTAGTCAAGATCTCCACTAGATCCTGTTCTTTCAGGTTATGGATTGCACAAACCACAGGCAGACGTCCGACAAACTCGGGTATCAGACCATATTTAAGCAAGTCCTCGGGCAGAACCTGGCCAAGAATCTTTCCAATCTCCTTTTTCTCACGTCTGCGGATGTCCGCGCCAAAGCCCACGCCTTTTTGGCCAATACGGTTCTCAATTATCTTTTCAAGGTCATTAAAGGCTCCGCCGCAAATAAAAAGTACATTTGTAGTATCGATTTGAATAAACTCTTGATGGGGATGCTTTCGCCCTCCTTGAGGCGGAACACTCGCCTGTGTTCCCTCAAGGATTTTCAATAGCGCTTGTTGAACGCCTTCGCCGGAGACATCCCGCGTAATAGATGGATTTTCAGATTTCCTGGCGATCTTGTCTATCTCATCAATATAGACTATGCCTGTTTCGGCCTTCTTCACGTCATAGTCAGCTGCTTGGATAAGCTTCAGCAGAATATTCTCAACATCTTCTCCCACATAACCTGCTTCGGTAAGGGCAGTTGCATCCGCAATAGCAAAAGGTACATTCAGGATTCTTGCCAGAGTCTGAGCCAACAGTGTCTTGCCGCAACCAGTTGGACCCAAGAGCAGTATGTTGCTTTTTTGCAGCTCAATATCCTCTTGCTGCGGCCCCACTTGAATCCTTTTGTAGTGGTTGTACACAGCAACTGAGAGGATCCTCTTGGCCTCCTCTTGCCCGATAACATATTCATTCAGAATATTGTAGATCTCCTTGGGCTTGGGCAATTCTTCAAGCTTGACTTCAACTTCACTTTCTAGCTCTTCTTCAATTATTTCGTTGCAGAGATCAATACATTCATCGCAAATGTATACACCAGGACCAGCGATTAGCTTTTTGACCTGGCGTTGACTCTTGCCACAAAAGGAACACTTTAGCTGTTCGCTGCTTTCACTGAACTTGGCCATCGCTAATCCCCCTTCCCCTTCTTGACCACAAAAACCTCGTCTACTAGTCCATACTCCTTTGCCTGCTCTGCTGTCATGATGAAATCTCTGTCTGTGTCAGCGCTTACCTTATCAAGTGGCTGTCCGGTGTGTTTTGCCAAGATTTCGTCCAACAGCTTGCGATTACGTAGGATCTCTTTGGCCTGGATATCGATATCAACTGCCTGACCAGTTGCTCCTCCATGCGGCTGATGTATGAGAATTCGCGAGTTTGGAAGCGCTGATCTTTTGCCTTTTGTACCCGCTGTTAAGAGAACCGCTGCCCCGCTGGCCGCTTGACCAATACATATAGTGGAAACATCTGCTTTCACATACTGAATTGTATCGTAGATCGCCAATGTTGATGTCACCGACCCTCCCGGGCTATTTATATAGAGGTGGATATCTTTCTCAGGATCCTCCGATTCCAGGTGAAGCATTTGTGCGATAATTACGTTTGCAACTTGATCATTGACCTCGCTTCCAATGAAAATGATCCTGTCATTCAGAAGCCTTGAATAGATATCATATGACCGCTCGCCCCTATTAGTTTGCTCTATCACAATCGGTATTAGGTTCCTCATTTCTTACTCTCCTCGTCTTCTGCATCTTTTTCTGTCTTTTCGAGTTGATTTTTTCCCGATTCTTTTGCCTCTGAAGACTCGTCCTGTCTGCCCTGAGCCTCTTCTGGCACCTCTTCCTTCTCTCCCGCTTGCTCTGCCTCTTCTTTCCTCTCTATCTCCGTGACTTTGGCATTATCGACCAGCCAATTCCAGGCCTTTCGTGAGAGCAAATTACCTCTAAAGAATTCATACGTCCCCTGGTCTCGCGCAGCCTTGGTCGATGCCTCGGGATCTTTGTTCATGGATTCCGCCAGTCTCTTGATTTCATTATCTGTCTCTTCGTCGGTGATTTCAAGATTCTCTGCATTTGCCACAGCTTCGAGAACCGCTTCCCTTTTCAGCTCTTCCACTGCTTCTTTTTGAGCGTGCTCTTCAAACTCTTCTTTGTCCTGACTGCTTGATTTCAGATAATCTTCCAAACTCATACCCTGCTTCTGCAACGATGCAGCAACATCCTTTATCTTAAATTCTTTTCGATCCTCGATCATGGTCTCGGGCAAATCTATCTCAGCATCCTCGACCACTTTGTCCAGTACATCCATTCGCAACTTAAAATCAACTTGCTGCTCTTTGTTACCGCTTAGCTTCTCTCTAATGTCATTCCTTAACTCATCCAGCGTATCGAATTCACTGACATCCTTAGCAAAATCATCGTTAGTTTCCGGCAGGATCTTCTGTTTCACTTCCTTAACAAGTACTTTGAAATATGCCTTCTTGCCAGCCAGATCAGGATTGCCGTAGCCTTCGGGAAACTCAGCAAACACTTCGCGGATCTCTCCTCTCTTGGCTCCTTCCAGCTGCTTCTCAAAATCACCTACGAACGTGTTTGAGCCTATCTCAAGCAGGTAGTCCTCAGCTGATCCTCCCTCAAAAGCCTTTCCGTCAACCTTTCCATCATAATTAATAAGAACCGAGTCGCCTTCTTTTACAGGACGCGCTACCGGATCTAGCTGCGCAAAGCGGTTCTGCAAGATTGCCAGCTGCTGATCGATCCACTGCTCGTCGATCTCAACCTTCTCTTTCGAAACCTCAATACCCTTATAATTGCCCAATTCTGCATCAGGCTTTATCTCTACTTTAGCATTAAACTTCAAAGGTTTGCCCTCTTCCACCTGGACTACATCGACTTCCGGCTGTGTTATCGGATCTATTCCTTCTTTCTTGAGTGCCTTTCTGTAGTAGATGGGTAGAAGCTTCTGAACAACTTCATTGTAGATAGTCTCCATGCCTACTCTGCTCTTTACAACCTTTGAGGGGATCTTGCCCGGCCGGAAACCAGGGACTCTGATCTTTTCCGCTAGTTCTTTGCATGCACTTCTGATGGCCTTATCCACCTCATTCGAGGGGACTTCTACCTTAAGAAGCACTTTGTGCTTTTCTATCTCTTCCAAATTAGTCTTCAAAATAATCACCATGTTCTTTGCCATAATCCAGCTGGGCATTCCGCTGACATTCTACCATTCCCAGTCCCTATTTTTCCAGTTAACTGGTGCCGCGGGGGAGACTCGAACTCCCACATCCTTGGATACATGCTCCTAAGGCATGCGCGTCTACCAAATTCCGCCACCGCGGCCGTTCAATTAGCATCCAGCTCCTTTGTCTAAAGGAGGATGTGTCTTGTGGGTCATGCAGGACTCGAACCTGCAACCGACGGATTAAGAGTCCGCTGCGCTGCCAGTTGCGCCAATGACCCTGGAAATCACTCTCCACATGCCGGCGATCCAGCCATGAATTCCATACAAAGCATGGGGGAACTGCTTCCCCATACCCCCTTGTCGGGGGTTCTCATCACAATCTTTGTAAGAC
>CAYFXD010000155.1:0-21389 GCA_964347095.1 uncultured Actinomycetota bacterium | reverse complement strand
ATTTTGCTCGCTAGATGAGCAATTGGTTGCCAAACTTATATTGTTTAGTTTGCGCCATCCTAAAAGACTCAAGAATTGAATGAGTTTTTTTGATTTTTCAGCCTTGATCGGAATGGGATGAAATTTGGTCGGGGTTGTCATTGATCGGTTTGATTCGGGGTTCCGCATCAACGAGAAACAGACTGATTAATGTAAGAATGCAATTTATTGCATGGATTTCATTGCAATGGGGCTAAAAACGGCTCAGAAAGCGAATGACCGCTTCTAAAACTGTTATGCTCACTAAAGCTCAGTTCAAGAGGGGCGACAGCTACAAGTTGCGATGTTGTCTTAGAGATGCGCGAGGGTCAGGCGCACGCGGCCAAGCAACAAAGAGGTGCGCAACTAATTGGCAGCGCCAGGCATCCTGAAAATGTTGCTAGGGGGAGAGCAAGCTGGACTAGACCGGGGAAAGAGAAAAAAAGTAATAAGAGTGTGATAAGATATATTATGTAAACTAAACCATTCATCTGCTCTTCCCCTCCGGCGATCTATACATCTCGACGTCTGTCCTGTTGATCCTGGTCCGCACAATTCTTTAATTAAGAGAATAGTTTAAGTTATGAGCACGCGGGACGCGCAGCTAAACATGGAAAACGAAACAGCGAAAATGATGGGACATGGAAACAGGCTGGCGCACTCACTCCCCTTCCTCTATTGATTCCAGATAGGGCTGGAGAAGCTCTATGGCTCGATCCACAGATTTTTTGGCGACCAATATTTCACCCCAGACAGGAGAATGCATCATGGCCACATCATTGTACATGGGAATTTGCAGGGACCGTACTATCACTGGAATGTTGGCGTTCTCAAGCAAGCCCCTCACCATGTTTGCGGCGATCATCGTGGGTGCTTTATATACCACGATTAGTTGTTCTTGATTATTGCCCATTGTCATTTTTGATCGCATTGAATATTTGGTTTAATCTTCCTTGATTAAGGATAACATAGCTTGCGCCACCGACATTGGCTGTTGTACCTGGAAGTACTGTTTTCTCAACGGCTTGCGGTTCAATCTGAACGACCAATCTGGCCAGCTCAAACATCTCCCTGAAGGATAGGCTGGTCTCACAATCATTGATTATAAGGTTGGCCAACCTGAGCAACTTCTGGGCGTCGGTCCCCTGTTTTTCTTGTTCGAAAGCCGCGACCAGCAGATCCTGCTGGTGACCTGCTCTAGCAAAATCAGCTCCCGGAATATGCCTTGAGCGACAGAAAGCAAGTGCCTGACTACTGTCGAGCCTTTGCGGTCCGGCCTGAAGATTGGCCCCTGCCCACCGATCGTGAATGGGGGCATCGATATCAATCTGCACACCGCCCAGTCCATTAATGATCCTGGTAAAGCCAGCAAACGTGGTTACAGCGTAGTAATGTATCTCAATGCCTGTCAATTGCTCGATGGTCTGAACGGTTAGGTTTGGTCCTCCATAGGTCATGGCTGAGTTTATCTTTCCCGTTCCCCGGCCTGGTATCGGTACGCGAGAATCTCTTGGAAATGACACCAATTTAGCGGATTTCTTCTGAGGATTTATATGGACAATCATAATTGCGTCGCTGCGGCCTGCTATGCTCTCAGTTCGGGAATCGCTGCCAAGCAAAAGAATGTTTATTGGGCCAGGGGCGGTGCTGCTGAAAGTAACTTCTCCTACCCTATTGATCGTTATCCGGCTTTCAGTTTTTTTCTCCTTGCTGGCCTTCTGCGCAGGTTTCTTGGCACACGAAAAAAAAGCTAGCAGGCTTGCCAAGAATAAAACTAGTGCCAATGCACCGAGGGTTGGTTTTGCATTTCCTGCGTTGTACGACGTGGTTCGAATATTCTGACGCAATCTCAATTCTCCTCTGTTTTCACCTCGTGGCGCACGTCATAGTTGAAGATTTGCCACTCGGTGTCGGTTGTTGGTTGCAGCAAGAACGTGGCAGAACTCTCAAGATCTGCTTTCCTCTTGTCCCTCTGTACGTATACAGCCTCCACTTCTGCCTTAACTTGGCATAACTGAGGTGCCAGATCTTTGTCTAGGGCAATCCATATATCCGATATCCTGGCATCAACGGTGTCCACCGAATGGATTTTTTTTGCCTCGTCTCCGAGGCTTAGTTGGTTCAAATCTTCCTTGGCTACTCTGTCTCGCAGCGGTGCTACAAAAAGCGAATCCAGGTCGCTGAACGTACTGTTTTCCCAAAGACTTGGCTGCAAAAATGCAACCTCATAGTAACGCTTGATTTGTGTGGCTATTTCATCAACTTCTCTGTTCTTGATCGCGTCAACCTCTTCTGCCCTACTCTGAGCAAGGTCATCCGGCACGATCGCTTTACTGTTGTGAACAGAAAAATTCACCTCGGTAGCTGTGGTTTTGGCCTCTTTTGTAGCCTTCGAAGACTTCTTTGATTGTTTTTTTGGAGAGGCACAGGAGATAGAAACAAGCTGCGCACAGGCAAAGAGTATCGCCAACAGTACCAGGCATAGGCGGTTGGGCGGATATCCGTTTTTCGACATCTGGTGCATCCTTTTCTTGGCAACATCTAAAGAATTTAATCAATTGCCTTGATTTGTCAAGGATTTGTGGGATAGTTTTCAAGTTGAGAATGGGCGGACAGTCAGATCTTCGCTCCATCATTTTTGGTGTAAGACTCTGAGAAGAAAGAGATATCATCGCTGTGAGCAAAACCTCAAAAATATTCCTTGGTATTGCAGGTGTTTTGGTGCTGGTAAGCTTATTGGCATACGCTGCTCTAACCATGTGGCGTTCGGGTGCACCAGGGCATGATCTACCCGCGCAAATAGAGGGTCTTGAGCTTGAAGCCGAATTCACAGGAGCAGATGCGCTTGCCGCGGTAGAGAGGTCGCATCTTGGTCAGTTGCAGACCCCTGACGAAATAACAATCGGTCATTACGAGGAGGGACTCTCGGTATGGATCACGGAGTACAAAAAGCCTGAGACTGCTACAAGAGAGGCTGCGCGCATGGAACGCGCGATAAAGAAGTTTGCCCGGGGTTTTAGTGCACCGGACAAAATACACATGGACGGCCAAATCGTGTATAAGACCCTATATCAGGGCAGATTTCAATATTTCTGGAGCAAAGACAGATTTCTTATTTATGTTGCATCAGGTCCTCTGGATCAAAATCATGTGGCAGAACTAATCGAGGAACTGCCGTGATAGGCCGGAAATGATAATAAATGGTCTCGAAACGGATATACTGGTAAAGAGCCACTTACGAATGACTGGGTCCTATGCTGCTGATCGAAACATGCTATTGGATTAGTCATTCGGTCAATGGGCATTGGTTATTTGAGTTTCCTAGGAAGGCATATTCTTTCTGCAATTGGTTAGCTTCTTTAGGCTTTCGCGGTATTCCTCCAACGCTATCGTCAGCTGCTCATACTTGTCCTCCGAAACCAGTCCTTTCAGGGACTCAGCAGCGTGTTTTGCTTCCTCAATTGGAAGAGCAGGCTGTGCCGGCCTCGTACTCTTTTGACTAGTTTCATGAGGGGTCTTGGCTGCCGGCTTCTGCCGCTTCCGGCTGGGGGTCTGCTGTCTGCCTTGAACCGAAGCCGATAATGCATGATCAGTTGAATTGGGACTGCAAAAACGATCGACCATATCCCTTAGCACATGAGATATTGACTTGCGCTGCTTAAAAGCTATTCTGCGCAAAGCCTCATGCTGCTCTTCGGACAGGTATATCTGGGTGCGTTTCACTGGCCCTCCTTGAGTTAAGGAACTGCTACAATAATTATAACATCATAACATTAATGTATTCCAGAAACGCGACCCTTTCCGTCCGGGCCTAGGCAGGTAGATATGATGATCATAAATATGGGCGTTAGGCGCGCGCTCTGCCTTTCGCAAACAATCCGAAATAGTCATCGAGATCAGTGATGGAGAGAAGGCCGACGATCAAATCCCCCTTTAGGACAGGAAGACGCCGTACTTTGTGTGCGCTCATCAGATCAATAGCATCTATTATACGGGCAGTTGGCTCAATCGTGATCACATTGGTGGTCATTATGTCCTCTATGTATGCATCCTTTGATACTCCCTCGGTATAGATCTTCGTTATGATGTCCCCATCCGTAATCACCCCGATAAGCTTATTGTTATCCGTCACAAGGAGATAGCGCACATCATTGTCCTGCATCTTTTTCATCACATGAGCTGCTGTCGCCGGATGTTTAATGGTAACAACATCATGCGTCATAATGGTTTCGATCTTTTCAAGCGCTTTTTGGATGTTCTTTAGATACTCGATAACATCATGCACCATGTGTTGTTCCATCGCCAGTTTATCAACGATCTTGCCGAAGAATAAAAGCGGCAATTTGTATTGGAGCGTGTACTGCAGGCTTGTTTCTTTGCCTTTTTCTCCTAGCTCGAAAACACCCTTGGTGGAAGCAATGTAGTCCTCAGTGTGAAAGGAAACGAAGGTCGGCTTTTTCTTGGCGTCAATGTGTATTTTATAGCTGACCGATTCCAGGCCGATTACAGGAATCTTCTCCTCACCCTTCACGAAGAAGGTGTTGCCCTTTCTCTTGGCTTCGGTTATTCCCGGCATAAGAATGAAGTTACCGGGCTGAAACAAGAAGTCATAGACCTCATCAATTGATCTGTCGATTAGGGTACTTTTGATAATGTGGGCCATTCTTGCCTCCCACATGGTTGTGCGCTTTTGATATTGCTGTTTTTCAGTCTTTCAGGTGGGATGTCAAGGTTGTGAAATGCTTCCTTTGCCATTCCCCTTGGGTGTTGGCCTAATCACTAGTGTCCTGTTACATGTCTCTGTAAGCTTGATGCATCTGGTCCGCAATTCCTGGCCACAATGTGCAAAGCTTGCTGTCGAAGTTCATTGTGTTGAATCAGACACTTCTCGGGCACGGACCCCCGTAATGTGGCACTGCTATTTTCGACCAGTTGTATCAGTTCCGTTGCAATCACACCATTAAGCCAAATAAGATCTCTGAGCATGCCTTTGAGATCATCTTCTTGGTACTTGTCCATACGCAGCCCCTTTAGCGTTTCAACCAGATTTTGGCCAAGCCGATTAGACCGTCGTTCAGAAAAACTTGCAGAAGACGGGCTTTCTTGGCCTGATCATACTCGTTCCTCTTCTTTGAATCTGAGAGTACTCTATGAGCCTGATGTAGCTCATGCATTTTGGCGTGAGCCCAAGCTCTTTTCTCAATGGGTTGCTTGTCGGGATGGTATTTCGCACACAGCGCCTTATATGCTTTGTCTATCACTTCAGGGGAAGCATCTGCCCTGATTTCCAAAACTCTGTAGTAATCCTTCATACATCAGCTACCCGGGTGATTGCAGGTTTGATTCATTGTCACTTTGACCGACAGTCTTCCAGGGGGCGGTACCGGCCCACAGCATCAATTCTGTCGAGCCCATGCAGATGAGCGGCATGGAATACCTGCCTTAGTTCCCTGGCCTCCACAGTGCGACTTAATTGCGCGTGCTCGAAGGCTTTGTAACACGGATGATATTGGTCCATGATATTGATATAAGTATGTCTCGAAATCTTGTTTGCAATGAAATCCAAGATTTGTCTGCTACCGCTCAGGCCTGCGGGTAAAACTAAGTGTCGCACCAATAATCCTCGAACCGCGAGACCCCGCTCATCGATTACTAGATCCCCGACCTGCCTGTGCATTTCCTGTACCGCAGTTTTCGCTGTTTCCGGATAATTGTCTACTCTTGACAGCTCCAGAGCTATCTGAGCATCGGCATATTTGATATCCGGCATATAGATGTCAAAGATCCCATTGACAAGCCGCAATGTATCTACGGATTCGTAGCCGCCGCAATTGTAGACCAAGGGAATCGTCAATCCTTTGTCTACTGCAAGACTGAGTGCTTCTACTATTTGCGGGAGGACATGCGTGGGCGTGACAAAGTTGATATTATGGCAGCCGACACCTTGTAGGTACAGCATGCAATCTGCCAACTCTTCCAGCTTATACTCCCGGCCGCTGCCGATTTGGCTGATTTCAAAGTTCTGACAATAGAGACACCTGAGGTTGCAGTGAGTCATAAAAATTGTGCCTGAACCCCCCACACCAACCAGTGGCTTTTCTTCGCCGAAATGCGGGGCGTAGCTCGAGATCATGGGTAATCTTCCAACCCGGCAGAATCCCAGTTCATTTGAGATCCGGTCGGCCTTGCAAGCACGGGGACATATTGTGCAGGATCTTAAAAGCGTATTAAGCTTCTTGACGATCTTTTCAAGGGCACCTGTTTCCGCGAGATGCAGATATGAAGGATTGCTAGGAGTACTCATTGTTCGCCTTCTTGGTATGTATCAAAATCGAGAGGCCTTTTGGGTCATGAGCCGGCCGCTCTTCACAGTGTAGACGGCTCACAAAGAAGTTTACTCCTCTTTGACTTTATAGACAATGTCGTGTTCACGTACATGGTCTTTCACTCTTATTCCTGCTGCATCCCCTGCCTTGATCGTTGGGATCTGCTCATGCTCGATCTGCATTGACTCAACGGTCTGAGTGAGATCGGTTGTATGACCTTTGATATGTATTGTGTCGCCGACATTCAAGGAATCATTGGTCATTTCTATCACTGCAACACCGATCTTGTTGTAATAATGGGTGATTCTACCGATCTCTTTTTCCTCCACTATATTCCCTCCCTTTTCCTACTCCCATTTTTATAAAGACCTTCACCACAGGCAACAAATATCCTTCAATCAAATTTTTGTGGCACAGCATTCTGCGCTTGGAATCTAAGGAGACAGAACCTCCCGTTTTGACAGAGGGGGTCTTCCAACAGGCGGATGAAATTGACTCCAAACTCCTCTGCCCACACTTGATACTCGGTCGCGCATATTCCCTTGCCTATTTCTGCTGCCAGTTGTTCTCGTCCTGATTGTTTCATCAGCTTCAGCCAAGGACAGGCAATAAGATTAATGTCAAGTTGACCAGGCGTGTCCTTGGCTTCGAATTCATATTCTTCTGCCTTGAACTTGAACTCCAAGGCAGACCTTAGGTCTTCCAGCGTGCGATTGCCTAAACCGAGCAATTCTCGTATCTTCCGAACTTGAATCTTGGGGAGCACCTGCCAAACCTGATTGTCTAACTCCAAAGCTTGTTCAAAGCTCGTATTCTTTTCAAGAAGCACAAACCAAAGGCCATCCACAGCAAAAAAGCAGCGCTTGAAGTATTCTTTGACATCGTGATCGTTGAATTCCCTATGAGCCATAGTCACGTCATATCCTTTCTGTTCAAAAATACTCGCTCTCCTGATAGACATTTTCGATCGCTGTTGGCTATTAGCTGTCCAGATCGACGTGCGGAGAATCTGCCTGCGTGATTGTCTTTTCTTGATTACTTTTCTTGCTGGGTTCTTACATGAGTATCTTATTACAGCCGCCGCTGGATTTGAACCAGCACATCCGGTTTTCCAGGCGGTATGGAGGTCGTCACTCCATTCATGCCAATTAAGCAGTCAGTAATTGGATTTAGAGGAGATTCTGGTTTGATCACGTATACTTAAGCAAGATATGAGAAGCATTGATGAGCCGCGTGCCAGAGCGGTCGGAATAGGGCTCTCTGACGAGCAGATGCTAGGGATTGCGGCTTACCAGTTCTTGATTAAAGAGGTATGATACTAGTAAGAGGTGAGATCATTGAGGATCGGAATTGTTTCTGATCATGCGGGTTTTGCTGAAAAGGCAAAAATCATGCTTATACTACAGAAGCTCATACAGCAACATGATCAGTTAAAAGGTGTTGAGTTTGAGGACTACGGGCCTCATACATTGAATCCTAAGGACGATTATCCTGATTTCTCAAAGTTGCTCGCGGCCAACATCCTAAAGGGAGCATGCTCCAAAGGGATCGCTGTTTGTGGTACTGGGATCGGCATGAGCATGGACCTGAACAAGGTGCCCGGTATTAGAGCGGCATTATGCTATTCAGTGGAGGCGGCGCAAAAGGCAGCTTCTCATAATAATGCTAATGTGATTTGTCTAAGAGGGGATCTTGATGAAATGCAAGCCGAACAGATCATTCGTACTTGGTTGACCACTCCTTTTGATATTTCGGGAGAAAACATCAGGCATTGGCGGAGGCTGAAGAAAATGGAGCGGGCTGAAGCTCAGTACCTGGGCAGGAGATTTGCGGGCCGCATCAAATCTCTATTTGAGCGAAAAGCTGGAGGCAATAAAAATGAAAATCTTTCTAGGGGCTGACCATGCGGGTTTTGAGGTCAAAGAAGTATTGTTGAAGCATTTTAGAGGGAAAAAGGGAATTGACTGCGTCGATTTGGGGAATTACGAGTTTGATGGTGAAGACAATTACCCCAATTTTGCCGAGAAAGTGGCACTTGAAGTGAGCAAGAACGAAGGTTCTGTCGGCATCCTTATTTGCGGCACCGGGATAGGCATGGCAATTGCAGCCAACAAAGTGCCGGGCATATTTGCAGCACCCTGTTGGGACGACAAAATCGCGTATTTTGCGGCCGCTCACAATAATCTAAACATTATCACATTGCCAGGTAGAAGGCTCAACAAAAAGCCCATAGCCACAATAAACATTGTGGAGACCTGGTTGAATACGAGATTTGCTGGAAACACGCCCAAGGGCCAAAGGCATAAAAAAAGAGTTCAGATGGTCAAAGACATTGAAACCAAGTACTGTGCACGCTTTTGAGCAGCCTGGATACCGGATATGATTAGGACCGTCCATTATCGGCCGCCTTTCTGAGACTAATCCATGAGACGAGCAACAAGACGACTACTACAGAGGCCAGGATGATCAGCCACCATCGCAGGTCTCGGGAGACCACGTTCATTTCGTACTCATTACCAAGGATCAGATTCCAAATGGCAGTTCGGCTTTCGATCCTGTCAGCATCAGCGCTAAGAATTTGCCCAGGCATATTCACTTGGACTTCTACCTCGTCTCCTTTGGCCGCCGCGGCGTAAGATAGATCTACTCGGATCCTGTACTGATAAAAGACAACGAAAAGCCAGTCATTCTTGGAGAAGCTCTTGGCCAAGATCTTTGGTGAGGTGGAATCTTGGTCTATCTTTTTCCTTATGGTTGTTTTTGGCTCCAGCTTGACTGAGAGGTTCCCCCCTGGTTCAGCAGTCGTCTGCAGGCTATTGGTTGTGCATCCGCGCGGAGCGGCAAATGTGATGAGTATAAGGACTGCTATACAGACATAGAACAGAATGAGTGAAGATCTTCGAGCCAATACACTGCCTCCTATCTGCTTGATTCTCGATTACCGGATGAATGCATAGCTTTCCTCCTGATGATGCCGTACACGGAGAAAAAAAGTATCAGGGCGAAGAGAAGCGCGCAAAAATCCTGCACAACCGGATATTGCCCAGTCTGTTCCTGCTCACTGGAATGGTCTCCTTCCAGATCGGTATCGGCTGCGGCCGAGTCAGTTGACTTGGCCTTTGACTGGGCAGAGCCGCTCTTCTCTTGAGAGGCCATGGCATTGCCTACGCAGACATTCCTAAGAAGTGCCGGCGGTGGCGGAGACTGCTCAGCTTTGGTGAGGAGTACATCAAGACCAGTCCCGAGGCTGTGGATCCCAAGCCCTAAGGTGAACAGCAAAAGCACAGAAAATATCTGTCTATGGATATGCATGTAGGTACCCTTATGCCTTTCTTTGCCGTATGTTAGGCTAGTCGTTGTTTCACCGAATCGACCTTGTCTTGCAGGCCTACTTTCTTGTCTCTTCGATCATCGATGTCAATGGAGGTAAAAACCCTTCTAGCTCCCCTACTGAACGGCATTTCATGAAGTCTTCCTGCAAGCGCCAACAGTTCCTTGGGTGATCCTTGAACAACCGTTCCCATGTCCGTCAGGATGTACTGGCTACGCTCATCATCTAGTTGTCTCATGGCATCTGCTATATAGTCACCAATACTTGGACTGGCTGTTCCCACCGGCAAAATCGAGATTCTCATAAGCGCCATCTTTCTCCCTCCTTCATGGTATGTATAGACAGGTGTTCTGGCTCAACTACTTAGATCTCTGCCTTTATGGTCAGGATGCTGGTTGATTTCAGACTGCCCTCCCCGCTATGCTTTGTTGATAGGATAGTATGTGGGACTTGTGATATCTATGTTTCAAGCATTTTTGCCCAACTCGACAGATAAGATCCGGTCTATTCGCTGCTCCTCAGGGATGACTGCATTGGACACGGGATCAAATGCGTAGTAGGCTCCGTCTATCTGTTTTGTAACCAATCTTCCGCTGGCAACAGGATTGCCTGCAAGATACGGGGCATCTAAGATGCCGATTCTGACGGCCTTGGCAATGGTGTCAATGTCTGAAAGCGGGTCCTCAATGTTGGCGGCAGCAATCTCGCTGATTGCCGTCCGGATGACTTTTGAGTCGGCCATCAACTGCTCCTTCCGCCTGGTAATGCGGGGATCCAGAAAGAAATCTGGTAGACCCTTCAAAGTGGTTTCAATGACCTGTTGAGCGATTCGACAACTGCCGATTACCTCAGATGCCGTGGCGGCATGATGTCCCTCTGAATAACCGACTACGTGGTAAATATCTGGTCGAAAAGCCATGGCTAGGTAGGTTGAGGATGCCAGTTGACCTCTGGCAGCTTCTTGGTTCTCGGGGAAAGTGAACAGTCCCGCCCGCAACTCTCTGAATGATTTGAAAGTCTGATCATGCAATGATTCAATAAGTTCAATCTGGGCAAGAGTCTTAGCGATGTCCATGAGATGAGAGGTTTCAGGAGGTGTATTCAGCATATATTGAGATATATAATTCTCTACGCCTCGTTTCTTTGCGTTGTAGGCCGCTAGATATCCCATCGTAACGGTTATTGCGTCATGGGCGTGACGAAGGCTCCAATGGTGGGATTCATTGATCTCAACAGGTATTCGTCTCTTGGCGTGCCAGCTGACGGCGTTGAGGTTCTCAGTCATTGATTGCTCAATGCCTCTTTTACTGCGACCGTCAAGGACGTTATACCAGCAAAGGGGCACAGCCGCCCATGCATTATGGATGGTATTCTGCAATAGCTCAGCCATTTTCAGCAGGTCGTTGGTCCCTGAGTAGCATCTTAGTAAGGGAAAATTCCCTTGTCGAGATCCAAGATAAAGCTGCTCAAGATCCTCCGTGGTTCTGACAGGGACTCCCCCTGCGCCTGACATGGCTTTGTTCATATTCTGCGGCTGAAAAAAGAATTGCTGAGCGTTTTGGTCCGGGCCCAGTGAAATCACATCTAGGATGCCCGATTGGGCTATTACGGCTATTCCCTCTGTGGTTTCCTCTAGCGTGGGACGACCATAATGGTGTCTGAGCACCGGATAAGGGTAGCGATATTCGATTCTCTTAATGATGTCCTGAGGGACTTTGTCTTGTCTGAACTCGGGCGATCTCTCTCGCAGGTAGGCTAGCACTTCCGAGGGGCTCGATCCAGAGGAAAAAACCGCCTTAAACAAGCCCGATTCTTTGGCCACCGCCGCCACGGGCTCAGTTCCACCAAATACAAAGGTGATTTTTCCCCTCCAGCCTCGCTCTTCAACAGTCTTTTTCAGATCGCACAACAAAGACCGGGCAACATCGGGCGTAAGCCGGTAGCTCAGGGCCACAACATCCGGGTTCTCCTTGGCAATGTACCGAACGAGTTCATCAAGCGGAGTCGCGCTTCCCAAGAACTGAGTGTCATATCCCTCACTCTGTGCAAGGTCTAAAAACGCCAGTATTCCCGCGACATGCACGCAATTGCCAAGGCATGCCCCAAGTATTTTCTTCTTTCCCCTCACCCTAGGATCCTTCCATTACGAGTTTTTTTAGCTGCTTAACACTGAATCCATCAATTTCAAGACTGCGGACTGTTCTTCCTTCCTCTATGAAATCACGCTGAGTGATAATTGAACAAAGCCGTATAACGGCACTCAGGGAGGTTGTTGCAATCTCAAACATCTGGCCTAAGGAGGCTATCGGGACCATGCTCATTGGGACATCCTCGGTCAGATAGCGATGAAATACATGGCGAGGACTGTATATGCCACGATAGGCGGGATTGTTCTGGATTGCTTCAACCAGATTTCGGCCCACTGAACTGTACGATGTCTGAAGCCATTCGAATGCAGACACCTGTTTGACCTGAAGGACTCGAAGCAGATTCATCCTTTCATGGTCAATGGCTTCAAGAAGTGTTCCTACTGCCGGGCTGACGCCTTCGATGTAGTACTGAAAATCACCCTGGGTATTCTCAATGCGAGCAGCATTCAGCAAGGTTATGGGGGGATGAAATATGCATGCCATATTATTAAGGCTGGTTTCTAGGACGCTTTCCGCGGGTATGAACTGAGGAAAAGCCCTGTTTATGATGGGCATTGCCTGGTAGGTGTTGGTCGCTGGAAGTGCTGCAACTGACACTGCGCTCTTGATGCTAAAAATCTTGGCCTGAGCAGCTGCTGTCCGCCGGGCTGCATAGATGAAAGTCTCGGCCTCTGCAACGATGGCATCCTTGTGCTTGCCGTGTCTCTTAAGAATATTATATACCTCAAGAGCCCCGAATGTCCTGCCTGGATTAAGCAGGATTACTTGCCCCTTTTGCAGATAGGGCGCGCACTTTTCAGCCATGTATTTATGCCCCACTGCTGGGACAACCACCATTATCAGTTGCGCTCCGATAATGGCTTCTGAGATTTCAGAGGTAATCTTGTTGAGTTTGGCAAAGCCTCGTACAGCCCCCTTCAGTTCGATCCCGCCCAGCCTGATAATCGGGACAATGTGTTCGTGGGTTCTGTTGAAAAGGTTGACGGTAAAGCCCTTTCTGGCAAGATGCCCGGCCATGGCTTGGCCGCCATGCCCGGCACCCAGGACCGCAATGGTTGTGTCCTTGTTTTCCTCCCTGAATTCCTGGTCAAGGTACTCGCTTTCAGGATAAAGAGCCTCCTCTAGTCTTTCTCTCTCCTCAAGCAGGATACTGGTTTCTGCATGCGGATCTGGATGCATTGCTTCCCCCAATTCTCCATCTGTTCTTTTGCGATCCTAATTCCAGTTCTTGGCTGCTTGTCTTTCTTTTCTTGCTGCGTCCCTCAGTTTTTCGGCTGCTTCATTGAGGTCAGTCACTAGGCGGATCTCACTATAGAGCTCTGCAATTTCGTTATACTCTTCTGCAATATCGTTAAAATTCTTCTCTCTTAGAAATACAACCAGAGCGGTTCTCTTGGCGCCACAAAGATTAGTAAGAGATTGGAAATAGTCTATCCCAACTTCATTCTTTTTCAGCCTGTCCGCATCATCATTCAAGTATGAGGCAATGTTGTCAGACTCCTTTTTGATTTCGGCCAGGATCTCTACGTCCGGCCGCACCCGCTCCACTCCTTCTACAAAGAACATTAGATTGGGCGTCTTGGCAACCAAGCCTGAACTCCATGCCCTCATAAAATCGTCTGTTTTGATGGCCTTTCGCTTGCCCCCCTCATCTTGGCGCAGCGAAGAATCATTGACGAAGATATTCTCGTCGTCGAAGCCTGATGCGACCATAGATTCGACTCCCTGATCATCTCCCAGGACTGTGCTGTCGATCTGGACAATTACGGGAAAACCCGTCGACAGGAGTCGCTTTAGAAAATCCATTGCCTCATTCTCATCTTTGAACTCTTGATATGAGCCAGCTGGCCGGTCTTTGAGATAGGTTTCTTTGACCTGTTTAACACCTCTTTTTCCATACCCGACATACACTCTGTAACCAAGATTAGCAAAGGTTGACATGATGGCCGTGGAAGCCCTCGTAGGAGTTGTTCTCTGCACAGATTTACCGGCTTTCTCTTCTTGCCAGCGTTCATACACGGGTCCTGAATAGAAGATGACCTTTGTTACCACTATTCGGGCATCGTATGCCTCAATTACCGATGTCATTGATCCGTATTCTGAAAGACTAGGTGCGTATACATGAATGACATCGAGGTCAGCTTTTTCATTGGGGTCTTTTACAACTCTCAATCGCTTGAGAACGGTGTTGGAGATCCTAGGTTCAGCCTCTTTTTTGGGCGCCTTCTTGGAATCGCTGTCCGAAGTATCTGCATCCCTACAGGCAACTGCGCTGCCAAAGGTCACCAGCAATAAAGCCAAAGCGACCAGCATTAGTAAAGACCTTCTCATTAATCATCCTCACTTTCTTCCGCACCATCGCCGCTGCTGAATTCCTTGAATGCCTCAGCCAGGTTCTTCAATCGCTCATCAACTTTGAAGTTGATGGTGCCCTTTGGATAGGACCCATCAGCTCGCTTCTTACCTGCTTTTGTGCCAGTAAGTATTTGAATCCCCTCATCTATCGTGCTCACGGCCCAAATGTGGAATTTGTCCTTTTTGACCGCGTCGACTACGTCATCACGCAGCATCAGATGCTTGAGGTTGCGCCGGGGAATCATGACTCCCTGCTCACCATTGACCTTTTTCAGTGCACACGTGTCAAAAAAGCCCTCAATCTTATGGTTTACGGCACCGACTGGTTGGACCTCTCCCAGTTGATTAACGGATCCGGTCACGGCAATATTCTGCTTCAGCGGTATGTCTGAAAGAGCTGAGAGGATGGCATAGAGTTCGGCGCAGGAAGCGCTGTCTCCTTCAATTTCTTCATATCCTTGCTCAAAGCATATGCTTGCCGACATTGTGACCGGCTTGTCATGCCCATACTTGCCATTTAGATAACCGTTGAGTATGAGCACGCCCTTGCTGTGAATTGGCCCGCTTAACTTGACCTCTCTCTCGATATCCAAAACTCCCGAACGACCCATAAAAACGCGAGCTGTTATTCTCGAAGGCCTGCCGAATATGTAATCGCCCAGGGGGACCACTGAGATTCCATTCACCTGGCCAACGCGGGCACCGTCGGTATCGATCATAATTACATCTTCGCGGATCAATTCTCCGATCTTCTCTTGAATCATGTTTGAGCGGTATTTTTTCTTCTCAATGGCCATTTGAACATCAGCCCCAGTTACATGCTTGTGATTGCTCTTGGCTGCCCAATAGTTTGCCTAGCTCACCAAGTCAGATATGTCCATGAATCTGGTTGAAAGTTTTTGTTGGTCTTCACTTAGCCGTGAACCGTAATCCACGATGCGCGCCACCGCAGTGCGGTCAAAATGCCTCAAATCTTTGTCGCGGCACTGGCCGCTGACAAAGGCAGCATATTTCTTGACGGTGCTGGCAGTGCGGTTCATTTCAACGCCGAAATCAGCCTTGACCTTAAATAGTTTGCGAAAATCTTCCTCATGCTGCTGAAGGAGGTAATAGATCAGCGGGCTGCCGATCAGCACGACCTTGATATCCAACGGGATGGGCTCGGGCTTGATGACCGATGAAGGAATCGCCCGATATTGTTCGCCGAAATTTTCTATGGTAAGTTCCCTACATTCCAAGGATCTTTTCAGCGTTTCCCATGAAAAATAACTCAGGAGCAAATCAAGCGCTTGGATGATTATATAGCCCCCATTTGCCTTGTGCACAGACCCGCCTTTAACAAGGGTAAAATCAGTAACTGGGCTTCCCAATTTGAGCTGATAATCTATGCGGCCAAAAAGATTGTAATATGTCGGATTACGTTCAGTTACCACGGGGGCGCCCTTGGCCTGTGAGTTATCTACAATGACATTCACGGCATATCGCACAAAGCTGGGTTCAGCAGTGAGTTCGATGCCGGGGATAGGAAACGGCTGCTTCCTATCGCTCTTGAAATCATCCAGAGTTTCGACTATGTTGTCTTGGACATCTTCGAGATATGTTCGGACTTTGGGAAAATCATTGTACTTTTCTTTCAATGCTTCCAATAAATGACCGATTACATCCAACGCTATTTCCTGATCCAGGCGGGCAATCTTCTCTCTGGCGCCTCTATCAAGTGAAGTAAGCCTTTTCCAAGTCTGACTCAACTCCTCTTCCAACGCCTCGCTTTTGTTGCGGATTTCTCTCTGTTCTTTCTGTGGCAGCTTCGCGAACTCCTCTCTCCCCACTGCTTTGCCTTCTATGATCGGTGATATTACCATGCCGGTTGTCCCCAGCTGTATCTGAAAGCCTGCAGCTTCTGCTTTTTCTCGAGCTTCGTCCAACAACGCCTGTCGTTCCTGTTGATACTGGCGCAAGGACCGTTCGCGCCTTTTTTCATAATCTTCACTTTCAAATACTTTTGGGATCTCGATCTTGCAGTACTTGACCAGTTCGTCCATTTCTTTGGCGAGAACCTTGCCTCCCCCGGCCGGCAATTCAAGCGCTATGGGCGAATTCGGATCAGAGAAATTGTGCACATAACACCAATCAGAAGGAACTGGTTTCTTTTTAGCCGCTCGGGCGACGTGCGCTCTTACCAGAGAGCTCTTCCCAGTACCGACAGGACCCGATGCAAAAATATTGAATCCGTTGGTGTCTATATCTACTCCAAACTCTACTGCGTCGCCGGCACGGTCTTGTCCGACAGATCCGTCTAATGGTTTGACCTCTTCTGTTGTTTCAAAATCGAACAGGGACGGGTCGCAGGAGTTCTGCAACTGGTCAGCTCCAACTTTGAATTTCTCGCGGTTGCGGGTCACTTCACATCACCCTTTGATATGTAACCTATCGTCCCCCAAACCGCCCATCTAGCTCAGGGGATACTTTTGATGTTCAATAGCTCGTGATCTATCAGCAAGCAAGAATGCACACATGCAGCGTACTGAGATCTTGTGTCAAATGGCAACACCAAAATGATACTAGATTGTCTTCTTCTTTACCATGGTTATAGTCCAAATCCCGCTTTGCCCGGCTTTAATTGGCTGCATCAGAAAGATCTGATAGATGATATTTGCGTGATTGACCTCAAAAAGTGCTTCTCCGGTGCCCGATAGCTGACCGATCTCAACTTTGGCTACCATGTTGAAGGTATCTTTGCCCGGAACAAAACCGTAGAGCTTGCCCTCAGTCTCAGCCACTTGTTGGGGATCTAAGCGCCAGGGCTGTTGGCCTTGGTCAACAAGGGCCTGGAGTTGTTGCAGCTTATTGCTATTATAGTCGGCTGGGCCGATAATGATATCTTCCTTTGTTTCTGCTGGGATTATCTCAGAGGTCTCGGTGAAGTCTACTTTCCATCGCTTCTTTTCTTTGACTAGATTCAAGACCGAGCGCTCGCCTTCACGGTATTCTCCCGCAAAAGTACGGCTCCCGGACAGTTGTACTCTGGCTTTGTCCCTTTCGAACTCAGCATTTATGATCTGTGGCAGGACCCAGGCTCCGTGATCAGCCAGGATTACCTTGTGCAAGTCTGACTTTTGGTTCTGCTTGAACTCGGTCTCAGTGCCAACGTCCTTTTTGGTTGCTAAAGACAAGTATCCATAGACATTGCCTTGACTCGCTTCATGGACGAACTGCTTGGCCAGGATGATCGCATCCCCTTGATCTTGCGTCAGTACCAGGTCCTGCTGCGGCTGGAAGGGCTGCTGCTGAAGGGCAACATGACCCAGAAACTGGTCTATTTGTCGGTCATCTACGAGCCCCTGGTCCAGTCCTTCTATTGTTATGGCGACGCTTTCTATCTGGTTGAATTGGCTCAAGGTATGCGTCACAGAAGCGATCATCGCTTGTTCCTGCCATTGGCCGCTCTGTGACTGCAGAATTTGCCTTGTGAAGTCAACGGTACACGTGTTCTTGCGCGTCGTCACTCCGATCACCTTGGTTGCGGGGTGAAAAAGCCTTGTCAGCAGAGGGTCGTTAAGAGGTGGCGACTGCAGCAGTTTTGAGACAGCCAGCCTTGGAAGATCCTTCTTTCCTATGTTTGTGTGCTTCGCTAGCGGTTTGACCTTTCCTGCCAGGAAGGGTTCGTGGTCTGCATAAGGGTAAAATACAACATAGTAGGTTGTGTTGGGATAGACCACTTTCGGAAGACCGAAATACTTTCTATACGCTTTGGTGACCTGCTCCTTATGCTCGATCCCGTCGGAAACTTCCTTGCCGGAATCACGCTTGGTGCAGCCGGCTGCTGCAGTGAAAAGCACAATCACTAGAACTACAGCGATACATCGCGTCTTGTTGATGGTCATCATGTTGTCTGCATCCTGTTCTTTGATCATCTGATCGCTCAGGCTCATATATTGATAGGAATGAGTTGACAGCTCTTTGCGTACCGTCAATCAAATATGGTTTTTTCTATCCATCTGTGCGGGAAAAGGTGGCTGTTATTACTGATTTGATATTGCCTCGCACGTTGAAATCTGCGCTTACCTCAATCCAGCGTGGGTCAAGCAGCCTGACCAGATCATCCAACACCTTGTTGGTGGCGGCCTCATGCGAGATGGGGATATTCCTATAGGTGTTGATATAGAGTTTGAGCGATTTGAGCTCAACGATCTTCTGATCAGGGATATAGTTGATCTGAAACGTGGCGAAATCAGGAAAGCCGGACCGGGGACATAGACATGTGAATTCAGGGATAGTCAAGGAAATAGTATAGTCGCGCTCTTTTTCTGGATTCTCCCATGCCTCCAACCTTGCTTCCCTAATCGCTTTCTGGCCGTATTTTTCCTCCAGCGATTCCTTCTGGTTGTGCCTATGGTCTCTCTTACCCATGTAATCTCCTTAATCGTTCTTGTTCGCATATTCTGTAGGATCATCAACGCCTGCTTCGAGAAATCCTTTCTTTCTCAAGACACAACTATCGCACTCTCCGCAGGCAAGCCCCTGTGCATTGGGGTGATAGCAGCTATGAGTTTCACCATAGTCAACACCAAGTTCTATTCCCTTCTGAATTATTTGTGCTTTAGTTAGTTCGTTTAGCGGCGACTGGACTTTGATTTCTTGACCCTCTGTCCCTGCTCGAGTCCCCAGATTTGCACAGTTTTGGAATGCGCGAATGAATTCGGGCCGGCAATCGGGATAGCCGCTGTAATCAATTGCATTTACTCCAATGAAAATGTCGGTCGCGCCAATGGTCTCAGCCCAACTCAAGCCGATTGCAAGGAAGATTAAGTTGCGGGCTGGTACGTAGGTTGAGGGAATACCGGAGCTGATCTGATCCAGGGATCTTCCTTTCGGTACCTCCATGTCTGATGTCAGAGCTGATCGCACGATTGAGGCGAGATCAAGCTGGTAAAGCAGATGTCTTTTTGCTCCAAATCGTTGAGCCGCGCGGCCGGTCTTTTCCAGCTCGACGCGATGCCGCTGGCCATAATCTATTGTCAGAGCATAAACGTCAAATCCTTGGTGTGCTGCTATGGCAAGAGTGGTAGTGGAATCGATTCCACCGCTTAACAGAACCACTGCTTTTTTGGCCTCTTTCATCACTTGATCCCCAAGTATTTATGGATTTGCAGCTGTATCCTGACGCACAGCCGATCCTCTAAAAGCCAGTTTGCCAACGAAGCTGGATCAAGCTTCCCATGTGCAGGCGAAAAAGTGATATTGCCGGTTTTTAAATCAGGGTATCGCTTGAGCAGCACTCTCGCCCAGTCATAATCTCTCCGGTCTCCGATGACAAACTTGATCTCATCTTGCTCCGTGAGCCGCCACAGATTACTCAGGAGGTTTTTGTCCTCCTCTCCACTGCCTGGGCATTTGATGTCCATGATCTTGATTATCTCATCTCCAAGGACACCGATGTCCAGGCTGCCGTTTGTCTCTACCAACACGGTATAGCCGTTCCTGAGCGCTTTCTGAGCCAGCTTGGGCGTATCTTTCTGAAGTAGCGGTTCCCCGCCGGTTATTTCAAGCAGCTTACACTCATACTCACCTATTTGCCCCATGATGTCTGTGATAGACAACTCGCGACCAATTTCGTATGCATAGGCAGTATCACAATATGAACAGCGAAGATTGCAGCCGGTCAGTCTCACGAAGACGCAAGGAAGTCCGGCAAAGGATGATTCACCTTGGATACCGAGGAAGATCTCATTGACCTTAAGCATGTTAATCAGCTTGGTAGACAGCACACGAGGTCGATTTTTCCCAGACCATTACCCGGTCAATCTTAATTCTGTCCCTGGGCAACATTTCAGATGCTTGATCATATATGTACTTGGCGATATTCTCAGATGTTGGATTTATTTTGTCAAAGGGTGCTACCAGGTTCAGATTCTGGTGATCAAAAGTACCTACAATAGCAGCAAGAGCGGTTTTTAATTCTTCAAAGTCAATAACCATACCTAATGAATCTAGCTGCTCAGCAGCGGCGTGCACGCGGACCTTCCAGTTATGCCCGTGGAGGTTTTCACATCTGCCTTTATAGCCTCTGAGACTATGCGCAGCCGAGAATTCTGCTTCTTTGAATACTGTAAACATACTTGTGGCCTCATGGATAAGTGTTGTTCAGATCAGCTGTATAAGCTGAGATGGCCCAATTTTAGAACCATTCATTATATTACTTGAACTGGGAGGCTATAGCAAGAGAGGTGTCCTTTGAGGTAATCAGGTCTCTGGTTTGATCTCGAAAGTCATCCCACGCATGATTTTATAGTGAATTTAGCGGGACTAATCGGCGTGCATGTTGTTCCGCGAGGGCGGATCACGGACTTAGGCAAGTCGAATGCTTTCCGAGGGTGTCGCTTCGGTCGCCCTGTCAGCGTGGCTTCGTCTGGGTCAAGTACTTTCCCTTGATGGATTCAAGAGCAGCAAGGAGTAGAGGAAAATGCTTTTGCATAATATGTCTGATCTCTTCCTCTCTTTCCCATCCCTGCCCTGGAACAATGAAGAGGAACAGGCGGCTGAGGAACGCACCCTCGATGAAGAGACTCTGTATTTTCGGGACTTCGTTCACCAATATCTCCATGAACAGCTTGGGGCAGGTGCCAATGAGTCTGTCATCCAGGGTTGCCAGGACCGGATCTTTAAAATCCCGACTGAAGTTCTCGTACCAGCCCATACTTATCTCTTGCTGGACCAATGGGACAGTTTGTGCCCAGCTGAAATATTTTTTTCGGCTGAAGAAACGCACTGATACCTGTGGTGCCGCAGGCCGAAAATCATCCATTTTTCTAAGAATCAGTTGCTGAATCTCGCGTTCATTCATCTCTGAGCTCCAGGTTTGTATTGTCTAACTATATCGGTAGGGACAGGAATTACTTTTAGCCTTTGCTGCGGTTAATTGCGCAGATGGAATCCCTTGCGTGCACAGTATTTTTCATGCTGAGTCCGGCAATTGGTTGCTGCACCGTTACTGGAAGTTTGGTTGAGATCGGCGCGGATACAAAAGAATGAAAATGCCTGCGACAACGTAGAAAAAGGGAATTTCGATGAACAAGTGGATTGTTTCTGTTGGCTTGACCAGCGCATTGTATGTCATGGAAGCACCAGAAAAAATGCTGCTCAAAATCGCAAAGTCAACAATAATCCGATGGGCAAAAGGGTCCGTGTACGCGATGAGCAGGCAAATGG
>CAYFXD010000154.1:0-25571 GCA_964347095.1 uncultured Actinomycetota bacterium | reverse complement strand
CAATCTTTACAACCTCCTAAGCTAATTTTAAGGACGGGCACCCAGTCTCCGCAGAGCGTCAACTGCCTCTTTGTAGTCGGGCACGTACTTGAGTATCTCCCTATATTGATCAATAGCTTTCTGTTTCTCCTTGGCCTTCTCATAAGCCTTGGCCAGCGCCATACGAACATATATAACCTCAGGCCCCATGCCCACTGCACTCTCGAAGGCTTTCACTGCCTCCTTGTATTTCTTCTGCTCATAATATATCTCTCCCAGTTCATAGTAAGTTTCCCGATAGATCTCCGGTTCGTTTCCCTCTAACTTAGCCACTCTTTGCAGCGCCTCGATCGCCTTTTTGGTGTCACCGGCTCTTCTGGCCACATAGCCCAGCCCGTAATATATCCCAGGGTCCTTTGGATCCAACTTTGCTGCTGCATTAAGCTGGGTAAGAGCATCATTGTATCGGCCTGCCGCTGCATAGGCCATACCCAGCTTCAGCCGTGCTTTCGCATCGTTGGGATCCTTCTTAACCACCGCCCGAGCATCGAGATAGGCTCGCTCCAGAGCAGTCCGAGGAATAGTGGTCTCTGGCTTCAAAGCCTCTCTTGCCACCAAAAAGCCAAGAACAGCAATGCCAGCAAGAAGAACGCCGATGATGACTCTCTGAATAATAAACCATGATGCTCGTGATGCCTTTACTTCCATGGCTGCTCCTTTAGGGTTATTCCACCCCACCAATCTTCAATATTCCTGCCGTCGATTTTCCCTTTCTCGCGTCCCTCCACCTGAAATTTAACCATTTCTATCCCTTTGAACTGCCTAAGAGTTTCGACAATTGCAGCCACGGCATACCGCTGCATTTTCTCATCACCCTTTACTTTCAAAACCTCTCGGGAAAAATTCACAATGGCTAATCCTTTCTCGACTTTGATGCCTAGGATTTCCGTCTCAAGTGGGAGAAATGGCTTAAAGGGACCTCTATATTTTATGTCTTTCTTGATGATTAATCTCTCCAATACTTTTTTGGGCTTGTAATCACTTTTTGGGATATCTCGGTCTTCCCCAATTAGACCCTCTGGATTGGGACAGTATAAGGTCACCGTCTTCGTTGACTCTTCTTTAGGCATAGGAGGTAATTCGACTCTCTGTCTTTGGCATCCCCCAGTAGCTAAAATAAGGAGGATGGTTAGAAGTGCCCTCAGGCTGTTATTGTTCACATCAAGCTCCGCAAAATTCATTTTTTGGCCCATCATGCAGGATAGAAACAATTCTTGCCCTGGCAGACATTGGATTTACGTCAAGCAAGCAGCTAGACTTTGCTATCTCTTTTCTGCTCACGGAAGTTCCGCTTCTTGGTTCTCTTCCTCTTAGAACTTAGAGCAACAATAGCACAGATCGACGAAAGAACAAAGCATTTAACATAAACAGGCCAGCAGGGCGACGGCCGGGTCCACCTTACCTATACTGCCTCGTTTGAGATACTAGATTTTGCATTCGCTGACTTCCCAATGGCTCCTAGGAATTCGAGAGACCAGAAAAAGCCATCGAACCGTGTGCACCGGCCCAGAATTCCAGAACTACTGTGAAGCCCACCATCAGAACCTGCGCCTGCACGCTCAGGACCCTACAGCATCGAGGCATGATGTTCTGCAAAAGCGGGTAAACGGTAAACAGAAACAATTGTATAAGCTATGAAGAGAAGCTACTCAATGTGACCCTCTAAAAGCTACATCCTGAGATGCCTCTACAGATCTATGCTGCCTCCAATATCTTCGCATCATATTGGCTAATAACACCACAACTGAAAGGATAATTGGCCATAACCAACTTGGAGGCGCAACGCGCCTGAGCAGACTTGCGGAAGGGCTAGGTATCCGCACTATCTGGACTCGATTGTTATAAGTATCCGCTATTGCAAATTTCTCATCCCCGGCATATGCCATCCCACCAGGATAATAGAAAAATCCCTCGTCATGGCCCCATTCCCCATATCGACCAAGCTGCTTTCCTTCAGTATCGAGTACAAATATCTCGGATGCAAAAGCATCAACCAGATAGAGATAGCCATCATCGGCCAGTTCAATGCTAACTGGCAAACTGAACCTGCGCTCAGCCGCCATGATATCTTCATGGGGTTCTCCGACCGCCCACATGCACGTGCCTTTTTCAGTCAATGCCTGCACACGATAGTTGAGACTATCGGCCACGTACAGGTTGCCCTCTTCATCCACTGCCAGACCCCTAGGGAATTCGAATTGGCCTCTGTCAGGACCCCGTTCTCCAAAACCGGAAATCAGATTCCCGTAGAGGTCAGCCTGAATGATTCCTCTGTATGTTGCAACAAATATGCGGTTTCCGTGTACTTTTACCTCAATAGGTCTGTCTACCTCTATTTCCCGAATAGTCTGAAATGTGGGCGACATGATCATTAACTTATTTAGAGTTTTTGAGATCAAATAGATATTGCCATTGTTGGCTACATCAATAGCATTGGGATATTCAAATTGGCCCTCGCCTTTGCCATAGTTCCTGTGTTGACGCTTGAATTTCCCCATCTTGCCGAATACAACGATCCTGTGATTGTCAGTGTCAGCCACGTAGATGTCACCTTCATGGGCGACCGCTACATCACTTGGCCTACCCAATCTCTCTGTATTAAAGCCGTAGATTGAAAAAAGGTGTTCATATCCCGTGGGCTCTTCTGCCTTTAGTGCGCTCGGCGGTAAGGCCAACAAATAGTATATGTACAACAACACCGGCAAGATGAGCGTGACCGCTACTATGGCGCCGATACGGATTTTGATCTTTTGCTTATGCTGCAAGCCCTCAACGTCTATAGCCAGGAAATCTTGTATGTCCCGCATTCTTTGGTCATTCACCTGTACCGCCGTTTTCTCTTCAGGTTCATACCAGGCTTTCTTTTCCAGCACGTTAATGAACAAAAAGTGCTGGATTCATTCAACACAAAAACCTCTTGCGGTGTCAGCCACAAAGCCTCCTTCAATTCTCCCTTCAGCCTCACTAGCACTTCCTGAGCCCGCTTGCTGTCAGGCAAGAGCTTTGCGAGATAATCAAGGACGGCCACGGCTTATTTATTTGTTTTTTTCCCAACTTCAGATAGGTAAGACTTAGGTAATCAATCCAATCAACAAACCGGCGAAATGAAGACAGCCACGATCAGCAAAATAGATAAAACTCTTGGCCAGGTTACTGTCTGTCTATTCGCTGCAGCTTCCATTACGAAACTGCTCATACCCAGCCAACCAGCGTCCAAAGCAAATCATATCATCAGAGAAAAGAAAATGTGTGAATAAGCAGGCAAAATTAGCTCAAGCGCCACATATTTAGTATGAGTTGGCAGGATCTGGGCAAGTGGACAAAAAAAGCGGATGGAAGAACCTGGAAGAGGTGGATTCTCCTAGTGATTAGGTTAAATGCCTAGTCTTGATTTCAGCACTTTTATTTTGCGTCTGCTAACTGGTAGCTCCGTTTTTGACTCGTTATTCAACCGTACTCGATATGACGAAGCGGCTATCGCAAACACCGATTCAACCTTGTTCAAATTGATGATGTGGCTTCGGTGGATCCTGGTAAACGAGTCAGCCAGCTTGTGTTCCAATTCTGTCAAGGTAAAACGGGTGAGATATTTTTCATTGTCACAGTGCAAATAGGTATAGTTGTGAATAGCATCAATATAGACAATCTCTTCTTGATCGACCAGATTAACGCCCTTAAAGCTATCTATGGCTGGTATTCTTGGCACTTCTTTCTTGGGCTTGCTCTGATCCGCAAGAAACCGCCTCATTATCGCCCCAACCCTGGCAATAAGTTCATCAATTTCAAAAGGTTTTGTAACATAGTCATCTGCGCCCAGATCAAACCCAAAGATCTTCGAGATCCCGGTTGTCTTTGAGGTAAGAACAATAACCGGAATGTATCGATCTTCGGTGTTCTTCCTTAACCTTGAAAGTACCTCCCATCCATCTATCCCAGGCATCATCACGTCCAAAATTATCAGATCCGGCCGTGCAACCGATATCTTTTCCAATGCCTCCAGGCCGTTGAAAGCCGTTTCGACCTCATAGTCATTATCTTCCAGGTTCATTTTTAGAATTCTCACCAGATTCTTCTCATCATCCACAACAAGAATTCGATTCTTGGCCATAATGCACACCCTTTGCTCCTCGTGTCAAAACTCAGCAGAAACCAGCCACCCCTGCTCAAACAGCTGCTTCTTCCTGTCCTGTTCCTGCAAGTCTCCTATGCTTTGGCAAGGTGAAGACAAACGTGCTGCCTTTATTCTTTCTGCTTTCTGCCCAGATCCGGCCGCCGTGAGCTTCAACAATTGACTTTGCAATAAACAATCCGAGCCCAGCGCCCCATTCTTCGTGCGATGTGTCGGTATTCACGCGGTAAAACCTCTGGAATATCCGATGGATCTGTTCCTTATCAATTCCCGTAGCGTTGTCGGCCACCGAGATTCTTACATCATCGCCTGTTTCCTGCAACGAGACAGTTATTTTGCCTTTCTCCTTCGTATATTTGATAGCATTATCAACCAAATTGGTCACAACCTGGCGAATCTTATCAGGATCGCCGACTATCATGTCAACTTGCTTAGGAAATCTTACTCTGATCTCAAAGTCATCGGCTGCCAATTTCCGCATTTCGTTAACTGCACTTTCAATGAGCAATGCGAGATTGACAGCTTCCAGTTCGATCTCAAAATGGCCAGCTTCTATCGTCGAAGCATCTAGAAGTTGCGAGATCATCTTGTCCAGGCGGCGAGTTTCACTCTGAATAACCTCAAAGAATTCGGAAAGAGTAGTTTTATCCAAGCTGTCTCCCTTCTTTGCCAGAGTATCCGTGTAGGCCTTTATTGAAGCTAAAGGAGTCCTCAGTTCATGGGAGACCATTGAGATGAAATCCGATTTCGCTTGGGACAACCTTCTCAGTTCTGTGATATCGCGGACAATTGCCACCACACCCAGAAAACCGTCTGCGCTGTAGATCAACGTGGTCTGAACTTGCACAATTCTCTCTTCCGCTTCAGAAATATCTATTTCTTGAATTGACCCTTTTCCTTCTTTCAGACTCCCAATGATGAGGTCGGAAACTTCCCGCTGCTTGATCACATCGATCAGTGCCCTGCCCAGCCTGGCTTTCATGCGAAGCGCAAATATTTCTTCAGCCTTTGCATTCATGAGAAATAGCTTTCCCTCTTCGTTCACGGCAAGGACTCCATCAGCCATGCTCTCCAGGATGGATTCGGTCTTGCTCTTTTCCTCGCCAAGACTCTGCACGAGTTGTTCTCTCTCTATTGCCACCACTGCTTGTTCAACCATATGGGATACAATCTCAAGATCCTCATCGGTAAACTTGCCGGCCGTGCTTGCATTTATATTCAGCACTCCAAATACTTTTCCCCCGATAATCAGTGGAACCGAAAGAGACGATTTCAGATTACCTCTGCATGATTCCCGCGGCGATTCCTTTTCGATATTTTCAACCAACTGCGGTTTAGCATCTTTAGCAACCTTGCCAGCAATTCCAACGCCAATGTCTAGCACTTCCATCTCAGGAAACACACTGCTCAAACCCCGAGTAATCTCGACCCTTAATTTTCCCCTGTCCTCATCCAGAACCATAAAAGAGCCAGCGTCTGCCTCAATAGTTTCAATACATGTACTGAGCAGCTTGGCTGAGATCTCTTTGATGCTCATGGAGGTACTAATAGTGGAACTCAGATCGTATAGCAGAGAACGCTCTTTGAGCCTTCTCTGAAAATTAGTTATGGAAGATCGTAGACTCTCAGTCATCTGATTGAAAGTCCTGGCCAGCTCTCCAATTTCATCTCGCGTATTAACCCTGACTTTTTGAGTTAGATCACCTGCTTCGATCTGCTTCGACGCTTCCGCAAGAAGAGAGATCGGCCTTGCCAGACTTTGAGCAAGCAGGAAGGCGAGCAGCAGTCCGACGGCACATGTTATCAGAGCACGGTTTATGATCGTCTGCGTGGCATTGGATATTGCGTCTGATGTGCTCTCCAGAGAAATGCCGATTCTCACAGTCCCCCATTTTTTGCCCCCAATGTCAACCGGCACAGCCACATCATAAAAACCTTCGCCTCGCTCATTAAACTCCTGGATTAACGGCTCATCTGCCGCTGCAGCCTTGGCATCGATCCTATTCCCCAGCGTATGGCCTTCAAATCGACGCTGCGTGCTCACCAAGACTTTCCCGTCGGCATCTAAAATATGAGCATAGCGAACATCATTCTCTTTGCTGATAGCATCGAGAAAGTAATCCAAAAGCGCATAATCGCGAAATAATAGCGCCTGAGCACTGTTCGTGGCAAATGTCTTTGCGAGGCTGGTGCTCCTTCTACGAAGGCTGCTTATCAGGCTTTGCCTCTGAGAAGAAATGTTGAATAGAGACAAACCAACTATGGTTGCCACGAGAAAAAAGGTCAGAGCAGCGGTGAGTTTCAACCTCAGACTCACATGAGTGATTAACCTCTTCCCCTCAAACCACAACAATTACGGCACCTTCTTTGCGAAGTCTGAAAACATATGGCTAGTCCAAGGAACTCCCTGTAAGCTGGACCATTTCTTCCACGTCGGCCCAGTCTGAAGAGTATGATTCAATGTAGCGGTCCGCGCCAAGTTTGTTCAGAACGCGCCGGCCTTTCGGATCACGGTCCATGTCCAAAAGCACTTTCTTCATCTTGTTTATTAGTGCTGGGTCAAGGTCTTTTCGCACCACGAGACTTTTTTCCGGAAATTGAGCAGATGAAATGGAGATTATGACCATTTCTGCATCTATCCGTGGATTGTGTTTGGCTAGGTCAAAATAGGTGGTATCCTTTGCCGCTCCAGCATCTCCATCTCCATTCAGTACCGTTAAAACAGCCAGGTCTTGCCGTCCGGCATAGGTGGCTTTTCCAAAAAAAGAAGCTGGATCATATCCTTCGCGCTTTAACAAATAAAGCGGGTAAAGGCCGCCCGCTGAGGTCTTTCGATCAGTGTAGACAAAGGATTTATCTCTTAAGTCAGCAATTTTCTCAATGCCACTATCTTTGCGGGTAAAGACTAATCCACGGTAGGTGGAAATGCCGTTCTTTTCAGGCCTGGCAACAGGAATCGCTTGTTGTTTCTGCTGGACAATATAGGCACTGAAGCTCCCATGGATTCCGCCTTCAAGCTCTTTTGTTTCCATTTTATTGATAATCGAATCATAATCCTCGAGCACCACTAGCTCAACTCCAGCCATTAGCTTGCTTGAGAGATAATCCATCAGCGGCTGGAATATTTGCACTGTCTCAATTGTATTTATGGCAGGCACAACGCCGAGTCGCACCACAGACCCTGTCTTTTTGACCGCTGCCGAAGTAGTCTTTCTTGGTTTCTTATTACTGCTATCACAACCTGAATTTTGAATTATTAAAGCTGCAAACAGCGCAGTAGACACAAAAAGAGCAAATATTGCCTTTTTGACTGCGAGAATATGCACATTTCGCATGACACACATCCCCATTTAAGCAAGGATTTTTTCGATGCCTATTCTTACATGCCCTTCGCTATTATACCATACTAGAACGGTAGGAAAATTTGGTGTACATTACCGCTTATCCTGTTTGCCTTGCATTTCATCCGCAAGTGATCAGGACAGGCTGTTGAGCCTGATCTATCGACATTTTAGCCAGCGCTTATCCGCTTGTCTCAACTATCTGGCATTTCCGCTTTTCTTTTGGCAAGCCACCGTTCTGTATTGTAGGCTTGAACTGAGAGGACAAATGAGTAATCACACCGCATGAGAACAGCTTGCGATACCGTCCTTCGCCATGGCCCTTTATGCTACACGCTCCAAGCCTCGCGGCGAGACGCGAAGCAACAACTGATCTTGGCAATACAAAACACCACGCTATCGGAGGGTGAGCATGATCAAGCATAAATGCCATTACTGCTGAACTGAGCTTCTCGATGCTGAACTGGTATCGCTGAAAGACCTTTCCAGCACAGTGCGATGGTATGCATGCAAGCCCTGCAAAGTAAAGCTGCGTCAGAAAAGCCACGCAAACCGCTCCCGCATCTCCTTCCGGCGACCCCATCCTTAATGAAAAAAGCGATCAGCGATCTAAGACTTGCGATAAGCCATTCTTCATCAACACGACCAGCGATCAGCGAAAACAAGCGATGCTAGATTCCAGATCCTAGATGCTGGTAAAAATCCTATTGCATGGACATGGTTTCTAGAATACCTAGCCCAGCATCCAGGATCTAGTCTAATGTATCGTTTCATTTGTGCATTCACTGCTTTGCCAGCCGTGCGTCGATTTGAGCACCGAAAAATCAGCCGATTATCTGCAACGAAAAACCGCCCTTGACAGTTCATCCTGTCTCAAGGACGCCTTTGCCCATTTCAGCACTTCAACGTGCACATTAAATTCTTGATGCTCGATAAGAACACAAACCGGTGCAATATGTAGCAGAGATCGAGCGCCGAGGTATCAAGTATCCAGCTTTCCTTTCATCCCTCAATATCATGGGTCATGATGATTGCTTCGGCCACTTCACGCATGGATTTCCTGCTGTTCATGCTGTATTTTTGAATCTTGCGGAAAGCCCCTTCCTCTGACAAACCCTTGGCCTTCATCAAAATACCTTTGGCCTTTTCGACAACTTTTCTGGTTTCCAACTCCTCCTGGATCACTTTGGTCTTTACCAGTAATTCCGTATTCTCAATAGTCATGGCCGCCTGATTAGCAACGGTTATCAAGACTGCGATTTCCGTCTCAGTGAACTCGTGGAGTTTGGATGTGTAGCTGTTGAGCACTCCAATAACCCTTCCTTTCACGGCCAGCGGAACGCTCAGAAGGGAGCAGAGACCCTCCTTCTTTGCAATATTACGGTTCACATAGCGTTCGTCTTCCTTGACATCCAACACGCTTATGGGCCGATTTTCCTTAGCGACAGTCCCCGCTATGCCCTCGCCCAGTTTTATGTGAGGTTTTTTGTTATATTCCTCGCTGACTGATTGCGTCGCCCTGATAACTAGCTCTTTTTTGTCCGCGTCCAAGAGCATCAGAGAGCATATCTTGGAGCCCATCACCTCGGCGGTTACTGTCACAATCAACTTCAAGATGTCCTCCAAGTACAGATCCGATGTGATTGCCCCGCTAATCTTGGAAAGAGCCTCAATTTTCTCTTCCGGAGATTTCGTCCGTTCCGCCGTCATCGCTATCCCCCAACTTCTCTGATATCCTCTTATTTTCTCTGAAAACATAATATAGCAAAAAAGACACCTACGTTGTAGACGTCTTCGTCAAATCACCATACGACACTGTTGCTTTGGCTCCATACGAATCAGTTCAAGCTGGTTTGTCAATCAATTGGAAAAAAACTCGGTTCGCGGTATGCTGTTCGCGGTACGCCGTTCGCGGTTGTCGTATACAAAGAACCTTTTGGACGCTGGATAGAACCAACCCGAAATCAGTTTTTATCTCGCATCTTGAATCTAGGATTCAGTATCTGTGTTCTTCTTCGCTTACCTGATTCTCTCACTGTAAACCGGGTTACGGTTAGGGTTACGACGCCCATTTCGGTTGACGGTTACGTCTTGCGGCTTGAACGCAACCGAAACACATCAGACGATACGGGCCCCGTGACCCTCACGTTTTCTCACGGTCCTAGCTGTTTCCCTCTACAGATTCTGCAATTGGTCCAGCGCCACATATCCCACGTTGTTTGCATGATCGCCGATTCTCTCCAGGTTGTTGAGAAGATCCAGGAAAATAACTCCTGCAATGGGATTGCATGCCCCGTCTTTTAGTCTCTTCAAATGCTCCTTGCGAGCTGCTCTGACCAACTTATCCACCTCATATTCGAGTTTTCGATACGCACTAACCATGGTTTGGTCGCCGCTTTCCAGCCCTTCGATCATCTTACGAAAAAACTCTTTGACCAATGAATATATTTGATCCAGTTCGCCCTGCGCTGTATCACTGAACTTCAATTTATCTTCGACCTTATTAGTAACAAGATGCATTATATTCTCTGCATGGTCTCCGACTCGCTCGATATCGTTGACAGCGTGCATCAGTCCCGTCAACCGTTCTGATTGCTCTTGGCTCAGGGAGTGCTGTGATAGGTCCGACAGATACACAGTGATCTCTTCGGCCAATACATCGACTACCTCTTCCCGATGGGATATTTCTTTAATCTTGGCCTTGCTGATCTTGTTGGAAAGCAGCGCTATGCTCTCATCCAACATATCCAGGGCTAGACTGCCCATTCTTGCTGTTTCACGTGTTGCAAGATCGAGTGCAATGGATGGCGTCATCATGATGTTCCTGTCCAGATAGATGGGGGCTTTCTCTATCACCAACTCTTTGCCGGGCACCAGCTTGATGACCATCTTCGTAAACAATGCCACAAACGGCAACCAAATAAGTGTATTAACAAGATTAAATGAGCTGTGCGTATTGGCAATTTGTCTGGCAACGCTTGCGGATGTCGATGCCGCAAGCGCATAGACAAAAGGGAGGGCCAGCATAAAGACAATTGTTCCGAAGACATTAAACAAGATGTGAGCAGCGGCTGCTCTCCTCGCAGATAGAGAAGTGCCTATGCTCGCCAAAACCGCAGTGATGCAGGTGCCAATGTTATCTCCAAATATGATGGGGATGGCTTCCCGGATAGTAAGAAGGCCCTTAAATGCCAGGGCCTGTGCAATACCAATTGTTGCACTGCTGCTTTGCACCAGAACTGTCATCCCCGTTCCGACAAGGACGCCCAATATGGGTGTGGTGCCAAAAGTAGCCATAAAGTTAATAAATCCCGGATACTGCCTGAGCGGCGCCATCGTATCCTTCATAATGGTCATGCCCAGGAAGAGAAGGCCGAAGCCGAGAACAGTTTGACCAAAATGTCTCCAGGTTCTTCTTCTTGAAAAGAACATCAGGCCAAAACCAATGCCCACAGCCGGCAGCGAATACTTGTCCAATTGAAAGGCGATCAGTTGGGCCGTGATGGTTGTACCGATGTTGGCACCCATTATTACACCAACGGCTTGCGGAAGAGTCATGATCCCCGCATTCACAAAACCCACTGCCATAACCGTCGTGGCGCTACTGCTTTGGATGAGGGCGGTTACCCCGGCTCCGATCAGAACACCCCGCCAGGGCTTGGTGGTCAATACTTCAATGATCTTTCTCAGCCTGTCGCCAGCGGCTTTCTGGAGGCCGTCTCCCATCAACTGGATCCCGTAGATAAACAATCCCAGACCACCGATCATGCCTAGTATGATTTTTGACAGCAATGATCACTCCTCTCTGCACCTCTGCATAGCAACGAAAAACGGCCAAGGATTTGCACTAGGACGTCCAACTATGTATTCAATTATTGATAACTGCCCTTGTCATGATTCAGGAGGGACAACTTTGCGGCGAGTGCCCTGAAATATTCTGTCAAAAATGATCAGATTATGCCAACATTTTTTGATGAATCGTGACAGTTTTTTACAGTGAGATAGTGAGAAAGTGAGCGAACAGATGCTAGATACCGGATACTCGATACTAGATAAAACACCGATTACCGGCCTGTGGGTTTGATCAGGCTCCAGGCATCCAGAATCCAGCATCTAGAGGCTTCCGCTTTGTCCAAGCCGTACACCGCGAATGGCCGACCGAACTTCTAACAAGCCTTGTCATGCTGGCCGTAACCCAGGTCTAGCCGTGAGTCACTTTTCCCCCTGCTGAATTTCCCGCAGCAGTTCCCGGACCTTCTTCTCGATCAGACCTCTTATCTCCCGATAGAAAGCGAGGCTTTTCCCTTTGGGATCTTCGAGATTCCAATCTCTTTTCTTTTGTTCTGGTATCACCGGGCACCTGCCCTCGATTCCGCAGCCCATCGTGACAATCAAATCAGCGCCCTCGATATCCCTCGGTTGCAGTTGTGAAGGAGTCTGAAAACTTATATCGATGTCTTTCTCCAACATGACCTGAATCGCGCCTTTATCAACCGTGGATGCTGGGCTGGTCCCCGCACTTGCGGTTTCGATCTTGTCTCCCCCATGATAACGAGCAAACCCTTCGGCCATCTGACTTCGGCAAGAATTCTCAAGGCACACAAACAGCACTTTCTTCATCGCACGTTTCCAGTCTTTTTGTGGCAAACCGCTTCCGGATGAAAGAAAAACCTCATCCTTGCCTTGCGATTCACATTCTTCGGCATCTTTGATTCGATCACCGTTCTGCATTGCTCATTTTGCAATCTGCGATTTGCGCTTCGCGCCCAAACTTCGATCACGGTTTTGGTTGCGATGCCCATTTCGTTTGAGGGTCACGTTTTCGGTCTAGGCCCTGACCGACAGACCACCGACAGATGCTGGCCGATACGGCCCTCGTCGCCTGCAGTTTTTTCACTTCTTCAGTTTTTCATTCTGCATTTTGCCTTGAAACTTCTACTCAACGATCTCCCCGGTGACAAGAAACCTCACCTGATCACCTATATCAACTGCTTGATCGGCAACCCGCTCCAACCAGCGGCTGATCAGAACCATATCGACGATCCAATCGAAATCTTCTTCATCGCGGTATTCGGCAAGCTTCTTGAGGAGCCGGCGGTTAAGGTCATCGATAGGATCATCCAATCTATGCAGTGCTTTCGCCAATTTCTTGTCGCGCTCGGTAAAGGCCTTGAGCGCTTGATTCAGCACGTTCTTGACGTGAGTCTTCATTTCTTCAATCAGATCAACAATATCTTGTTTACCCGGCTTACCGCTTGATTGAATAATCAATTTTGCCAGCTGGGCAATGTTTACGGCCAAATCTCCGATTCGTTCCAGATGAAGCGTGACCCGCATTATCGAGGTGAGTAGGCGAAGATCACCAGCAACTGGACACTGCCGGGCAATCAGAGCGATTGCGCTTTCCTCTATGGTCACATTGAGCTGGTCAATTTCATCATCGCCTTCCATCACCTCATCAGCCAAGACCAGATCGCGGTCGTACAGAGCCTGCACAGCACTGTCCACGGCCTCGTTCACCTTGCTGCCCATACGCAGCACTTCATTTTGTAGATCCCCCAAATGCTCATGAAATGTCTTCCTCAATTCACGATCAAGCATACATCTTCACTCCAATCGACTTTGGATTCGCGGTGAGGCTGGCCAAAACCTCAAACACCAAGCCCGAAGGCACCACGCATCAATAGATGCAGAATTCCTTTTGGATTCACGCGAACCGATAACCGCCAACCACAAACCGTCAACCGAACGGGCTTCCTTGCCCTAGCCCGTCCTCATTCTCTCTACCCAAAGCGGCCTGTGATGTAGTTTTCAGTGCGCTTGTCCTTTGGTCTTGTAAATATATCATTTGTCCTACCATATTCAATCAACTTGGCTGCTCCGGTTTCATCTTCTGCCAACAAAAAAGCGGTCCACGTTGAGATACGAGCAGCCTGCTGCATATTGTGGGTGACCATCACAATGGTCAATTTCTCCTTGAGCTCATGAATCAAATCCTCAATCTTCTGGGTTGAGATCGGATCAATGGCCGAGCATGGTTCGTCCATCAGAATCGCCTCGGGGCTGACAGCCAAAGCTCTCGCTATACAAAGACGCTGCTGTTGCCCTCCCGAAAGATCCAAACCTGAATCGCTAAGCTTATCTTTGACCTCTCGCCAAAGAGCTGCTTTTTGTAGACTTGATTCAACTATATCATCAAGCTCGCCTTTCTTTCTTATTCCATGGGTACGGGGACCATACGCTACATTATCATATATGGAGAACGGGAAGGGATTAGGCTGTTGGAAGATCATCGCCACCCTGCGCCGCAGCGTGGGTAGATCGACATCATCGTCATAAATGTTCTTGCCAAAGAGCTCGATTTCCCCCTCTACCCTTGCTTCTGGAAGAAGATCATTCAAGCGATTCAGACAACGGAGCAGGGTTGATTTTCCACAGCCCGAGGGACCAATAAAAGCGGTAATGGCTTTGGCCTTGACATCAAAGCTAAGATCCTCCAGAGCTTTGAAATCGTCGTACCAAAAATCAAGATCTCGCACTTCATATGCACTATCGGACATTATTTACCTCCTTTCACCGATCCCGCACCGAGATAACGAGCCACGAAGTTAAAAGATAATATCAATGCTATGAGCAGCAGGGCAGTGCCAAACGCTATGTCCAACGAGATGCCCTCAGTGGCCAAAAGATACAGATGGACGGTCATGGTGCGCCCCGGCTCCGTGGGAAATAGGGGCAAGTTAAGAGCCATTCCTGCGGTGAGAAAAACCGCCGCTGTCTCACCGAACGCGCGTCCAATGCCCAAGATCAAGCCGGTCAGAATTCGTGGGACAGCAACCGGAATCATTACACTCTTGATAGTTTGCCATTGAGTAGCCCCCAACGCAAAGCTTGCTTCCCGAAAACTTCGTGGAACTGCCAGTATTGCATCTTCCGAGGCTCTCATGACAACCGGCAAGATCATCAAGGAAAGTGTAAGCGCACCGGCGATCATCGAATATCCAAAGATGGATACGAAAAGCGCCAGGCCGAAAAGGCCAAAAACAATGGAAGGAACAGAAGAGAGAGCATCGGCGCCAAAGCGGATTAACCGGACAATCCGACCGGCTCTGGCATATTGTGTCATAAATATCGCCCCGCCAATGGCTATGGGAGACACGATCAGCCCTGACAAGATAGTTAGATAGAAGGTTGCCACGATCATGGGAAGGATTCCTCCCCGGGCTTCCACTCCGCGGGGAAAAGAAAAGAGAAAACGAGGACTCAGAACAGGCAATCCTTTAACGACTATGTATCCCAGCAGCACAAATAGAAAGAGCAGAACCAAAAGAGAAGCTGCCCAAAGACTACTAATCGCAATCTTATCTTCAATCCGTCTCAACCTGCACTCCTTTGTCGGGAAACCAGTCTCAGAAAAGCGACCAAAGACATGGAAATAATGAAGAGGACCAGAGCCACGGCAAACAAAGCCTGCTGGTGCTCCCCCGAAGCATATGACATATCAAGAGCAATCAGACTGGTCATAGTGGCAAAGGGATCGCGTATTGAAGTCGGGATTATTGGGGCATTGCCCACAACCATGAGTACCGCCATGGTCTCGCCGATAGCCCGGCCGATACCCAGGATTACAGCGGACAAGATTCCCTCTTTGGCAGACGGAAGGAGTACCCTCTTTATGGTTTGCCACTGGGTAGCGCCCAGTGCAAGAGAACCCCACTTGTGTGCCCTGGGAAGAGAGCGCACGGTATCTTCAGTCAAAGCTGCTATCGTGGGCAGGATCATTACCGCCAGGACAAGAGACGCGCTGATGAGACCAAAACCAGCGCCTCCGATCAGATTCCTAACCAGCGGAATAATGATCATGATTCCAAAGAATCCATAGATAACCGAAGGAATGCCAGCCAATAGTTCAACAGTGGGCCTTATAAAATGTGCAATCCTGGGAGAGGCAATCTCTGAAAGGAAAACTGCTACGGCGATGCCGAGTGGAGCGCCAATACTGACAGCCCCCAGCGTTACCAAGAAACTGCCAATAATCAAAGGGAACGCTCCAAAGCTGCCTTTCATCGGCGACCAGTCTGTTCCGAAAAGAAATTGGACCAACGAGACGTGAAAGAATAAAGGCACCCCTCTTGCCGCAATGAAGACGAAGATTAGAACGATGGTGAGAATCGCGACACTCGCGGCAAGAAGAAAGATGTTCCTGAGTACTTTCTCCTTCTTCACTTCTTCACCCCAATTATAGGCTCATATGCAGTCCCTACTATCTCATATTGAACTGCGGGACTAAGGACAAACTCAATGAAGTCTTTGGCCAGCTCTCTTGGTTTGCCTTTGGTCACCAGATAGAGTGTACGGCTGAGCGAATAAGCTCCTTTCTTAATTGTAGCTATAGAGGGCCTGACTCCATCCAAGGTCACAACTTTTACTTCCTTGCTCACGTAACCCCGGGACAGATAGCCTATTGCCGCCGGTGTCCCTCCGACAACAGATCTTACTTGACCACTACCAGGCTGGATGATGGCTTTCTTGAGAAAGTCCTTGTCGCTCATCAGAAGTTTTAGAAACGCTTCGCGGGTCCCGGATGCTTCGTCCCGATTGACCAGGATAATTTCCTCATCCTTCCCCCCAACTGCCTGCCAGTTGTCAATTTCCCCGCTGAATATCTTTCTTGCCTGCTCTGATGTCAAATCATCTACAGGATTATCCGGATTTACGATAATAGCAATTGCATCGACAGCCACCGGAGTCTTAAAAAGTCCTTTTGTCATCTCTGCATCGGTGGGTTCTCTGGAAGTCATTCCAATGCCGGCCGTGCCGTTGATTACGGACTCGATACCCACACTCGATCCGCCACCCTGGACGTCAACTTTTACGCTATCATTGTCTTTCACATATTCCTCGGAAGCTGCTTGGATGATAGGCAAGAGAGTAGAGGAACCGACGACGGTTATTCTTCCAGATGATTTCATATCATTCTTTCCGTTTGTTCTCTGACAACCGGTCAGCACAGCAGATGAGATGAGGATAATCATGAGGATGTGTGGGATTCTACGTCGCATTTGAGGCATGTGCGACATTTTTGATGACCGCTTCTGACTCATGAATGTCTCTTTCTGCCAATAGCTCACGACTATTCGCCTCGCTAGAATCTATTGAGAGGATAGCAGATACAGATGAAAATCCGCTTTCGGTAGGGTTAAATCTGGGTTAAATCCTTATAGAGAGTGAGCAATGAGAGAGTGAAGTGAGTAAAGGAGAAAACAGATACCGGATCCTAGATTCAAGATACCAGATAAAACACTGATTTCGGGTTGGTTTTATCCAGCATCAAGCATCTAGTATCCAGCATCCAAAAGGTTCTTTGTATGCAACAACTGCGGACCGCAAACCGAACACCGAATTACCAAAGAGGCGTCGTAACTCTAGCGACAGCCAGTATTTCCGGCTTTGCGTGGCCGCTCACCGATCAACGTCCCTATCTTTTCGGCAACACAACAGTAAATTCTGATCCTTCACCTAGAACACTTTTTACCTTGACTTTGCCACCGTGTTTTTCAATAACATGCTTGACAATCGAGAGGCCTAGTCCCGTCCCACCCGACTCTCGCGAGCGAGCTCTATCAACCACATAGAATCTTTCAAAAATGCGCGGAATATCCTTGCTAGGGATCCCAATCCCAGTATCTGAAACAGAGAATTTTACCGCTCGTTCATCCTCAGACAGTTTAAGATCTATCCGCCCCCCTGGTGCAGTGTATCTGACCGCGTTATCCAAGAGATTGGATGTCGCCAACATCAGCTGATCATAATCGCCCTTTATTGTTGTTCGTCCTTCAAAACCCTCTGCTCCCATCTCAAGCGATTTTTGGCAGGCAGCCGATCGAACCCCTTCTATGGCCCGCATCCCCAAATCACCTAGGTTGACCTCGTCTTGTTTTATTTGAGCTTCAGGAGATTCAAGCCGCGCCAGGTCCAAAATATCATTAATTAACGAAGTTAACCTCTCAGTCTCTTTGTGGATTTTTTCCAAGAATTCACTGGATTTGCCTGGATCATCTTTTGCACCGGCGATCAAAGACTCTGTTAGCGCGTTGATCGAGGCAACCGGTGTTCGCAGTTCGTGGGATACATTGGCCGTGAAATCCCTTCGTGCTTTTTGAAGCTGGCGAAATTTCGTCACATCTTCCAACGTAGTGATGGTGCCAAATATCTGACCGGTCGCTCCTCGCAATGGACCAGCCTTTATCTTTAGAATTCTTCTGCGGGGAAAAGAGAGCTCTTCCTCGCTCTGGAGGTTCTCTCCCCTCAGCGCAGATGCGATCAAATCCTGTAACTGGTAGCTTTGACTGATCTCAATAATAGTGCGGCCAATAGCATCTTTGGCAGAAATGGCAAAAACCTTTTCCGCTTTGGGATTAAACAGCTCAATCCGTCCAGTAGAATCGGTTACCACAACTCCATCGGCAATATCCGCCAGCATGTTCACAAGTTTCGCCTTTTCTTCTCGCGCTTCTCTTATTCGGTCACCGAGCTGGCTTGCCATTGAATTTAGATTGTCAGCCAGATCCTGGACCTCGTCCCCGCTGGTAATCAGTAATCGATGGTCAAAATCGCCTTGCCCAATTTTGTACGCCATCTCAATCATCTGATTGATGGGCATCGTTAGTCTTCGGCTCAGATACCAGCTGGCAGCAAAAGCAACCACGGCTGCTCCAAGCGCCAGAAGAAGCACTGTCGACCAGACCAGCGCAAATGACTGAAACCGGTAGTGAATGAATATGCTCATAACAGCAGTCGTGAAAAGAATTGAGATAAGGCTGGCAATCAAGAAGTCTATGCCCGTCTTTAGACGGATGCTTTTTATTTTCATTTTTTGACCTCCAACCGATACCCAACTCCCCGAACCGTCTGGACAAGTCCTGGTCGCGAGGGGTCCTCTTCTACTTTCTTCCTTAGACGTCTAATATGGACATCCAGGGTCTTGGTGTCTCCATAGTAATCGTCTCCCCACACCCTGGAGAGTAATACATCCCTGGTCAGTACTTGACCTGCATTCGCTATCAAAACCTCAAGAAGCTGGAATTCCTTGAGGGTGAGCTCAAGAGGCTTTCCGCTTAATCGTATTTCGTGCCCTTTTCTGTCCAACTCAAAGGGACCTGCGGTGATATACCACTCTTGTGCCGTGCTTTTTGCGACAATCCTTTTCAACACAGCTCTTACTCTTGCGATCAGTTCGCGCATGGAAAAAGGTTTCGTCACATAGTCATCTGCTCCGATTTCCAATCCCACAACCCGGTCAATTTCTGTGCCTTTAGCAGTCAACATAATGATCGGAACCTCGCTGTCCTTTCTGATCTGCTTGCAAACCGCTTCCCCGCCCAATTTAGGTAGCATCAAGTCAAGGATGATCAAATCGGGCTGCTCCTTATCGAAAACTCTCAGCGCTTCCTCGCCGTCAGAGGCTGTGACCGTTTTAAATCCTTCTCGCTCCAGATTATATTTGACTGATTCGACGATTGACAGTTCATCGTCAACGACTAGGATCTTTGGCATTATACGCTTCTCCCTTGATCTGCACTGCTCTTCCCTACTCCTTAAGCAGCTCGAATGATTCCAGAAAACCCCTGGTCCGAGAGGAACTCCCCCACCGTTAGGTATGACAACCATGGCCTGACACAGACGATCTCTGTTCATCCAGTGTTCATCTAGCTCTGCTAGATTACTACTAAAGCACATGACTATCAATCTTGACAAATGCGCGCAGGGTGCTAAGGTTATGTTTTCGGCCCAATGCAGCTGATGGTGCAGCCCATCAGAGCATCCATAGGAGAGGATTTGCATAGAAATGAAAGAGAAGTATCTTTTTGTTACAGATTTCGACAAGACTCTAAGCTTGGAAGACAGCGGTTATCTGCTGGCTGACAAGATTAACATCCCGCCCGAGGTTTTTGAGCAACAGATCCAAGCAGTGTGCAGAAAAAACCTGGTCCAGCTTGGCGGTGAGCTGGCTTACCTGATCACCAGCGATCCAGACTTTCAAGGGAAAATAACTCGAACAATGCTGCAAGAGGTGGGAAAAGAAACCAAGCTTAAAAAGAATGTCAAGAAAATGGTAAGAATTCTGCGGGAAGGGATTGATCAGAAGTCATTCGCTGTATTCGTGGCCACCGCAGCACCCAAGGAGATAGCAGCCAGCGCCTTGGCCAATATCGTACCGCCGGAGAGGATATACGGCACAAATCTCGCCTTTGACAATAAAGGCTTGGTAACAGGCCTGGAAAGAACAGGTGCGGGCGACGCCAAAGTGAATATCGTTGACCATCTAAAGATAAAAGAGAAAGTCCCTCGTGATCGGATAATCTATGTGGGAGATGGTATTTCAGACATTAGAGTAATGCTACACGTTCAGGTTTACCAGGGCTACCCAATAGCAGTTTCGTCCTCCTCTTATCTGGGTCACATCGCCAATCGAACCGTAATATCCGACAATGCCCTTGCTGTTTTGATCCCCATATTTGAAGATGTCCTGGGATATTCCTATGATCAAATCAGACAGTTTTATTTGAATCAGGGGCTTCCCATAAGCGAATGGAAAAGAGCCAAGATAGAATGGGTGGACCTTGTGGATTAACACACGGTGCTGGAAGGGCGACTTTCGACAGAATCTATTCCCAACTTAAGAAGTGAATCAGGCAAAATGGTGCTGTAATGTCGCCTATGACATCAATCGCGTTGACGGCTGCGCCAGCAAAGAGTGGGCGTTAGTTGCATTGCTGCGTAACTGATTTTCGCTCCTGTCTTCTGGAAGTTTCCGAAGACGTCAGACTACGCGGAGTTTTTCACTTAGTCTGACTTCACTCCGTTCAAGATTTGTGGTGAGTCGCTCAATTAGTTATGATTGTGGTCAAACATGACGGGTTTAGGCTGACGCTATGAAGATTCATGAAATTCCCGGTCTCGTGTCCAGCTGTTTTCTAATCGAGGATGACGGTCTGTTTTTAATTGATGCGGGTTTCCTGGGTTTTGAAAGAAAAATCCTAAGAAAGATCCGGCAGATCGGCCGCAAGCCGCAAGATATTCAACTTATAATCTTATCCCACGGACATCTTGATCACTTCGGTGGTCTGGGCGCAATACGGTCCGCATCCGGTGCTTCGGTTGCCTGCCACAAATCGGAATACAAGAGCCTGAGCAGTGCCAGCAAAGAGATATCCCCCTCGATTACCGTCGCAGCTCACGTTTTGACATTTCTTGCTCAAGTATCCATGCCCTTTATCAAGACAGAGGCCGTCACTCCAGACATTGTCCTGGAAAACGGCATGCTGCTTGAAGACTTCGGCCTAGGGGGAAAAGTGCTTCATACACCAGGCCACACCAGCGGATCAATTTCCATATTGATGGAAGACGGTTCGACCTTCATCGGCGACTTGGTGATGGGAAAAGTCCCTCTAAAGTATAAGCCCATGGCGCCCTCATTTGCAGAAGATATGGCTTCCGTCCGCAACAGCTGGAAATATCTTTTGGAATCAGGAGCTGAAACAATATACCCGGCTCATGGCCATCCCTTTGTAGCTTCAGAACTCGAGGAACTAATTGCAACAACGCCCATCGACTGACCGCAGACCGGCCTTTGGAGGAAGTCTTGGGGCTATTGAGCTTGCTGATAGGGTATCTGATCGGCTCCGTGTCACCCGCATATCTTCTGGGAAAACTGCTCAGGGGCATAGACATCAGAGAGCATGGTTCAAAGAGTGCTGGAACCACCAATGTACATAGTGTTCTTGGAATATGGCCCGCTGTTCTCACAGGTTTCTATGATGTCTTTAAAGGTCTAGGCGCAATGCTCGTCGCAGATCTTCTAGGAGCGCCTCCGGTCTTTGTGTATCTGAGCGGCATTGCTGCAGTTGTAGGCCACGTTTTTCCGTTCTATCTCGGGTTTCGCGGCGGGAGGGGCGTCGGCACATCAGTAGGTCTCCTTCTTTACTATCTTGCTTTTTTACTCTGGCATCGCTGGCTTCCTGCAACAAGCCTCCTGATCATAGGCGGATTCGCCTTGGGATTCAGCATAATCTTTAGAATCGGAGACGTGACAGGCACCCTGGTTCTGCCTGTCGTTATGTGGGTAATCCTCCGATACTCACCGGATCGGCTGCTGAACATTTATGCAGCGACCGTTATTATCTATATAATGTCCATCAATATCCATAACATTTACAGATATAAATACTATGAGCTAAAACCGGAAACCAAACAGGCCATAACCCATCTGCGCGTTATCCTTCGCCCTCTAGCGCTGGCCTTCCCTATCCTGTATTTGTTGGTGAACAAGCAACTCGTTCTGATCATAATCGGGATTCCGGCAGCGGTCTTTATTTTGGTGGATGCGGTTAGGCTTGCGTCAACAAAAGCCAATATCTTCATCTTCCGAAAGTTGATGCGATTCTTCAGGGAACAAGAGAAGGCGACATTTTCTTCAGCAACACTCTTCTTGGTCTCTTGTTTCTTGACAGTCCTACTCTTTCCCAAATCGATTGCGACCATGGCCATAATATTTTTGATCTTTGGCGACCTCTTTGCCAAGTTCACTGGCTTGGAGCACGGCAAAACCAAAATATTCACCAAGACCCTGCGAGGAAGTCTCGCATATTTTGCCACTTGCGTGATAGCGGGCTTCATCTGGTCTCACTTTGTACCTTTGACATTTCCGCTGATTGTATTGGGAGCCTTGTCGGCCGCATTGACTGAGTTACTCCCGATCGGAGTCAGCGACAATTTGATGGTGCCTTTGATCAGCGCATCTGTGATGAGAATCGTGGAGATCTTTTGAGTTACTTATCTGTATCAAACATGAGGCAGGACGCGGGAATACAAAAGCAAACTCAGGTTTTTACCTTGAAGGATTTTCCATGGCCGATGAGGTTTTTTGGCAGTACATGCACCTCGCTTGAGGGTTCTTCAACCACTCTTCCCAAGGTGTGGGCTTGCGTCCCGTGCTTTTTGGCAATCGAAATAGCTTGCTGAGCCTCGGAGGAGCCAACTACCACGCAAAAACCGATTCCCATATTGAACACTCTAAACATCTCTTCATCGGTTACACCGCCTTTTTCCTGGATGAGGCAGAAAACCGGCGGAATAGACGGAAGGGAATCGATCATATAACCTACCTGTCGCTCTGTCCGCAATAGATTCAGAAATCCGTCTCCTGTTATGTGAGCCAGGGCCTTGATATGCAGGCCTCGAGAGAACATCTCCGTGATCTCCTCGACATATATTCTGGTGGGCCGGAGTAGCTCTTCGCCCAGGCTATTCTTAGTCCCCGGGACGATCTGATCCAGGGATAATCCCGCCTCTTCCAAGAGAACCTTGCGTGCAAGGCTCAATCCATTGCTGTGAATCCCACTGCTCTCCAATCCTACAATGACGTCGCCCTCTTCCAGATTCTCGCCAATAATGATATCGTCCAGTCTTACCAAGCCGATACAGGTCCCTACCAGGTCAAATCCTCTGCCCTCAGCTGTCCCCTTGATCATGTCTCCCAGCTGCGCCACCTCACCTCCTGCAATACTTACGCGCGCTAGCTTGGCTCCTTCATAAAAACCCTTGGCAATATCCTCCAGCATCCGGGCCTCGGCCTTCTCAACCGCGATGTAATCAACCATAGAAATCGGAGTCGCGCCGACGCACAGCACATCGTTTGCGTTCATCGCTACGCAGTCAATCCCAACAGTATCGTATTTGCTCATCAACTCGGCCAGGACTATCTTGGTTCCTACACCGTCGGTGGCAATTGCGATCCCCAGATCATCAGTTATCTTGACCACGTTGGCAAAGTATTTGGGCTCAAGCAAGGCTTTTCCGGTATTGTCTCTCAGATCGCTGGTCTTGGAAATCCATTTCAAAAGGCGCGATAGGCCAATCTCTTGGTTATCAAAGACCCCTGCATCTTGATAGGAAAATGATTTGCTCACATTTCTCCAATCCAGAATCAGCTACTAGCTTCCGCGATCCAAATCTCGCGACCCAAGGCCAAAATAAGTCTTCCAACCGTCAGGGTTTGGATCTGCCCGATCCGACAGATCAGCGCCTCGTTTTCCGAGTCTTGCGCCGAGCGTCTCACATCACCTTTATTCAAACCTACTAATAATCAACTCATCCAGGCTTTTTCTCGAACTAGAACGGATCCCAGACTTCGGATAACCGACAGCGAGAACCACCATCAACTCCAAACTGTTGCTTACACCCAGAACCTCTTCGGCTTCCTCGTGACGGTTCAGGATCTCACCCATCCAGCATGCACCGAGGCCCATATCATGAATGGCCAGCAGCATGTTTTGGATACACGCGCCTGTAGCTTGGACATCTTTAGTCCGGTCGTACATGACCTTCTTGTCCAGAAGAACGGCAATTAGTACGTTGGCCGCCCGCATTACCCTGGCATACGTTGTACAAGCAGCCAGGCGCTCCTTTAGGTCAGAGTTCCTCACCACCACAAAGCGCCATGGCTGATTGTTCAGCCCCGAGGGGGCCCATCTACCTGCCTCAAGGATTTGCTCAATTTGCTGATCCGACACCGTTTGATCAGTGAATTCGCGTACACTTCGGCGAGAACGAATGGTCTCAAGAATCGACATATGTCTCCTTAATCAACTCAGAGCTACCGTGGACCTCAAACCGTTCACCGTGAAAGACTTGGACTTTCTTCGCTTTGCTTGTCACTCCGCACTTAATCACTCTCTCGCTGAGTTGCGGTTAGCGCCAAAGCCGATACTGGATTCTGGATACTCGATGAAGACTCATTCCAAGCGGTTGGTTCTGTAATATCTAGTATCTTGAATCTAGAATCTAGTATCTATTCTTCTTCCATACTCTATACTCTATACGCTTCTTTCTCACTTCCTCGCTAAGCTTCAAGAATCAAGCCTCGGGAATCGAGTACTTGCGTTTATGTGCTACACAACTTGCTTGCCCTCGAGCGCTGCTACCCTTCTTATTTGATCCAGGAATTTTTTGAATTCCTCTTCATCCAGGGACTGCTTGCCGTCGCACAGCGCTTCTTTGGGGCGGTCGTGGACTTCAAGAATTATGCCGTCAGCGCCACAAGCAATTGCTGCTTTGCTCATGGGAATAACCATGTCAGAATGGCCAGTGCCGTGGCTCGGATCCACGATTATTGGAAGTTTGCTCAGTTTCTTGATTACGGGGATGGCGTTGAGGTCAAGAGTAAACCGGGTTGCGCTCTCAAAGGTTCTGATGCCGCGCTCACAGAGAATGACATCGGGATTCCCCGCCTGAATTATGTATTCAGCAGCCAGAAGCCATTCTTCGATGGTTGACGAAAAACCGCGTTTTAGCATAACTGGCTGGTGCGTATGGGCGGTCAAATGGCCGACCTTTTTCAGCAAGGCATAATTTGCCATATTGCGGGTGCCAATCTGTATAATATCCGCATGGCTTGCAATCTCTTCGACCAGATCAGCATCGGTTACTTCAGTTACTGTCGTAAGCCCAAACTGCTCCCCGACCTGCTTTAGGTATTCCAGGCCCTCGCGCTCGAGACCTTGAAACGAATAGGGAGAGGTACGCGGCTTATATGCGCCTGCCCGAAGATGAGATACCCCATTCTCCTTTATCAGTTTAGAAATTCTAAAAAGTTGATCCATGCTTTCAATGGCACACGGCCCTGCAATAATTAGTACCTCATTATTGATTACCATTATCATCTCTATCTCTCGTCTTTTTCAAGCTCCCTCATATGATCGATAATCGTGTCCAAAATCGCCCGGAGAGTCTCATCAAAAAGCGGACCTTGGTTAGTGGAAATTGCACGATCGAAGATCTCTTCTTCCCTTTTGGGATCAAACAGAGACAACTTACCCTGCTGCTTCAATTCTCTGATCTTTAGGACCCGTTTGGCCCTCTCGTTCAGTACTTCAACCAGCTGATCATCTATTCTGTCTATCTCTTTGCGCAACTCCTCAATCTGTTTCTCAACTTCCGCCATTCAAACACCCCCAATCGAAACAACAATGCAAAAAGCACACTTCAAAATGCAAATTTGA
>CAYFXD010000153.1:0-10578 GCA_964347095.1 uncultured Actinomycetota bacterium | reverse complement strand
CAGACAGGTCGTTTGAAAGCGACGTGCTGAAAAGAGAGATCTTTCAGATCTTTGTTGGCAATTACATCGAAAGAACAGACCGTGCAACAAGCTAGGAGATGATGCGCAGTGAGAGTTTTGCAAAGGTTGGGCGAGCTTGTATCGCAACGTCCATGGTGGACCATTTCTGCCGTTGTGGTCGTCACTGGTTTGATGATTTTGGGAGCGGCTCTTTCGGTGGCATCAGGCAGGTCCGAGTTGCGGACAGACATCAATGAGATGTTTCCGACGTACAAGGAAGTCAAGGCAATGGAGCAGATCGAGTCAGATTTCGGCAATATGGAGCCCTTCATCATTTTAGTAGAAGCGGACGATGTGCTCGATCCAAAAGTATTTGAGAGGACATATCAGCTGGAATCCAGATTGAAACAGGACAAGCTGGTGCTCAAGTCCGTTTTGGGAAAGAGTGCTAGCGAGCAGAAGGCTTCGTTTTACTCTCTCCCCGCTATCTTAGCCGGCTACAAGGTCATGGCAGCTCAGGGGAGGCCTAATCCATCGGATGCCGAGATCGAAGAAGCAGTTTCAGGGTTTGAGACTGACGAGGAGATTAAGTCCTTGTACCGTTCTTATATGAGGGACAGCAATATATCGGATCTAGAGAAGGATTTGGCACGCATGCTTCTGCCTAAAAAGTATAACGCCTCTTCGACTTCGACGTCTGCCGGTTCCATGGTCACGTTTGTTGCCTTAGACGCAGCCCGCTCGGATAAGATTATAGAAAAGACGGAAATCCATATGCGGGATGACATAATCGCAGAATTCACCGGCGATGGCATCGGGCTATATCCATATGCTTTTGGATTATTCTCCGATTCCTATAATGAAGCGGAGAAAGAAACTGAGCCTCTCTTTGCTCTGGCAATAGCGCTTGTCTTCATGATATCTCTCGCAAATTATCGGAGGCTGTCAGACACGCTCCTTGCCAATTTCACGGTTCTTTTGGTGGTCATTTGGACTTTTTGCGTTGTGGGGCTTCTGGGTTTTGATTACAGCATGTTCAATATCATGGTCCCACTGCTCTTGACAGGTCTTGCGATCGATTTCAGCTTCCACGGGCTGATGGGATATCGTGAACGATTAGCCGATGGAGGAGAGCCTGCCAGCAGGCTGAAGAAAGCAGCAGCCTTGACCATATCCTTTGTGGGAGTAGCATTTTTGCTAGCCACGATTACCACGGCTTCCGGCTTTCTGTCCAATGCCTCTTCCGACCTACCAATGATAACTGAGTTTGGCCTCATTGCCGGTCTAGGTATTGTCTTTATCTGTCTGTTAAATCTGACTTTTGTTCCTGCGGTTAGGGTGGCAATTGACTTGCGGCGTCTAAAGAAAGGGAAAATGCTCGACGGTATTATTCCGCACAAGAAGATCGCTGCTTCTCCGGGCAGATTCTTGGGTATCCTATGCAGGACCCTGGTGTTTCCCTGGTTTGGCCTGTTTGCTCTGGTTCTCATTCTTCTGTCGGTCCCCGGATATTTCGCAGCGAAGGAGCTCAAGGCCTCCTACGACCCGACCGGAGAATTGCTTGAAACTCAGAACATCACCAAGGCCTTCAAAACGGTAAACAACGAATTTGCGTTCGGAACCGAAAGCATTCTTATAAGGATCGACGGGAATTTTGAAGATCCCAAGATGTGGAGCGCGGTTGAGCAGTCGATCAAGAACGCAGATGATGATCAGTATCTGGCCAAAGTGGATGGTTCTGCAAGCGTGGAGTGGATAGGTACTCTACTCCCTTCCCTTGCTCGAGTGGTGCCGGAGTATCAGTTGCTCGACTCGAACCTGGACGGAGTTCCGGACAGCAATGTCAAGTCCTCAGAGCTCAGGCAGATCCTGGACGGCTTGGCCAAAGTCTATCCATCCCTTAATCAATATATCCACAAGGGTCGCAACGGATATGATGGGATTGTCGTCCGTGTGATGAGCAGGACCAATATTGGGGAGCACGGTCTCGATGCTCGCGATGAACTTGAAGCTGACCTTCGTCCTGTGTATGAGAGGGAAGCGCGGGTCGAGTTTACCGGTGAACCGATCATTTGGAATAAGGGCATCGATGAATTCTCTGATTCGCTGATCTCTTCTACCACTCTGGTGATGGTGTTCGCGGCAACTCTGCTTCTGCTGGTCTATGGCGTGGCCTATCGGTCTCCCCTTTTGGGTTTCTTAACAGCAATGCCAGCATTTGCAGCGGTCGGTTGGACTCTTGGCATCATGTGGATGGCAGGGATTCCCTTAAATATGATGACTGCTTTTGTTGGCTCGCTCACCGTGGGGCTGGGAATTGATTATCCCATACACCTGGTGACGAGGTGGGCGGATGAGAGGATAAAAGGAAAGTCTGTTGTTGAATGCTACAGTATTTCTATGAGATCCACGGGCAAAGAGCTGTTCTTCTCAGCTCTGACGACTTTGTCTGCTTTTATCGCCTTTTCTCTCATGCCTATGCCGGCCATGAAGCAATTCGGCATGGTTATGGTAATATCCATTGTTCTCAGCTTTTTGGCTGCCGTGCTGATGATGCCGGTATTGATGAGGTTTTGGCACCGCCAAGATCTAGTGTGGGCGCTGGCAGATGCAACAAGAGAGACAGAGTGATGTAATACCATGACAATTGAGGACATCTCTCGCTCGAAAAATGATAATTGGCTTGGAGATTTAGTTCGAGCGTGGCTTGCGAGCCTTTTTTTTCTGGATCTTGGCCCAGGTATCACGGAGAGTAACCGTGCGGTTGAAGACGAGGTTTCCCTCAGAGGATCGGTCAGGGTCAACACAGAAGTATCCGAGCCTTTCAAATTGATACCTGCTTCCCCGTGTTACTTCGGCCAGGGACGGTTCGATCTGGCATTGCTGCAAAACTTCAAGTGAGTCTGGATTTAGATTCGCAGTGAAGTCTCTGCCCTCTTCCACATCTTCTGGATTCTGTTTGGTGAATAGATGGTCATAAAGTCTCACCTCTGCGGCGACAGCATGTGGGGCAGAAACCCAATGCAGTGTGGCCTTGACCTTGCGGCCGTCGGGTGAATCGCCGCCTTTAGTTGCCGGGTCGTAGGTGCATCGAATGGCCGCAATGTTGCCGTTTGAATCTCGCTCTACTCCGGTGCAGGTCACGAAGTAGGCATAGCGCAGCCTTACCTCTGTGCCCGGCGCCAGACGGTAGAATTTCTTTGGCGGTTCCTCCATGAAATCGTCCTGTTCGATATACAGCTCTCGGGAAAAAGGCACTTGGCGCGTTCCAGCGGTAGGATCTTCTGGGTTATTAATCGCCTCTAACTCCTCTTCCTGGCCCTCAGGATAGTTCTCAATTATTACTTTGAGCGGCCGGAGCACACACATGACCCTTGGCGAGGTCTTGTTCAGGTCTTGACGCAGACCGTGCTCAAGCAGTGCAATGTCCACGGTGCTGTTAAACTTGTTCACGCCGATCCGGCGGCAGAAGCTGCGGATGGCGCTTGGAGAATAACCTCGTCGGCGCATTCCCCGGATCGTGGGCAGCCGCGGATCATCCCATCCATTTACAAAGCCCTCTTCCACTAGTCGCAGCAACTTTCTCTTGCTCATCACGGTGTATGAGAGATCAAGACGGGCGAACTCAATTTGCTGCGGGTGATAGATACCCAACTGGTCAAGGAACCAATCATAGAGGGGCCGATGATCCTCGAACTCCAAAGTACAGATGGAATGGGTGATCTGTTCGATCGAGTCCTCTAATCCGTGCGCCCAGTCGTAGGTTGGATAAATGCACCATTCCGCACCTGTACGAGGATGATCTGCATGCAGGATCCGGTACATGACTGGGTCTCGCATGTTCAGATTGGGATGGCTCATATCAATCTTGGCCCTTAGAGTGCGGGAACCATCAGGAAATTCGCCGTTCTTCATTCGCTCAAAAAGGGCTAGATTCTTCTGTACAGCGCGATCACGGTACGGGCTGTTTTTGCCGGCCTTGGTGAAGGTTCCCCGGTGCTGTCTGATCTCGTCCGCACTCAAATCGCAGACAAACGCTTTCCCGGCTTCTATTAGCTGTACTGCATAATCATACATCTGGCCAAAGTAATCGGATGCATAGTAGAGCCGGTCGCCCCAGTCAAAACCTAGCCAGCGGACATCCTCAATAATTGCATTTATATACTCTTCTTCCTCTTTGATGGGATTGGTGTCGTCGAATCTAAGATTGCAGAGTCCATCATAATCAGCAGCAATTCCAAAATTAAGGCAGACGCTTTTTGCATGCCCGATGTGCAGGTAGCCGTTGGGCTCCGGCGGAAATCTGGTGTGAACTCTTCCTCCCCACTTGCCGGTGCGGAGATCGTCCTCAACAATCTGGCGAATAAAGTCCAGTGATGTGGGTGAACCCGCAAGAGTTTCAGTGTCTACGGGTTTGCTATCCCTGCTTGAGCCCAACGCATCTTCTCTGGTCTTCGGCTCAGGCTTGCTCAATGGTTTGCCTCCATCCTTTCCGGAGTGTATCAATTCAACTGCTTAAAGGTCATAATTATTTTAACAGCTTTTTGGATATATACTATACTACGAAGATCATCGCGGGATCAGGAACATCAGGATTGTATGCGTACCGGGTTTTCAATGGGCCAATGGCTCCAAGACCGTCTTCAGAATCCAGAGCGAACTGGTTGGGAGCGCAGCGTGGCAGAAGTAAGTTACAGACCCTTTCGCGAGAGCGATCTAGCTGCTTGTGCACGGATTTCGGCCGAAGCATGGCCTTATGCCGCAAACCTCGTTGGGAAAGAGAATCTGATCAAGTTCATGCGGGGCGATGTCGGCGTAGCTCGGCTGGAATCTACTTGGCTGGAAACCGCAGCCATATCTGATAGACCCGTGGGATTTCTCTTTGGGAAGATGACGAGGGATTTCTCGTTGGTGGATGGCCTCAGGGCCCTGGTTTCCAGCCTCGTGATGGCGCTGCAACTTATCATGGGCAAATACGGGAGCCTGTCACAGCCGCTTCGCTTCCTCAAGAAGCTGATTTTGGCCGAGATGCAATACCGCAGGAATTCTCCTGCGGCAGATGCGGAAGTATTGTATTTCGTGGTTGAATCCAAGCATAGGGGCAGAGGTATCGGTAGGACTTTGATGGATCGGTTCGTACATGCCGCAAAGGATAAAGAGGCCCACACCATTATTCTGGGCACCGATGACCTGAGCAGCTGGCAGTTCTACGAAGAATATGGATTCACAAGATATAAGGAATTCCATGACGACTTTGGCTCATATGCATCGGGCACGCACGTCAAGGCCTATATCTACGTATTGGAGACTTAGGGGATCAGTGAGCCGCTAGCGGCTGGCGCCAAAGCTGATACTGGATTCTGGATACTAGATGCTCCATGGAGACTCATTCCAAGCTGTTGGTTCTGCAATATCTAGTCTCTTTTCTTCTTCTCCACTCTACTCACTTACTCACTCTCTCACATCACAGGTCTTTGTCCAGCATCCGGTATCGAGAAGCTAGTATCTGTCTTTTTTGATCCTTCACTTCTTCCAGGGCATTTAGGGCTTTTTGCTTCCCGTCGAATTGCCGTTTTTGTTTTGGTCCACTAAAATAAATGGTGCTGTACTGTCTGTTCAGCATCGGAGGACCCCAGTGAATGTCTCAGGTTCAGATCAGGCCCCGTCCGCCTTCAAGCAAAGCCGCACAAAGTTGTGGATACGCACCCTGATCTTGGTCATTTTTGGCACTCTTTTTGCGCTCGCTCTCTACCCGGACATAGTAACGGAAGTATTTCCCTGGTTGTGGGCGGTCGCTATCTTCTTGCCGTGCTTGGCAATAGGTTTCTGGATGAGAAGGCTGGTGCCGATGCAAGTGCACATGTCATCCCAGCACATTACTTTGTCATTTGACCGCATCTATTTCACTCTCATTGTGCTCTTGGTTTTGGTGAAAGCTATTGCTGGACGTGTTTCGGGCCTGCAGGTATGGGCCGATACTGCCATGTGCGTAATTCTCGGGTTGATGATCGGCCGCTTGAGCGGCATCTGCCTTCGAGTGCGCGGCCTAAAAGTGCAGCACAACTTTTCTGTCTCGCCTGAAAAAAAGACAGGCAGGGATTGAGCAAGCAAGCAAGGCCAGTTGAATGTAGGATCACCGTTGCAGTACAGGTTACGAGGCTCATTTGGTTGAGCGGGTGGGTCAGCCCGCCTCGAAGGTTTTGAACCGCAACCGACAGACCCCAGACGAAACGGGCTTCCTGGCCGTAAGCTTTGGCCCAAGAGGCCTGGTCCTATCCCTCCATCGCTTCATTGCTCTCTCACTTTACCGCTCTTTGCCCAGCACTCAGTGTCTAGTATCTGTTTTGTCCTTCCCTTTCTCACCTCTTCACTTGCTCATTCTTTCACTTCACCTCACTCTCTCACTCCTTCACTTCCTCACCAGAGTTCTAAATTGCTGATTCTTTCTCCATGCGCTAAAATCTAAGAGACTGCTAGCATTTGCCGTTTGGGCGGCAAACTCGCAGAGTGTGCTCATTTCCCCTTTTTTGACCTTTAAGAACACTGAGGGAGATCATGTCTAAAAAACTGGCAGTAATACCCGAGCTGTGCTCCGGTTGCAAAATATGTGAGCTGGCTTGCTCCATCGAACATTTCGGACTGAACAATCCAAAAAAAAGTGCCATACGGGTGCTCATCACCTATCCACATCCGGTCGTTCGCATGCCCATCACCTGTGGTCAATGCAAAGTGCCCGTGTGCGCCGAGTCATGTCCGGTGGATGCATTGAACAGGAAGAACGGCGTTGTGCACTTGGACGAAGATGCGTGTATTTCCTGCATGAAGTGTGTGGAGGATTGTCCTTTCGGTGCTATGTATGCGCATGCGGAGGTTGACTATCCCATCAAATGCGATTTGTGCGATGGCAGGCCTAGGTGTGTTGAGAAGTGTCCGAAGAGTGCCATCCGCCTAATTCCGGAGCAGGCACTCGGGGAAGCAAGACGTCTGAGCAATGTGCTCAGCTACGCTCACATGAAGGAAATCGAATACATGGAGAAAGGCGAGAAGAAAGTTATTCGCTATGCTGAAATCGGCAAGGAAGAGCTGTAGATAATATGCAGCATTCAGTGCCACGGAGGGATTGAATGTCCATAAAGTCGGGTTATTTCAAGAGATATGTTCAAGTAGACCTCAGCGATGGAGACTGCGGTTCACTTGAGCTCTCCGACCACTTTATCAAGACCTTTGTCGGGGGCAGAGGTTTCGGAGCCAAACTGATTTGGGACAATCTTGTTAAGAACAATTTCTCTATAGATCCGCTGGGTCCGGAAAATGTGATAGCAATCGCCGCGGGGCCTCTGACTGGGACGTACCTGCCGTCGTCGGGTAAATGCTCTTTTGTCTCGATTTCGCCTGCGACTAAGGGGTATGGAGATTCCTCAGTTGGTGGCGGGCTGGGGATGGAATTACGACAAGCCGGGGTCGATGTGCTCGGTATTACCGGAAGAGCCCCAGAACTGTCCATCCTCTTTATAGACGACGATGAGGTCTCAATAATGCCTATGCCCCATCTTGCTGGGACGAGTTGTCTGGAAACCGAAGGTCTGATAAAGGATAGATTGGGAACACACGAGGTCATTATAGCCGCAGTCGGCATTGGGGGAGAGAATCAGGTCAATTTTGCCTGTCTCAACTCAGATTGGTCACGAAATGTGGGCAGAACTGGAATCGGCGCGATCATGGGCTCCAAAAACCTGAAAGCAATTGCAGTTCGGGGCAGCAAGGATCTACCAGTTTACGACATCAACGGGCTCGTCGCCGAGGCCGAAAAGGCATATGCCTATATGCGCGGACACAAATATTTTGCATTGTGGCAGCAACAAGGCCTGATGAATGTGGTTGATTATGCTAACAGCGTCGGAATCTTGCCCACATATAACTTCAAGGACGCCACGTTTCCAAAGGTCGACAGGATTGACGGAAGTGCCATGCTCGACGGCTACAAGATCGGTGATAGCGCCTGTTTTGCTTGTTCCATGAGTTGCGGCAACATTTGCCTGGTGAAGCAGGGCAAACACCAGGGAGTTGTAACCGAAGGACCCGAGTATGAATCCTGCGCAATGCTTGGATCCAATGTTGGTGTGGACGATTTTGGAGCTATTCTCCATGCCAACCAGCTTTGTGACGAATATGGGATTGATACTATTTCCACAGGAAATCTCATCGGCGCAGTGATTGAAGGTTACGAGAGAGGGATCGTTTCCCTCGATGATCTGGATAATGATCCAATCACCTGGGGCGACGAGGATGCTATTCTCAAACTGATCAGTAAGATTGCACACCGTGAAGGGATAGGAGACACTCTGGCGGGCGGTGCGCTGGCGGCGATTGAACGCTGGCCTGAGATGAGCAATGTCATACTCCACGTTAAAGGATTGGAACAGAGCGCCTATGACAGCCGTGCTGGCGCATCAATGGCTCTGGCGTACGCTACCAGTGATATCGGTGCTCACCATACCCGTGCGTGGACCATCGCAAAGGAGATTGAACAGGGCACCAACTGGTCCGATGAGGATAGAGTGGAAGAAGTGATTTACCACCAGACTCTTCGCCCATTGTTTGATATGCTGGGCGTCTGTCGTCTACCCTGGATCGAACTTGGCCTAAATGAACGTCATTATGAAATCTTTTATCAACAGATAACTGGCGAGAATGTGACACTGGAAGATCTGCTTGAACGATCACGCAATGTGTATGACATGACCCGTCTCATCAATAGTCACCTAGGCTTGAGCAAGAAAGATGATACCATCCCGTATAAGGTTCATGCAGCTCCGGTTCAAACTGGGCCGACAGCAGGTCGCGTCATTGACAAGGAAGATTTTGAACATCTACTTGAGATCTACTATAAGCGCAGGGGCTGGGACAAAAACGGGATGCCGCCTCGGGACAAAGAAGAAGTATTCAACGAAGTGCCGACGGTCGCGTAAATCACGTGGTCAATTCCCTGCCCAAAGTGTTTGGATTTAGCAGGGAACAGCGAAGAGACAAGCAAGTAACGGCTTTCTCCCACACAAGTCATTCAGAATCCTTGATTAATGCCTCAGGATGATGGGGTTGCTGTCGGGATATCCCAGCTTGAACCCGGATGCGGATTCGGGAACCGAGAATCCCAGGATAAGCATGAAGTCGCTATCTTCCAAGCCGCTAAAGGCCGGATCATATGTGTGACCTTTACTGTCTGACAAAGTGAATTTCCGGGCCATGACCTTTTGATATTCATCTTCTGAGAACGGGCCTGTGTCCTCTTTGAAAAGGGTGAGCGTAAGCTGTTTCTTCCGGGCCTGAGATTTGTCCTGATTCGATGCATCGTCGAGGGCTTCATCTTTGATAATCAAGATGCCCGCAGGCGACTCAATTCTTCCTCCTCCTGCTGTAAGGGTAGTCCCAACACACCCTGCTAGTAGGGAAACTATAAGAACACCCCAGAGCACGGCTGCCAATTTCATCGTTCGGGTCATTTGAACTCCTTCCCTGGCAATTTGCAAATATCTATACTCGTCTTGTCGGCCCCAATTGCAGAAGCTCTTAATCTGATCACAGGTCCGTCTGGCACGTGACGGTTGGGGCTGCGTCAAGCAGCAGCGTCCCATATGTCTACGTGCCTATATGTCTGCGACTTCGTCGAAATTGTGATCTCTGCCAAAATGCTTAATTGGCAACCGAAAAAGGGCTTGCACCGAACACACGTTTGCGTTACACTCTGATGCGACGGTTTGGAGAGTCACCAATCAGGCTGCTTGTAAATACTTTATGTTGTGATATCATCTGTAACATATACAATATGTTGTAGTTTGGCTGTGATTTATTTACTGGACAACAACTCGTCCTTGCGACACCTTGAGGGGCAGACAGAATGGACAGCACGGCTGCAAGGCCAAATGCCAAGATGTTAGACATCAATAGCGAGAAAACGTGTAACTGCAAGCATAATCACTTGAACTGCATGACTGCGAAGGAGTGGATAAAGTCTCAGCTCGGCGTGTGGCAGTTTAACTATAATGGGCAAGATGTCAGAGACAAATCAATACATCCGGCGACTTTTCCGGTCAGTCTTGCCAAGAAGGTGATCGAGTTGTTCTCTCATGAAGGAGAATTAGTACTCGATCCTTTTGTTGGATCCGGAACTACTTTGGTCGCGGCTAGGGACCTGGATCGAAATGCGGTCGGATTTGATTTGCATCAGGATTACAAGGATCTGTGCGAAGAAAGACTGATTGAAAATGGGGCAACCAGTGATTGTCGCCAAATCGCCATTTGTGACGATGCGAAGAACATAAATCAGTATTTGGAAAAAGAGACCGTGAAACTGATCTGTACATCTCCTCCTTACGCTAATCTTTTGAACAGAAAAAGAAAAAACAAGAGCAGAAGGGGGAATGCGAGGAAAAATGACCAGTATGGAAAGATCGAGCAGTATAGCCAGAATGAGAGAGACTTAGGCACGTATCCGCTGGAAAAATATACAAAGGCCATTGGTGAGATCTTTGAGAGCCTCCTGCCTCTCCTCAAGAAGAAAGCACATTGTGTAATAAATGT
>CAYFXD010000152.1:0-14948 GCA_964347095.1 uncultured Actinomycetota bacterium | reverse complement strand
ATCAATGGCCACAGCTGCCTGCTTCTTCTTTTGCCTGATCTCCTCATACAACGAGAGCAAAGACGCAGAGATTTCCGACTCCAGTGCCTTCTTCTTGGTGGCCAGATCCTGGATCTCGTCTTCGATCTCTTTGACTGTCCTTTTGTATGCTTCCTGCTGTTCCTGCACCGAGTTGGACAATGTCTGGATTTCTGCGCTCGTAGCAGCCAACTCCGAGTTGAGATTATCCACTGCATCCAGCAACTCAAGCAAGTCAGTCTCCATTTTATCTTTCTTCTGTTTCAGCAAGGCGACTTCCTCTTGGATGCCTTTTAGCTCTTTGGGGTTGCCGATCTTTCCACTGTACAACTTGGCATCTTCGTGTTTAATCTTTAGATCCACCAACTCCAGTTCATCTTCCATTTTCTTCTGCACGCTTTTTTGCGAGGCAAGTTCGCGTTCCTTATCTGCCTGATTCTGTGAGGCTTCTTTTAATTGTCTCTTTCCGCGTTTGTATGCCTTTTCTTCGGGCAGATTTGCCAGCCGTTCGCCCAGCTCATCAATCTTGCTATCCAGAGATTGTACTTTTCCTAGCAACTCGTATTCCCGCATTTATTCACTCCCAGCCCTTAATGTTGCAGCCATGGGCTCGTGCAGGTCTCAGACATAAGAATCCTCAAGTCTTTCTTTTTTTCCTTGATTTTCTCCTTCAGAACTAACGCCAGCGATTCAACTACAGGGAGCTCCGTATGAAAATGGCCGGCATCCACTATTGCCAAATCTAGAAACTGAGCAAGCTGAGCATCATGATATTTTATGTCACCTGTCACCAATACGTCAGCCTCCCGGCTTTTAGCTAGTGATATCAAGTCGCTGCCACTGCCCCCGCACACGGCAACACGCTCCACCTTCTTTGACAAGTCTCCGCACACGCGAACAGTTGTCAGCTTTAGCTTTCTTTGGCAAATCTCCACACACTCTCCCAAAGCAACGGCATGATCCAAATCTCCGATCCGGCCAAAACCCGACGGCTTGAGCGGTGCTTCCAGACGATAGACGTCATAAGCTACTTCCTCGTAGGGATGAACCTCAATCATCTTTGATACAACGCTCCCCAGAATCTGTGGAGCAACTCTGACTTCAAGCCGAACCTCTTCCACCTCCGTTACCTCTGTATTTGACGCTACAAAAGGCCTGCTGTCAATCCCAGGCTTAAAAGTCCCCTGCCCCAACGTACGAAAGGTGCAGTGAGTATAGTCTCCGATTACTCCCCCTCCAGCTCGGATAATTGCCTCTGTCACCGAACCCACATGCGAAGGGGGAACGAAGCAAACCAGCTTGTACTCTCCTCGATGAGCAGAGGCGAGAAGGATATCGACTCCCTTAAGGTCCAGCTTACTAGCTAAAACATCACTGACGCCCCCGGGGCACACATCTAAATTCGTATGGGCAACATATATATTTATGCCCGAGTGGGCGGCTGCCCAAAGCCTACCTCCCACGTAATTATTCTTATCAAGGGTATTGATTTCTCCTCGCGTTACCGGGTGATGAGAAATGATCAAACCTGCTCCTTTTTCAACCGCCTCGCGTATCACTGCTTCTGTGACATCCAAACTAATAAGGACAGCGTCGACTTGGGCCTCGGCGCTCCCAACCTGCAAACCCACGTTGTCCCAATCAGCAGCTAGAGAAGGGGGAGCAAATTGCTCAAGTATGTCGACAATTTCTCTTATCAGCAGCATTTCTGTCCAGTTTAAAAGGCGTTGCTGTGAGCAAGCTATCTCCGTCAATCTGAATGCCGGGTTTGTTATTCTTCCTGCCTGCCTCTTTTCCTCTTTATTTACTATAATCAACTTATGTCGATTTTAGTAGGCAAGCTTTGTGGATCGAAGTTTTGTCTCATGATTCAAGCCAAATGGATCGTCATACTGGCTACATGTGGCGCTCTCAAAGGAGGATCCAGTCACAACCAATGACCTCAATTCAACCCTTTTTAGCTGCTACTGCCTTATTGGCCATCGCTGAACTGGGCGACAAGACCCAGATAATGACCATCGGTTTCGCCGCCCGGTACCGGCTAACCACAGTCCTGGGCAGCATTATTGCAGCTACTGCCTTGCTCAATCTTTTAGCAGTCGTCTTGGGCAAATTCATTACCCTATATGTGCCCATATCTGCTGTTAAAGCTGGAGCCGGCCTTTTGTTTATCATCTTTGGATTTTGGACAATTTTTTTTCGAACTGGACCAGAGGTGAAACAGGATTTCACCGTTTCGCATTTCTGGTCAATTTTCGGAGCATTTTTCATTGCTGAGCTTGGCGATAAAACTCAGATCGCAGTACTAGCGCTGGCAGCGAGGTACAATCAACCGGTGCAGATCTGGCTCGGCGCAACGCTGGGCATGGGATTGGCGAATCTTCTGGCCATCTTTGTCGGGAACAGACTAGGAGGGATGCTTCCGGAAAGCAGAGTCCGGTGGATCGCCGGCCTACTCTTTATTGCTTTTGGGCTCATCACCTTAAGTGACGTTTTGGCCGGTGCCCTCTGATCAGCCTAGAGTTTCTTTCTATGCAATCTGCTTATTTTGTAGTGTGCTTTCGCTTTGCTTCTCAACTCCTCGAAGCCCAGCGGCAATTCCAAACCGTGCGCCTGCAAAAGACTCTCGTCTGGAAACAATTCATCCACTAGTCCATCGGCCACGATTTCCCCATCGTCCATGATCACAGCCCGCTCACATAACTCTATTACAAAGGGCAGATCGTGCGTTATAACAATCTTTGTGACCGGCAATGCTATCAGTATATCCAACAGCTCCCGTCTGCCTCTGGCGTCCAAATTACTGGACGGTTCATCCAATGCTAAGATATCGGGCTCCATTGACAGAACCGTCGCTGTGGCTACGCGCTTCTTTTGACCAAAGCTAAGATGGTACGCTGCCTTCTTCTCAAAGCCTCTCATGCCCACTTGCATAAGCGCTTTTTCAACCCGTTTTGCCACTTCGTCCTTTGATAGGCCCATATTCATGGGGCCAAAGCCTACATCCTCATAGACAGTCGGTGAAAACAGTTGATCATCTGGATCCTGAAAAACGACGCCGACTCGCCTTCTGATCTCTCGGATGTTTTCTCGAACAATCGGAAGATCAAAGATCTTGATTTCCCCGTCTCCCTGCAGAATAGCGTTCAAATGCAGCAGTAGGGTCGACTTCCCTGCCCCGTTGGGGCCAAGCAAGGCCACCGATTCTCCGTTTTCAATGGAGAGATCTATTCCCTTCAGCGCCCTGGTCCCGTCGGGATATACGAAGTCAAGATTTCTTATTTCAACAGCCTTGTGATGATGCATCCTAGCTCCCTGCCCCCATCTGAAGAACCAGCACTAGCAACCGGGTACTCAGCGCCGCGAGGATAACCGCCGCAGCCATCAGATAATCTCTCCTGGTTAATTGAGTGTCCTCGAATCCCTTGATGGTCCCGTCATATCCTCTGGACGCCATCGCCATATAGACCCGCTCGCCCCTCTCATAGCTGCGCAAGAACAGAGTCGCGATCATGTGGCCGATTACTCTGGCATCCCAGATCCACTTGCCCGAGAAGTTGCGTGAATCCCGCGCTATCTTCATTCTCTGTGCCTCATCAGTCACAATGAACAGATACCTATACATGAAGGAAGAAACAGCAATAAACACCGACGGAACCTTCAGCCGCTCAAATCCCCTCATCAGATGCCTGAAGGGTGTTGACGAAGACAAAATGATTAAAGACAGGACACTTATGTACGATTTCACAACCACATTCCAGAGCACCAGCAACCCGCTTCTGGACATGTTAAGTCCGACCAGATTGTAGCCTCCGCCAACCGCATCCGTCTGCAAGAAAGGGATAAAAACAGCAACCATTAAGACAAAAGGAACGACGATCAGGGACCGCTTGAGAACATGGGCCAAAGGCAAACGCGAAAGAAACAGTGAGAACAGGAGTATACCGAAATAGACCATGAACGCATAGTAGTTGGCCGCCGGCGTGCTGACCGCCATTAATACGAGCGCAAAGAACATTATGATCTTGGCTCTGGCATCCATACTGTGAATGACACTGTCCAGCTGGCTGTATTTGTCTAAATAAGAATGCTTCATTCCAGCCCGCTCTCCTCCCTGCCCCCAGCCTCGGAATGCGGCTCCTCGTTGCTTCCGGCCCGCATGCGGATAATATGCGCCAGTCCCCATCCGGTGAGGAACACGACTAGGGTTCCTATCAATCCCGCGGCAGCTGTTGCCAATGGTCCAGCTCCAAGACCAGGCACCATATAGTCCGGCAACGGCGAAAATCTCCAGGACTGAGGTCCTTTGCCTCTTTCCAACAATCCCTTTTCTTCTGCGACCTTCTCTAGACCATCAGGCAGAGACGAAGCAAAGGGCGCAACCACCACAGCCAGCAATATCGCAACGGCCAAACCAATAAGCATAAACAGTTTTGTTTTTTTAGCTAAGGCCATGGTGTGCACCGCCTATGGCAGGAATAGTCACGTGATATGTCGCCACCAGGTCGGGGCGGGCCGCAAGCACCAGAGATACTACCGCCACTGTTATTACGGCCTCTCCTATGCCGATCAGCGCATGAATGCCAGCCATTGCCGGAAGAGCCACAGCCAGCGGAGAGGTGCCGGATATCCAAAGCTCCATTGCGCAGAATGAAGACGACAGTAGCAATGAAAACCAGGATACAAAGGCCACCGATGAAAGAAAAGCTGCTCTGTTCTTGGGCAACACCCTTTTGATACCCATAAAAATGTAATAGCAAATAATGCTACCGACCACTCCCATGTTAAAAACGTTCGCTCCCAATGCAGTCAGTCCCCCATCTGCAAAACCAAGACATTGGACCGTCAACACAACAGTCATCACCAGGCATGCCATCCAAGGCCCAAGCAGGACGGCTGCAAGAACTGCACCTAGAAAGTGGCCGCTCGTACCTCCGGCTATCGGAAAATTAAGCATCTGAGCAGCGAATATAAATGCAGCCGTTAGTCCGAGAAGCGGAACTTGCTTCTCCCCAAGCTTCTCGTTTGCCCTCTTGACTCCATAGGAGACCGCTCCCAGCGAAACCGCTGCTGTCGTCACCAAGGTCTTTGCATCCAGAAATCCATCCGGAATGTGCACCACAACCTCCCTATAGTACATTGTAGACAATGAACAAGATTGCTTCAACGCAGCTCAAAACAGCTAGCGCCTGACAATCAAAACTGACCATCCAAACTGGGGCTCTCAACTCCCATAGCAAAGCCCTGTGCCTTTTTGCCAACGTTCAAAATAGCCCTATTATCATTGCCCATTCAGCGCGGGCAAACATACACTATGCAGGTGGGCCCGAGATTATCCTGCTGAGGCAAGACTCTTCAGCCCTTCGAGTTCTGACCAGAAACAAAAAACCACGAACATTCCTCTGGCTTTCGAACCAGAACAAGACCTTCGTGGTCGATGCAATAGCCTGCTATGCTATGTCCAACTACTAATATTATTCAACAGGCGCGTCAAAAAACCTTCTTTTTGCGTTTACGCGCGGGCACGATCGCTATCAAGCTCAATAGGATTAGCTTCCGAAGACAGTTCAATGTCACTAATCACATGATCTGAGCTTTGAGAAGGATCTTTGTCGCTGCACGTGCACCATACGGCCACTCTGTGCATGAGCAACACGCGGAGTTGACAATTAGTTCCTCTGTAGCGACACTTTTGGCGCCCCCAATCTGTTCGTCAATTCCTGAAGTTTTTTTCATCTTTAGGAAATCCGATGATCTCAATCCTCACATTTGGATTATTCTGCTCAGTATGTCTTCGCTTCCTTAGATTGCGTACTAGAGATTGCTGGAGCCTTGCTGCCGCCATGGTTGTCCAGGATATACCCACACACGGGCAAAACACGCAAAACTCATTGTCGCTGATCCGGCCTGCTTTATCAATTGCGCGGATTCTCCTGCGGATAAACAGATCCCAAGGCCTTCAGTTCTCTCCTTACCCTTTCCTTGCTGCGATCCTCGAGCATCTTGTTATCAATCGCAATGATAACGACGGCAAATTGCCTTGAGTGCCGGATGATGTCAGCCTCATCATTCGTCAGCTGAATTCAGCTAGATACTTCTTCACGATCATTCCCCCTCCTGATGGCGATTTTAATGACCTGTCGAAATGGTGCTTTTACGCCGTATGCTTGTTTACCGGCATTGTTGCATCATCCCTTGCATAGCATAGCTAGAGCTTAGCTGTTTGTACCAGCAAGATCTAGAGCTGCGCCATCATCCGGTCAAAATCTTCTACAGTTACAGCAGGTGAGGTGGTGAATGATATGCCGGTCATTTTGCTCATGGCTACAGATGCTTTCATTGCTTCCTCTATTCCCGGCAACTCCAGAATAAGCGCCAAATCCGTGTCACCCAACAATGCATACATGGAGTGGACCTCACCACCGAACTTCTTGATGAGGTTTTTTGCACTGTCAGTCCGCGCAGCACTCATTCCCTTCATTGCTTCGCCTGAGTAGTTCCCAAACATAAAGAACGTTGCCATTTTTTATCCCCCCTTCCATGTTTTCTTTGGCCGATGCATGAAGCTGGTTGTGAAATCTCTTTTGGCACATTGGTGCTTGGCAAGACAAAAAAGAGAGGACTTTCAAAGTGTGAATCCGCGGCCTGCCTCTTAGATGCACTCGAAACCAGCTGCTGACTCGTCCGTGGCACAAAAGGACTAATCTAGGACTAATCTATACCCCCTAAACATCTTAGATTCGATTAACAGATCCGAATTCCTTCAAGATATCAAATGCGCGAAGAGATTGGGCCGTTCAAAGGACAATTAAAATTGACCGGCTTTTTGCTTTGATGCTGGGCTGCATCTCATAAGGGCGACTGTTGCAGCGTCACGAACAGAGCTGGCGTTGTCATGCAATGCAAATTGAAGCAAATCCTCGGCCTCATCTCCCACTCTTCCCAAAGCCTTGACAGCGCTGCGGCGAACCGAGATTTGCTCATGTTCCAATAGTCTCATAAGTGGTGGGATAGCTCCCACTCCGCCCAGCTCTCCCAGCAGTTCGGCTGCCTCCTTGCACGCCAGCCAATTCTTGCCTGCAGCAACTGGGGAGAGAGATGCAATCGCTCTCTCCCCGCTGATCTTGACAATCGCCTTACCGGCTTCCTCTCTCACTTGCCAGTGCTTGTCATCAAACGCCGGATGCTAAAAAGGCAGGAGCCGCGCCTGAAAAGCCAATTGCAGCAATTCCCATGTCCAAGAACGCGCCTCAATGTCTGTACAGCCTGTTTTTGTGAGCTATCTGCCAGGCTCTACCACGCGTAGGGAGTTTACTGATGCTGTCGTATTTGATAAGTTGGTCATTACCAGTGTTAGTCATTGCTGTCGGCTGTATCTGAAAAAAGGGGATAGTGTACATGGGCAAACTTGAGAACTGGTGGATATTCCCGGGGTTCGAAATTGAACTGGTGGCCTCCGGCCTCAACTTGCCGGTAAACCTCGCATTCGTCCCGAATCCGAGCAGTGAGCAGACAGCGCCGCTTCTATACCTTACTGAGCTTTACGGCCAAATCAAGGTGCTTACCAACAATGGCCAGGTTCATACTTATGCAAGCGGGCTCCTGAACTATGAGCCTGACCATCAGTTTCCTGGCAGTGGGGAGAGCGGCGTCACCGGTATCTGCGTCGAGCCCAAAACCGGCGATCTTTTCATCTCCATGATCTATATAGATAATGGGGAAACAAAGGCAAAGGTCATAAGAACTGCGAGCAAGGACGGTCTGCAGATGGATACAATGCAGATCATCATAGACAATATCCCATCCACAACCAAAGCTCACCAGATTCAGGCGGTGAGCATTGGTTTTGACGAAAAACTCTATGTGAATGTTGCAGATGGCGGAGAGGCAGACATGGCCCAGGAGATGAACGACCTTAGAGGCAAAATATTGCGGATGAATCTAGACGGGACAATTCCCGAAAACAATCCCGCTCGTGGAAGCCTTGTATACGCCAAAGGTATGAGGAATCCATTTGGCGCAGCGTGGAGGAAGAGCGATCAGTCACTCTATGTATCCATTAATGGACCAGATCGGGATGATGCAATTGCCAAGGTAGAACCGGGCAGTGATCACGGCTGGCCGGTTACCATGCGCAAGAATTCGATGTTCTGCTGGGAATATACCCAGGCGCCCACTGCGATTGACTTCATGCAAAGTGGACAATTCCCAGAAGAATTCGATGACCAGCTTTTTGTGGCCCTCTTCGGCAACTCATATATGAAAGGACGTTCAGTCAAAGGCAAGAAGATTGTCAAAATGATCATTGACACAGGTAGCGGTGGGGTTTGGGCATATGACGAATTTGTTACCTACATCGGTGATGGTGCGGCCACCCCGTGCGGCTTGGCCTTCGGCCCAGACGGCCTTTACTTCTCAGATCTTCACGGTGATAAAGACGACTTGGCAGGCTCGCCAAGTGGACATATTTATCGCGTACGACCGATCAAGAAGTTGGCCACGGCTACAAGAGAAGGAGTTGTGCTCGCCGAAAGTGACACATACGAGACGGTCGAGTTCTCTGTGTACTTCCCTCCTGACTCTGTGCAATGGGACTATCTGGTGAAAGGGACAAGAACGTCCGAGTCGCCTCGATTGGGTCATGCAGTCTATTATGACCTTGTGATACATGGAAAGACGATCAAGAACGTAGCATGGAGCTTTCCACAGCCCAAAGAAGCGGCAAGACATATCAAGGACTATGTTGCATTTGCATATGGGGAAGCGGACATGAAGACAGAACGGTCTGGCTAACCTTTACTGACAGATCACAGGATTGGGGCCCGTAATGCAACACTTCGATAGAAGTGGGTGGCCTATCTGCCAGTTCTGCTACATAAGCACTTGTTGGCCGCAAGAACCAAAGCCGCCTTGCGCCAGCAACCAGGTCGCTGCGGAACCAGTCCTTGGACATCACATCGCGATCTTTTGATCATGAAATCCTTCAACTGGCAAGATCTGGCCATGACAATGAACCAGTCAAGTAAGCTACCATCAGACTATGAGAATAAGAATTCAGGAAATCGAAGCAAAGTCAATCATATCAAAGTGCGGTTTGCGACACTCACAATTCGTGATAAATCCCTACATTGGATGCATGCACGGGTGCATTTACTGCTACGCGCAGTTTATGAAGAGATTCACCAACCATCATGAAGCCTGGGGCGAGTTTTTGGATGTGAAAATAAACGCCCCTGACTTGATACCAAGAAATACCACCAAATACAAAAGCCAATCAATCCTTGTCTCTTCTGTGACCGATCCTTACCAGCCCATAGAGAGAAAATATCAATTAACCAGACGAATCCTGCAAAATCTGATCCCCTTGCAACCAAAACTGCGGATTTTGACGAAGTCGGCGCTGATCCAAAGAGATATCGATTTGTTGACACAATTTGCGGGAATTGCGGCCGGAATGTCTCTATCAGTATTGAATGATGAGATTAGAAAACAAGTTGAGCCGTTCTCTTCATCAGTTGAACGAAGGATCGCCTCGTTGAAGGCACTGAACGACGCTGGCATTCACACCTTTCTTTTTGTCTCACCCATACTCTTTGGGTTTGCCGACTGGAAAGAGATCGTCAGAGAATCCATAGATTTTGTGGATGAGTTCTGGTTTGAAAACCTAAACCCCTATCCAACCACCTGGTCCAGTCTAAGAACATGGCTGAGAGCCGTTCATCCACATCTACTGAAAAGATCAGAAACGGCATATTCTCAGAAGAATAGCTATTGGAAGCAAGTAGAAAGAGACATTCGGATCTATTGCACACAGGCCAAATTGGATTACAAGATCTTTTTTCATTACAAAGAAGATCGAGCCTGCGAGACTGTCAAGCCTTCTCAACAACATATTTGATCTATTATTGTCTGAGCAGGCTCAGAAAGTCCTTGGGTTTCCTGTTGCCATATCCGATTGCGAAGAACTTCATTTGCAGATCCCCCGGACAGACCCATCGCTCCTCCAACATTACTTCATATGCCTAGGGATTTAGTGCACGGAGAGCAACAGCCATCAGTATCGTCTGGGATTCTGGGGCCATCGACATGGTAACTGAACAAGGAACACAACATCAAACTAAGTTATGCTGTATGGCGCTTAAGCTGGCAATCCTGTAGTTAGCGCAACGCTGCTCTGGGGGCCAAATCCAGATCTTGATATTAGTCATTTGAATTCTGCAACCCTCAAGACATTGCTGAAGCTCGGGCCAAAATATTATGAGTTATTGTTGCATCCTAACTTTGCTGTTCAGATGGGGAAAAATAGCCCTTTCTTCTGACTGCTTCTTCAAGACCTAGCATCAGAATGTCTCTGGCCAAGAGTTCGACTTCCTTCCCAAGCATTCTCTCATCCACAGTCTTGAGGTAATGGCGGCAATTCTCGCAGAGCTCTATCCGATGAGCTCTGTCATCATCAGCAAAGTAATAAGAGAAGTTGCGCTTCTCTTCATTCTTGCAGACTGGACATTCGAACCTGGGGAATCGCCATTCCAGGTAGCAGAAGTGGCACTTGAGAAACCTTGATCCGTCTTCCACATCAAGCCGAGCAATAAATGGCCGTTGCCCGCAAAGTGGGCAGACACCCTTCTCCCAACTGCCAGTGTCACACTCTGAGAAAAACGAGCTAGAAGTAGTGGCATAGAACAGCGTGAGAGTCTGCTCTAATAGAAACTGGTTATTTGCATTCGCCCACCTTGGCCTAGGTTTTTCCGGATAGAACACAAAAGACAGAGCAGCATCAAGCGTTTCTTCGGCTGAGAGCTCCCCAAGCTCCAGGCTTGCCTGATTGTATTGATCCGATTCTTGAAGGATCTCTGCAGTTCGCATCGCCTTTTTGTAAAAGGCAGTGGGATTAATCTCCAAGAGCTCATCTGAAAAGTAGGGTACTTCTCCTGGGAAATCCCTCTTCGTGAAGTGAATGCTGCCAGCCATTTTTGACACTTCATTTAATTGGAAGAGATAGATGCGTTCAAGGAGATCAACCAGCGAGCCTAACTGAGGCCGAGTTTCCCTTGCAAGTTCTAGATCATTCCGCAGTCGCTTTTTTGAGAACAGCTTTCGTGCTTTCATCAGTCTTCCTCAAATTGCAGGGAGAGCACGATTGTGCTCTCCCTTAAAACCAAAAAGCTCACTTTCTCCTCAATGCTTTCTCTGCCCACTTTGGCCAGTGGTAGCGCGCTTGTTCTTCTGTCACTTGACCGTCCCCAAATATCGCGCGGTACATTCCTCGATATGGCTGGAAGAGCCCTGAACCCAGGTAGATATGGATCAGAAGGAAAATACCGAGCACAATCATGCTGGTATCATGGATTGGATACATCCATCTTACAAACGCTTTGGGGAAGTAAATGTTTTGCCACATAATGATGCCCGTGAGAGATTGAACAAGAGCACCTCCCAGAATGAACCAGTCAGCTACTCGCTGCCCGCTCTTCATTTTACCTTGCGGTGGCATCTTGGTCTTGGCGTTGAAGAGGTACCGAGCTGATTTTCTTAACCACTCTCTGTCGTCTTCATCCCAGGGGGCAAAGATGTCTCGCAACATTTGAGTAAATCCCCTCCAGTTGAAGATAATGCCCAGGAGAGGAATGCCTATGAAGAAAATGGCAGCAGCACGGTGAACAGTTCGAGTCACCGTGAAACCGCCAACCCAATCTGCCAGGAAAACCAACGAGGGGACAAATAGAGCAAGACCCGTATAGAAAAGCGAAAAACCTGCGAGGAAGTGAACAAAGTGAATTGCTCTAGCTACCGCCGATTTTCTTTGAACCATCTCCACTATTCCTCACCCCCTTTATGCTCCTCTTCATAGCCGATATTGGCCAAAAGACTGGCCACAATGGCGAGGACCGTCGCCCCTCCGCCAATCACACCAACTGGCTTCATGAGTTGCCAGAAAGCTATGGATGCTGGGATAGAGGGAGATGGCGGTAGCCCAAAGAACTCAGGCTTTTCGGAAAGAGCGTATATTACTCCAAGTCCGCCAAGATCTTTTTCACCGTACAAAGACGCATCTTTCTTGCCTTTTTTCTTGAGTTCGGCCACTCTTGCCTTCCCAATCTCAATCAGCTCTTCACGATCGCCGAAGCGCAGAGCATCAGTAGGACATGTACTAGTACAAGCAGGCTCCATATCGTTGGGGATCCGGTCAAAGCAGAGGTGGCATTTGTTGCTTTTGTTCTTGGAAGCGCTGTAACGTGGGATTTCAAAAGGGCAGCTTTGTACACAATAAGTGCAGCCAATGCATTTCTTTTGATCGATAACAACATTGCCGCGTTTGCCATGATATATTGCATCCACCGGACAGACTTCTTTGCACGCCGCCTCATCACAATGCACGCACCGCTGGCTGAAGAAGAACCACTCTACTGAACTTTTCTCCTCCTCTTCGATGAATCGTATGCGGTTATACGTGTTGAAGTGGAGATCAGGCGGATTCTCGTATGTTCCCGAATTAACAGTCTTTTCGGCGGGCAGCTGGTTCCAATTCTTGCACTGGATCTGACACCCACGGCATGCTGTGCATCTTGCTGGGCTCACTAGTATCGCTGCTCTCATCTTACGTCACCTTCCTTACGTCAACGAGAAAGGCCTTGTATTCGGGAATCATGGTGTTGGCATCACCTACGTGCGGAGTCAGCTGGTTGGCTCCATAATGCTTGTACCTCGGTCCACCTTTGCACACTCCTTTATAGCCAAAGTGCCATGGGAGACCAACCACATCTACCTTCTTTCCGTTGACGGTTAGAGGCTTTATCCTTGGGGTAACTATGGCCACAACATCAACCTCACCCCGTGCACTCTTGACCTTCACACGTTCACCGTTTTCAATTTCCTTGGTTTCTGCAAGCTCCTCACTGATCTCTATAAACGCTTCCGGTTGCAGCTCACAAAGCCAGGAGATATTCCTGGTCATAGCCCCAGCTTGCCAGTGTTCAACCAGCCGATAGGTTGTGGCAATTATGGGATATTCATCCGAGTTGAGCTCACTGAGCTTGTCCATCTCAGAATCCCACATCTTGATTACTGGATTGTTTTGCTGAGCCGAAAGCAGATTCTCGGTTAGGCTTTCAACTGGCTCATAATGTTCAGGAAATGGACCATCGGTCAGTGAAGACGCAAACTCTCTTCCTACTCCTTCAGGCAACATAATAAACGGCTTCTTTGCCGAGACCTCAGGTGGTACCATTGCGCCAGTAGCGGCATCTTTGAACCCAAAATCAGGAACGTCATTGGTTATCCACTTGGAGCCATCCCACCAGATATAGGCTTTGTCTTCCGCCCAGGGCTTGCCTTGGGGGTCGGAAGAGCAGCGATTATAAAGGATTCTCCTATTGACTGGCCAGCACCAGGTCCATTTGGGATAGACTCCCAAGCCCGAAGGGTCGCTTCTGTCGCGCCGTTTTGACAAGTTCGTGGTGCCATCAAATACACCTGAATAGATCCAGTTGCCAGAAGCAGTTGAGCCATCTGCAGCAAGTTTAGTGAAGTTGGTGACCGGCTGTTTGTCTACCCATGTAAATCCATGCATCTCAAAGAGAACATCTTCAGGATCTGGCTCTTCTTCTCCATGGTCCCAGTAGAGGTCAAGAATCGCTCCCCGGTTTGGAGCTGCATCATCAGCCTCATAGGCTTTTTTCAACTCTCTGAAGATCTGGTTGAGTATCCATAAGTCAGGTTTTGCTTCTCCGGGAGGATCAATTGCCTTGTATCTCCACTGGATCGTTCTACCACTGTTGGTTACGGTTCCTTCTTTTTCGATTGAGCCCGCTGCCGGCAGGAGAAAAACTTCCGTCTTGATATCCTTCGGCTCGACTCCAGGGGCCTGCCAGAACGAAGCAGTCTCCGTATCCCATAGATCCACCGCAATCAGCCAATCCAAATTCTCCATGGCTTTTCTTTCCATATTGGCATTGGGCCCGCTAACTACGGGGTTTTGCCCCCAACACATCAAGCCTTTGATAACCTCATCATACATTGCCTCGAACAGGGCAATGTGAGAGTAGCCGCCTCCCTTGTGGCCCTTTCCTATCTTCGGCATATAGTGATAGGCAAATTCATTATCTTCTGTAGCTGCGTCCCCCCAGAATGCCTTGAGCAGTGAGACGAAAAACTTGGGTCCATTTGTCCAGTACCCACCAGCAGTGAACTTCTTTTGCTCAAGATAATCTTTGAGAGTTGGGTGTGTTGATGCCACCGGGGTCGGCATATAACCTGGAATTATGTGAAAGAGTAACGCCAAGTCTGTTGATCCTTGAACGTTTGACTCGCCTCGCTCCGCATTGACTCCACCACCAGGCATTCCTACATTACCCAGCAGAAGCTGGATCATTGCAAACGCACGTATGTTTTGAGTCCCATGCGTATGTTGAGTAAGTCCCATCGCGTAGATAAAAGTTCCTGATTTCCCAGGCTCTCCGGAGGCTGCATATGTTTTTGCAATTTCCTCGAAGTCCTCCTTTGAGATTCCAGTTACCTTGGATACCGTATCAGCATCATACCGGGAGTAATGTTCTTTTAGAAGCTGGAATACGCAGTTGGGATCAGTCAGACTCATGTCGCTTGCTGCGGTGCCCTTTGCGTCCACCTGATATGACCATGTGGCACTGTTATATTTGCGCGTAGCCGAATCATACCCACTGAAAAGACCGGCATCAAATTTGAACTCGGGGTTAACAAGCAGTGAAGCATTTGTATAATTCTTGACATACTCCTCGTGGTAGAGTTCATTCTCTAGAATGTAATTTATCAGTCCACCAAAGAAAGCTATGTCCGTGCCTGGTCTAATCTGAGCAAACATATCTGCTTTCGCAGCTGTGCGGTTGAAGCGAGGATCAACGACAATTAGCTTGGCGCCCTGATCTTTTGCGGTTAGAATCCATCTGAAAGAG
>CAYFXD010000151.1:0-5340 GCA_964347095.1 uncultured Actinomycetota bacterium | reverse complement strand
GCACCTGATACACATTCTCTTCTTGCCACTTTCTCTGCCACTTTTTCTCGACGGCTTTGAAGTCATATTGTACAGCCATGTTCACCTCACGCTCCAGGATAGCATGCCCATTGATTGCTGGGCTAACTGCTGTCTGAATATATTATTATATTTGGCTATGTAAAATAAATAACCTTTCGCCAGGGACGAAAGGTTATCAAGATCTTTCCGCGGTACCACCCTATTTAACAGATGATCTTGCAGGTCTTCCCTCTGAGGCTCCCTTTCCTTACGCTGCATCAAGGGGACATCCTTTCCCCTTGAAGAACCCTTTGCGGTTCGAATCCTCACGAGTCTAGTCTCTCATGGATTCCGCCAGCTGCAGAGCCTGAGCCACACATGATCGCGGTGGAGATGATCGGATTCGAACCGACGACCTCTTGCATGCCGAGCAAGCGCTCTCCCATCTGAGCTACATCCCCACGTTTTATATACCAGGCCCTGAGCGAAATCAAACAGACTACTCTGCAAGTATCTGCTCGCTTAAGCACGATAACGGGCGCCCCGTGTGAACTGGCAATCTCTTCATAGAAAAGCTTGATTCACAAGCTCCGAGGCGAGTTCAGAGCTTTCCTGCCTAGCTTCCACCGCGCCCGCCAGGTCTCTGGTCTTCAAGAACAACTCCTACTACTCCTCTTCATCGCTACTATTAAACTGTACCAAAGAATTATATTTTTTTGCCTGCTCTTAGTCAAACCCGACCGCTAAAAACAAATCCAGCACGTTCAGATGTTTAGGCACCACTCTGCTCAGCCAGCAAAGGCTAGGTTTACAGCCCATATCATCGATGGACCAACGGTAGGTAAACCAATAGAAGCTTCAGTCCTGAGGATGGAGGAAGACCGCCGTGAGAAGTGTTTTTGAAACCAACCACGCAATCCGCAGCCAAACGGGCACTATCACCCTAATCCTCACTGACCGCCAAGTGGCAAATCAACCACGTGTAGACAATCGCAACACATCTTGCTCAGCCGCTCTAATATCCAGTCCATAAAACGGACTCAGGCGTTCAACTGGTCTGAATAGTAAGAAGAGAACTGCTCGGGCCCTTCGGCTTCTTCGTCCCATTTCACCGTGGGAACATCCTTCCACAATCGCTCCAGCTGATAATATTCTCGTTCCCGTGCCCGGAAAATGTGGATTACCACGTCTCCATAGTCAAGCAGGATCCACCTTGCCCCGGCTTCTCCCTCTTTCCCGATTGGCCTGATCCCGCTTCTTTCCAGCTCTTCCTGAATCGCTGTTGAGATGGTCTTTGTTTGCCGTTCCGTATTCCCGCTCAGCACTATAAAGTAATCGGTAATCACCAGGATCTCGCTGACATCCAATATGATTATGTCTTGGGCTTTCTTATCGGAAGCTACGCGGGCCGCAAATCTGGCAATTTCTTTTGATTCCAGAGTGGCATACCTCCTTGCCGGCTAACTATAGCTTACCACACAACAGATGATTGCCGCCATTGGTCTCAAAGATTGCAGATGGCTTTGATTACGGGGTTCTTGATGCATAGTCCTTGCCTATGACAACAGTGACATCAACCAAATCCTGTGGCATTTCTTTGCGTAGAATCACACCGGTTCCCAGTTCGTCTCTGATCTTCGTAGCCCATTCCTGGCTCAACTTATACACTATGATCTGCGTTTTTTCATAATCAAACTTGTCTGCGTTCTCGGTCTCGATGACCCTGCAATTGATCCCGATCAACCGCTCAGCAGCTTCTCCTCCCACCCCCGGAATACCCGATCCATTTAGAATAATCGCCCTGGGATTTCCTTTTCGCTCCTGCTCAGATATTCCCCAGATCAGCTTGAAAAGACGGTCTATCTCTAAATGATCCGGCTGAAGAAATGTCTCCTTTCCGACCATCAATGGTTTCACCGGCAGAGGAATCAAATTGACATCCTGAGCCGACACGGCCGCAAACTTTTCAGAGAAGCGACCATACTCTTCGCGGTTCAGATCGGTCTGTTGAACTTTGTCCAATGCTCTATCCAAGCGCAGCTTGCCAACGGTTTCCTTATAATCATCAGAGCTCAACCGAGCGAAATGATCAACCTTGATACCCAAGAAATTTTGCACCGTCGCGACCATCGAGGACGTCCCGGATTCTAGAGCAAGAGATATTTTGTCATAGCCGTAACCAGGAATTACGACATACGTATTCTCTGGAATAGACCAGCCCGCTGTCTGGTCTTCTTCCTTTCCGGGCAACACAACAGCTATACCGGTCGCTCTTTCCCCGCTTTTGCCTTCCTTGACGCCAATAAAGAGCAGGCTTTCAAGCTTTGTCTGTTTCTTTTGCTTTTTAGCGATCACGGATTTTTCTCTCAAAAACGGATTAGTGGCAAAGAAATTCCAAAAGGCGGCAACAACCAGCACGAGTAAACAACAGGAACCGGCAATAAGCGCTACTTTTTCCCACATACGATTGCGGTTGCTGCGTGCAGTCATGCGCGGTCCGGCCCGCGATTGCCTCACATGCTTTGACCTGAGGCCTGTCCCGAACCCTATTGCTTTCTTTCTCGCTTTTGGCTTTGTCTTAAGTTTTGATCTCCCGCTAGAGACCGAGCGCACTCTTGAGCTCCCCAAGCGGGACCTGGTTGTGCGCGATCCGACAAATCCAGTTCTCCGCCATCGCTGACCTAGCTCCAAGATGCCACTGATTATCCAATTGTGCTTGTTCTTCTGCTTAATCGCTCTTCTGCCCACTGATCTCTTCTTTTACTGCGTTTTCTTGTGATAGGCGCGGCCCAGATCATAGACTACGTTTTGTAGAAATCCGACTTGCGGATATAATTAGCTACTCCCTCTGGAACAAGGTATTGGATCGGCCTGTCTTCCCTTATGCGCTTTCTGATGTCCGTGGAGGAAATCGCCAGCGCTGGAATCTCCATAAAGAATATCCTCGGTTTCCTGTTGCTCGGTCGGCGGTTCTCAGGCAACAGATGCAGTTCTTTGAACTTATCCAAGCTATAACCTGGTCTGGTTGCGGCTATAAAACTGCACAAGGCATAAAGCTCCTCATTATCTTTCCAGGTCAGTATTTCGAGAATTGCATCGGCTCCAGTAATAAAAAACAGTTGCACGTCCTCGCCATAGATTCTTCGAAGTTCACGCAGAGTATCGATCGTATAGGAAAGACCTTTGCGATCAATCTCGATCCTGGATACATCAAAGTTGGGGTTGGACGCCGTGGCGATTACCGTCAAAAGGTATCGCTCTTCGGCAGCGAGGACCTCCCTGTTATCTTTATGAGGCGTATGACCAGCCGGAATAAACATGACCTTATCCAGTTGGAATTGAACTAAGGCTTCTTCAGCGGTTACCAGGTGGCCGTAGTGTATGGGATCAAACGTGCCTCCCATGACTCCCAAAGACTGAGCTCTTTTAGCCATCAACACCCCTTCACGAAAGCCGTGCATTGCAGAATGCAAATTGCAGATTTTCAGAATGTAAGATGTAAAACCGAGCTTGTGTCTATACCATAAGAACCGAAATCCAGGACAATCAATTCGAAACTACAACAACCATATTTGCCCGATAGCCAATTCATCAACCGAACACTGGCCTCATGCGGGTTGCTGCCTCTTTTCATCTTTCAATCTCCAATTTACATCCTGTCCTGATCTATTGAAGTTTCATGTTTCTATTGGCAATTTGCATTTTGCAATGAATCCCTTACTCCCTGATCTGCCCTTCCCCATACACTATGAATTTCGTGGAAGTGAGTGCCTCCAAGGCCATCGGGCCTCGCGCATGCAGCTTTTGAGTGCTGATGCCGATTTCAGCACCCATACCGTACTGGCCTCCGTCGGTAAATCGAGTGGAAGCATTTATGTACACGGCTGCCGCATCCACTTGACTGATAAACTTAGTGGCCGCCGAGTAGTCTTCGGTTACAATCGCTTCTGAGTGCTGCGTTCCATAGGTTTGAATGTGCTCGATAGCATCTTCAAGGGAGTCGACGACGCGCACGGCCAACTGCAAATCCAAGTACTCGGTGGTCCAATCTTTCTCTTGCGCGCTTTCAACAGTTGCATCAATTGATTTAGTAATTTCGCAGCCATGTGAAGTAACGCCCTTTTCTCTTAGCTGGGCAAGAACGCCTGGCAAGAAATCCCGGGCTATGTCTTTATGCACCAACAGAGTCTCCGCTGCATTGCACACCCCAGGCCTTTGGGTCTTGGCGTTTACCACAATCCTAGCCGCCATATCCAGATCAGCGCCTTTATCAACATAAACATGGCAATTGCCTACTCCCGTTTCTATCACAGGAACGGTGGAATTCTCAACAACATTATTTATGAGTGCCGCCCCCCCTCGTGGAATGAGTACGTCTACAAATCTATGCATCCGCATTAGCTCATTTGCCTGCTCTCGGGAGGCTGACGGAATTGATTGGACCGCGTTCTTCGGAAGTCCGGCTTCAGATGCGGCTGCGGCGATTACTTCTGTGAGCCGAAGATTGGAGTTCAACGCCACGGAGCTGCCTCTTAAAACCACTGCATTCCCGGTCTTGACGCAGAGCCCGGCTGCATCAACAGTCACATTGGGCCTTGCCTCATAAATCATGCTCACTACTCCCAAAGGAACTCTGACAATTGTGATTAAAAGACCGTTTGGGATCCTCCAGCCTTTAACCACCTCGCCGACTGGATCCTTCAGGGCGACCAGGTCTTTCATGCTCTCGGCCATCTCCTCAATCCTGGACTCATTCAGAAGCAGCCGGTCCATGAGAGCAGCTGATATCTCCCTTCTTTTGCCCTCCTCTAGATCCTTTTGATTTGCCTCGACTATCTCTGTACTTCTTGTGATCAAAGCATCGGCAACAGCGAGAAGAGCATCGTTCTTGACCCTGGTGGATAGACTCCCCATGGCCCTCGATGCCTCTTTCGCTTTCCGGCAAATATCTTCCACAACACTCATCTACGCCTCCAAAAAGTCTAGCCGCACCAGCAATATCCTTGATTGCACGGTTCTGCCTTTGATGTTCTATTTGATTTTTTCATTTTGCACTCTGCGTTTGCACTTTGCATTACCTGAGTATCACAAGACAGTCCCTGTGAATGACTTCATCGCTGACTTCCTCGGAGAATTTCGATGCGATGTCGGCGCTTTTTAAGCCCTTGACCTTGTCCAGTTCATCGCTACTGAAGTTTATTAAACCCCTGGCGAAGACTCTGCCTTCCTTGTCCGCGACACTAACTGCATCCCCCAAGTTGAACGAGCCTTCTGATGAAACAACGCCTGCCGGCAAAAGGCTTTTCCCTTGATCAATAAGTGCAGTCTTAGCTCCGTCGT
>CAYFXD010000150.1:0-12463 GCA_964347095.1 uncultured Actinomycetota bacterium | reverse complement strand
GATATTCATAAGCAACAACCCGATTCCGGCTGTCAATCAGGACGAGGTTGGTGCTTACCGAACCCACGTCAACTCCCAAATATCCTTTCATTGAACTCTCCCTCCGTGAACGAGCTGTCTCCTGTTCTTCATAAGGTCCATGAACGCTTCTAGCCGGGTTTCTATGCCCGCCTTTCCCGTCTGCTCATCAATGACCAAAGAAAGGACAGGAATGTTTTGTTCATGGCTTATTGATGGCAGGATCTGCTTGGCCACTGTCTCGGGCATACATGTAAAAGGCATCATATGAATCACACCGTCGTAACCGTGTTTCGCGCAGAGTACCGTGTGCCCGACGGTTGCTATTCCTTCACCGCCCACAATATGTTTGAGATAGGGATAGGCGTTATCAACAAGCTTGTCGTAGTGAATGCCTCCGACTACATTTTCTTTGGTCGGTGCTATCCAATCCGAGACATAGACGCCACGCTCAATAAAAACACCTCGGTTCCCCAACCACTCTTCAATGTTGAAATTGATGAACGGTTCCAAAAGAATGAAGAACTCACCGACGATTCCAACTCTTAACACATCCTTGGAGCGATCCTGATCAATTCCGGCCAGAAGCGCTATTCCTTCCTGCCTCGCTTCTTGAATCTCTTCCAAGGTCACCGCTTCATTAATCCATTCTCGAGCCTTGGTTATGGCCCGTGTGGCTTCTCCCTTTCTTGTCTCGTAACACCTGACCTCTAAACATTGCCGCTCTACCATATCAAATGCTCGTTTCTTCTCAAAGCTTGTCTGGATTATTTTCCACAATCTGTAGTCATGCGGAGTCAGGCTGAGCAACTCAATCCACGGACGTTCCAAGAAAGCTGCGAGACTATGCGTCACCTTTTTGGTCACCGGCAAGAACAATGGTGACACCCTGCCGGGACTAAAATATCTGAAGAAATCGGCAAAAGCCTGGATGCCTTGGGACCCTGGTGGCTCTATGAGTCTAAACTGGAAATCAAACTCCAGTTCTTGTCTCAGAATTGACTCAGCAAGAGCTCCATAGAAACCGAAGCGGCAAGGGCCGCAACCGCCTGCATGAATCAGGACGTTTGCCCCCTTCTCCAATACCTCAATGTAGTTGCCCATATTCATTTTAAGAGGCAGGCAAATGGTCTCAGGAGCATATTCCACCCCTAATCTCATAGTTCTCTCGGAGGTGGGAGGTGGAGCAATGGAGGCTATTCCCAGCTGGTCAAACAGGTGTTTTAGCACCTCATGCGTGTCGTGCCCCATCCGGGGAAAGCTCACTAGCATGTCTTTGCGAGCAATGCTCCTCTTTCTATATTTGTGCCCCTTCTTGGAACGTGGCGATGGCAACAAGCCCTTGGCTATACTTCTTTTTTCACGGCGGATCATATCAATAAACGCTTCGACCCTGGTTTCAATACCTGCTTCACCTGCATGCTCATCCATGCTGATAGGGGTCACGGGGACTCCGTACTTCTTTGCCTCTCTTTCAATAAATGAGCCGATTACCGAATCAGGGCCGCAGGGGAATGCCGGCAGATATATTAAACCGTCTACAGTACCCGCGCGAGCCAGAGCGTGGACAGCACCGAAAATCTCCTTCTGATAGTTCCAGAAAAGCGGTTTGGGCAGAGCACTGACCCCTTTTTTGGCCCTGCGGGGAGCGATCATTTCCGGAGTGAGAACATATGCTCCTCTCTTTCTGACCTTTCCGATAATGTCCATGCTAAGATACTTATCATAGAGAAGATAGCTGTGTCCCACGATGCCGATGGTCAAATCAGTTCCATTTCTGGCCCTCTTGCCCTTACCGGAAAAAATCTCTGTGGGAAGAAAACCTTGTTCTATTTTGGTGTGAAATTCTCTTTGAGCCTTCGCCGCTTTGCTGCTTGCTTTTCTGATCTGCACCGCTTGGGCCCCGATCTCATTTCCCAACTCTTCAAACACCTGCTCCCAACCGTTCTTTTCTCTGAGGTTCAAGGTGGGAGCAAGCACCCTGGCTTTGGAAGTAATCCGGAGGTCTTTGATGAGACTCTCTACCATGTCCGGCAGACCCAGAAGTTTGGGGCAGGTGTAGCCATCGGGATCGACGCTCACAACACGCGGCACGAAAAGCGCATCGATATCTCCGATGCTTGATATCACATGTCCGAAAAATGATTTGATGGGAAGACAGAGCTCATTCTCAGCGACTTCCAGGCCTCGATTGAGTATCTTCTTGCCGGTTGGCCTGCCAACCTCAACCTCTGCACCCAGCTCAGTAAAGAACGTCTCCCAGAGTGGAAAATATTTATAGTATAAAAGGGCTTGTGGTATGCCAATTCTATACGGCATGGCTACTCCGGATACTTGACTAATAGGTATCAGTACTCTAGGACCAGCTTATAACCTCTTGGTGTGTAGGAAACCATATGATTGTTGCGCTTTTCATCCTACAAGCTACAAGCTAATTCCTAATCCTGATTTTTTGTGCCGCAAGCCAACCAGCTACAAGCTGCAACTTGACTTCAAGAGTCTCCCCTAAGATTTCCCTAAGATTATAGCGTAGAATAGTAGAGATACAAACAGATGATAACACTAGGTTTTTAGGGAATTACGAATTAATAATGACGAATGACAAACAATCATTGTTTTCAGTCTTGCTCATTTTGTCATTGGACAATCATTAGACATTTGTCGTTAGAAACTGGACATTTCCTGGAGCAGCTACCTTCAGGAATTACACAGCAAAAAGGATTACAGCAAGGAAGCGGGTATCGTTCGATGTCTTTCGGTAGGACCAATAGCTTAAAGCCGTCCGGGCATCGTAACCCTAACCGTAACCGCGCTTTGTAGCAGTGAACGGTGAAGGCGTTCGAGCGCTGACCATAGACTGATAATCGAACGCCACTTGCCAAGCAGGCACCGTAATCGTGCTGTAGTCAAAGTGAAAAAGTAAAGGAGTAAAGAAGTGAATAAGCGAACCTGGTCGATCGTCTTGATGCTGTTACTGCTAGTATTGACAGCAGCAGCTGTTCTCAGCGGTCGGAACGGGAAGTATCTGGATGAGCCGTATGAAAAAGAGAAAGTAGCCTTGGATACTCTGGTTTCAATAAAAGTCTACGGAGAAGAGAACAGGCAAGTTGAACAAGCCGTGGACCTGGCAATAAAGGAAATTGAGAAGGTTGATAAAGAGACGGACTATTATGATCCCAGAAGCGACATATCTCAACTCAACAAGAATGCAGCGAACAACAGCAACACCCCTGTGCCGGCCTCTGCTCATCTGGTTGAGATCATCAGCACATGCAAGGAGTTGAGCCGGCTCAGCGGAGGCGCTTTTGATCTCACCTTGGGACCTGTGATAGAACTATGGAACTTTGGTGGCAAGGGCCGCGTCCCTTCAGCGCACCGGCTAGGCAACGCCTTGGCCCTCGCTGACATGGGAGGACTGAAAGTCGACCGCAAAAAGAGCACCGTGCTATTTAGAAGACTGCATATGCAGCTGGATCTGGGAGGAGTGGCTAAGGGTTACGCGGCAGATAGAGCAGTTGACATATTGAAAAGAAAGGGCATTGACAGCGCACTGGTCACGACTGGAAGCACGACCGTTGTCCTGGGCGCAAAGCCGGATGGCAAGCCATGGTTGGTAGGCATTCAGCACCCACGAAAAGAAGGTAAGACTCTGGGGACTCTGGAGCTTACCAATGAAAATGTGAGCACGTCAGGGGATTATCAACGATATTTTGTGCGGAACGGGAAACGATATCACCATATTCTCGATCCTAAAACGGGGCTGCCCGCCAATCGGTGCAGAAGCGTTACCATTGTCACCAAGAAAAGTTGCACCGAAGCAGACATTCTCTCCACGGCCGTATTTGTAATGGGTGCCTCTAAGGGACTTGATCTCCTGGAAACGCTTGCAGATACGGAGGGAATCATCGTGGATTCCAGAGGAAAGGTCCACGTTACCGCAGGACTCGAGCCCCGACTCTCAATGAGTGATGAGTGAGAGGCAATTTGCTTTTGTCTTTATCGCTCGTCACTGTTCAAACGCCGCTGCTAGTCCCTTTCTTCCAATCCCAGCTCGATGCCGCCAGTCACCCACGCAATAAGATTATAGATCAGGGCTCCGATCGAATTGAAAATCGCATAAAAAATGCATGAGAAAAATCCAGCAAAGAAAATAACCACGAGAGCGACGCCGCCGCTGACCCCGAAGGCTTTGAATAGTTCGGCAACATCCTCACTCTGAGCTCCGGCAACTCCCGAGCCGACTACAATCAGATAACTGACGAGAAAGAAGACAAAGACAATTAAGAAGAAGACCAGATAAGCGACGAGCGAGAATTTGAAAACAGACCAGGGACCAATCCTTCTAATAGAAGTCCTGCGCATAACACCGCCTCCCGGAGCAGAGCTTTGCTTTGAGGCATTTTGATCAACGCCTCGGTTGAATCAGCAGAAAGCCGGCATCCAAGAAAATGACTAATAGCCAAATCCTAATGGCGAAGGAATGGCTGATCCAGAATGATGAATCAGCAAAGACGCTTTTTTCAGAATCCGTCATTCAGAAATTATTCATTCATTCGACATTTGCCACAGGCATTAAATGCTCTGCCTGTGCTACATATACTTCTCGGCTATATCTCCCAGAACAGGCAATTTGTATCTTTCCCCTTGATATGCCTTGATCATTAGCATGATCCAAAGGACAAATGCCCCTATCCATACAATAAAACTGGCCAGGCCGAGGAATAGGCCGATAATAGCCCCAATTACCGGCAACATTCCAATTATTGTGCCCAATAAACTAAGGGCAATGAAGATCACGATCACCGCAACCGAAAAGACAATTGACTGCATTGCATGGAATCGCACGTAGTCGTTTTCCTTTTCGGTTAGATAGAAAATAAGGCCTGTAATCCAGCCAACCAAATAACACAGAAAACCTGCAACGTTGGGATCCAATCCAGTACTACTTTTACCTTCCGCAGGTGGAGGCGGAGGTGTCTGAGGTGGAGGTGTCTGAGGCGGAGGAGGAGTAGTGGGTTCATCAGCCATTGCTATAACCTCCTTTCTTAGTTCATTCTCTAGTTCTTCTGAGTCTGGGTCAATTTCTTCGATTCTTGCTGCTGTTCATAATGCTTTTCGCTACTTCTACCAAAGTTCCTTTAAATTGTTGTGAAGCCATTTGCGCTACGCGGTTCGCGGGCAAAAGCGGTTCACATTGACCGCTCGCAGTCCGCCTTAAACCGAAGCCAACAGCCGCTGGTTTTGACCTGGCGCGAAGCGATAACCCAAACCGAAAATCCGCATAGGTACTGGCTGTCCGCATGGAACTTCTGACTTCTTTGTTCCCGCATCACTTTGCCGCTTTAGCTTTCTCTTTAGAAAAGGACAATTCGCTGTTTTTCTCGCCTACCCTGATGGTGTCACCCTCTATGAACTGGCCTTCGAGTAGCTTCATGGCAAGAACATCGCCGATCTCTCTCTGGATGATTCTCTTCAGCGGCCTTGCGCCATAGACTGGGTCGAAGCCTCCCACTGCCAATAGTTCTCTGGCACCAGGATCAAGAACGACCTCTATGTTCTTCTCACGCAGACGTTTTCTCAAGTATTCGATCTGAATATCTACAATCTGTTCGATGTCGGCCATTGAGAGTTGGTTGAATATGACCACTTCGTCTATCCTATTGAGAAATTCGGGGCGAAAATGCAACTTAAGTGCATCGGTTATTTTTTCCCTTATGGCATCCCGGTCGCTTAGTCCCTGGATCCACTCTCCACCGATATTGGAGGTCATAATGATAATGGTGTTCTTAAAATCAGTGGTCCTTCCCTGCCCATCAGTCAACCTGCCATCATCCAAAATCTGAAGCAAGACATTAAACACATCCTGATGTGCTTTTTCGATCTCATCCAGCAAAATGACCGAATAGGGACGCCTTCTGACCGACTCGGTAAGTTGGCCTCCTTCTTCGTAGCCAACGTATCCTGGAGGGGCTCCGATAAGCCTGGATACCGTATGCTTCTCCATGTATTCACTCATGTCCAATCGCACCATGGCCCGCTCATCATCAAACAAGAACTCGGCCAACGCTCTAGCGAGCTCGGTTTTGCCAACCCCGGTCGGACCCAGAAAGAGAAAAGAGCCAAGGGGCCTATCAGGGTCTTGTATCCCTGCCCTCGCACGCCTTATGGCGTTGGCAACCGCGCTTATGGCCTCATCCTGCCCCACGACACGCTTCTTCAGCCTGTCTTCCATATTGACCAGCTTTTCAATTTCCCCTTCCATGAGCCTAGATACTGGCACGCCGGTCCATTTGGAAACCACCTGGGCAATATCTTCCTCCTCTACTTCTTCTTTGAGCATCATCTGGTCCTTCTGGAGCTCGGCCAGTTTCTGGTTTTCCGTCTCCAGCTCCCCTTGAAGACTCACCAGGTCCTGATATCGGATCCTCGCTACTTTCTCCAAGTCACCTGCTCTCTCTGCCTGCTCCTCTTCAATGCGAGCCTTGTCAATTTGCTCTTTTAGTTGCTGGATGCGCGTGATCTGATTCTTCTCATTTTGCCAGTGCGCCTTCATTGCCAGGCTCTCTTCCTTCAGCTTGGCCAGCTCTTTTTCCAATTTCTCCAGTCTTTCTTTGGAAGCTTTGTCCGTCTCCTTTTTCAACGCCTGCCGTTCTACTTCCAGCTGATTTATCTTTCTTTCAACCTCGTCAATTTCGGTCGGCAGACTGTCGATCTCTATCCGCAATCTGGAAGCAGCTTCATCAATTAGGTCGATTGCCTTGTCAGGCAAGAACCTATCTGATATGTAACGTGAAGATAAGACCGCAGCCGCGATCAAAGCCGAGTCCATTATTCTGACCCCATGATGTATTTCATAGCGTTCTTTCAAGCCTCTCAAAATAGCGATCGTATCCTCTACCGAGGGCTCCTGCACCAAGACCGGCTGAAATCGCCGCTCCAAGGCCGCATCCTTCTCTATATGCTTGCGGTATTCATCAAGGGTGGTGGCGCCGACGCACCTCAATTCACCCCGGGCAAGCATAGGCTTTAGCATATTTGACGCGTCAACAGCTCCTTCCGCCGCACCCGCACCGACAACCGTATGTAGCTCATCAATGAACAGAATAACTTGTCCTTCGCTTTCGCTTATCTCTTTTAGCACGGCTTTCAAGCGATCCTCAAATTCCCCCCTGTACTTAGTCCCGGCAACCAGTGAGCCCATGTCCAAAGCCACTACCTTCTTGTTCTTGAGACTTTCTGGGATGTCGCCGCTCACAATACGGGTGGCCAGTCCTTCGACGATCGCTGTCTTCCCAACGCCAGGCTCCCCAATCAATACAGGATTGTTCTTGGTCCTTCTGGAAAGAACCTGAATCACTCGGCGGATTTCATCATCTCGCCCAATAACTGGATCCAGTGTTCCCTTGCGCGCCAGCTCAGTAAGATCCCGGCCATACCTTTGCAGAGCCTGATACTTCTCCTCTGGACTTGGATCGGTGACACGGTGAGAGCCTCTGATATCAGTGAGCGCTTTGTAGAGACTATCCTTTGTCACTCCCTGTTCTTTTAGAATAGAGGAGACTGCGCCTCCTTGATTCAGGATGCCGAGAAGAATATGCTCCGTGCTCATATATTCATCCTTGAGGCGCTCGGCCTCAGACCTTGCGACATCAAATACCTTTTTCATAGTGGGCGCCAAGTAGGTTTGCCCTCCTAGTGTTTCAACCTTCGGCATCTCATCGAGTCTGATCTTGACAGCGTCAGCAACCGCTTCCGGCCGCACTCCCAACCTCTGCAGCAATTGACGGACAATCCCGCCCTCCTGCTCCAAAAGAGCAAGGGTCAAATGCTCTGCATCAAGCTGCTGATGACTCCTGTCCTCCGCTATCCTTTGCGCATTCTCCAATGCTTCCTGCGCCTTGATCGTAAGTTTTTCCATAATCTATTTCACCTCTTGATTCGGTGCGCAGTTCTCGGTGCGCGTTTGCGCTCCAAAAGCGGTTCACCATCGACCACTTACAGTTCGCCGTAGACCGAGGCCAATAGCCGCTGATTTTGATTTTGCACGAACCGATAACCGCCAACCAAGGTTTTCAATCTCGCTCGAACCGATACCCGCAAACCGCTAACCATTCACTTGACGCGGCCTGCTCAGGTTTTTTCACTCCTTCACTCTTTCGCTTCATCACTCAGAACTCAGTGCCTTTGCATCAGTTCTCCGCGAGGGAACAGCACCAGTTCCCGCCGGTACTGCCGGTGCACCTTCTCGATCTCGTCCTTCATTTCCTCGCGGATCTCCTGCATTTCTTCCCGTATCTGGCCGAATCTATCTTTGAGTTCTTCTCTCTCCTCTTCTAGCTTAAGGATCACCTTGACTCCAGCCAGATTGATACCAAGCTCCTGGGTCAATTCTTGAATGTACCTGAGCGTCTCTATGTCTTTGTCGGAATACAGCCGGGTGCTGCCTGCAGTCCTTTTGGGATAGACAAGCTTCTTCCGCTCGTAAATGCGGAGTGTCTGAGGATGCATTCCCGCCAGTTCCGCAGCAACTCCGATCATATACACCGGCCGATCACTTTTCTTTGAATTACTTCTCATCACTAAGCCCTCGCCCGCGATCACCTGGGCCACGTGTAGTCAGACCTCCCTGGGGTGGTCTGACCCTCTTGCCTGACCCGCTGCTTACTTTTTTGCCAGCTTCTGCAGATGCTCTCTGGGATTTTCCTTATGGAGCTCGGCAAATTGCTCTAATACCTTCTTTTCTTTTGAATTCAGTCGATTTGGGACGGCCACACGTATTTTGGCCAGCATATCGCCTTTGCCAGAACCTCTCATCTTCGGAGCTCCTTTCCCTCTCAATCTAAAAGTCTTTCCTTCCTGAGTCCCCGCCGGTATCTTAAGCGATACCATTCCATCTACTGTAGGAATGTCAATCTTTGCACCTAACGCAGCCTCCGCGAAGGTAACCGGCACGTCCAGCAGAATGTTGGTCCCATCCCGCTTGAAGATGGGATGAGGAGCTACTTTAGTGACTATGTATAGATCTCCAGGCGGACCACCATTGGAGCCCAGGCCGCCCTTTCCTTTGAACCGAATTTTTGAACCGTCCTTTACGCCCGGCGGAATTTTGACAGTGACTTTTTGCAGCTTAGCGGACTTGCCCGTTCCTGTACAGCTTGGACACGCCGACTCGATTATTGTTCCTTTGCCCAAGCACATACTGCATGCACGGCTCAGACTAAAGAAACCCTGATTCTCGGCGGTGACGCCCCTGCCTTGGCATTGAGGACACATTTTGGGAGAGGTACCAGGCTTGGCTCCGCTTCCAAAACACGTTGGACAGGACTCATCCCTGCTCACGTTTATCCGCGTTACCAGACCACTGAGGGCATCCTCAAAGGAGAGTCTGATGCTGTAGTAAAGATCCTTGCCTCTTTCTCTCTGCGGCTGCTGAGCCTGCTGAGAAAAGCCGGTGAAGTCTCCAAACATATCAAAGATGTTTGTGAAATCTCTAAAACCGGTGAAGCTGCCACCTCGGAAGAAATCCTCGCTGGCACCCGCGTAACCGCCGCTTTCAAAGAATCTAACTCCCTCGTCATACTCCTTGCGTTTCTTGGAGTCGCTAAGCACCTCGTAGGCTTCTGATATCTCCTTGAATTTCTCTTCTGCCTTCCTATTATCTGGATTCGCATCAGGATGATATTTGCGAGCTAGTTTTTGAAAAGCTTTCTTAATATCCTTTTCTGATGCTTCCTTCTCCACCCCAAGGACCGCGTAATAGTCTTTGAGTTTTCGTCCATTCATTTATTATCACCTGTTCAAACGCGAGCGTCTGGAGGAACAAGCGGCACAATGATCTCAGAATTTCCAACTGCCGCAGCATTGTCTTTGCAAAGTGCCTGCCAGCAGGCAGACACTTTGCATTGGCAGCTTTAACTGCCCGTCTTGGAGACTTTGACTGCAGCAGGACGAAGAAGTTTTCCTTTCAGCCGATAGCCCTTTTGAATCACTTCGACCACGGTGTTGTCTTCGTGGTCATCACTGCTGACTTGCATCACAGCCTCATGGTGCAGAGGATCAAATTCTTCGCCCACGGGATTTATCTCAACAAGGCCAGCTCGCTTTAAGATCTCCACAAGCTGCCCGTGGACCATTTCAACGCCCCTGCAAAATGCGCCTACGTCCTTTGATTGCTCCCCGGCCCGGAGGGCTCGCTCAAAATTGTCCAAGACCGGAATCAGTTCCATAATCAAATCCTTGCAGGCCGCCGCTACAAACTGAGTCTGCTCCTTCAGCATCCTTTTCTTGTAATTCTCAAAATCGGCATGGAGTCTCTGGAGGCTATCCAGATATTCGGCTGCTTGTGTCTCCTTCTCCTTCAACTTATCGCTGAGCGCGTCGATATCGTCTTGCACGAGTTTTGCGGAATTCTCTGCTGTATACTTTCTCTGATCAGCTTTATCCTGTGCTTTTCGTCCCGCAGAGGTAGTCTTCTTTTTGGTCATGGTTTCACCCCAGGTCAAGATTTAAAAGGTCGGAAAGGGTCCATCAGCTTATTTGCTCTCTTCAACAGCTACTTTGATCTCTTTGGGCTTGGCTTTTTCGGCCTTAGGAAGTGTCACCTTGAGAACTCCCTCTTTGACCGTCGCCTTTATTTGGTCTCTTTTTACTTCCACCGGCAGCGCAATGGCTCTTTCGAAAGAACCGTATCTGCGCTCGACCCGATAGTAGTTTTCCTCTTTGACTTCCTCAGAAGACTTTTTATGGCCCTTGAGCGTAAGAGTATCATCCTTGATGGAAATATCGATATCCTTGGCGGTCAGCCCCGGCAGTTCAGCCTGGACAACGATCTCGTTATCGGTTTGATACACATCTAGTGCCGGGGTCCATTCGCCAGTCCACTCTGCAGGGCCTATACCACTCCATCCAAATGACCTGTCAAATGACCTTCCCATGTCTCGCTGGAGTGACAGAAAATCTTTAAAAGGATCCCATCGTACAATTGCCATTTTTCACATCTCCCTCCATACCGTTTTTGTGTTGCTTCCCGACGCTTCAACTCACTGTCGTTCTTTTTCCTTTTCTTCATCTACCACTTCGTAGTCTGCATCAACAACTTCGCCTTCTTCGGCTTGACCTTCAGCAGCGCCAGCTTCCTGGGCAGGGCCTTGTGCTTGTTGCTGAGCTTGCTGTTGCGCATAGGCAGCCTCAGCCATTTTGTAGGATGCTTGCTTGAGCTCTTCCATGGCTGACTTGATCTTATCGATATCGCCGCCCTTCAGCGCCTCTTTGAGCTCGTTCACGCCAGCTTCGATCTTTGACTTTTCGTCGGCTCCCAGTTTGTCGCCCACGTCATGCAAGGTCTTTTCAGTGGAGTAGACCAGGTTGTCAGCTTCATTTCGGATCTCTGCTTCCTCTTTTTTCTTGCGGTCTTCTTCCTCATGCGCCTCGGCTTCCCGCATCATCTTGTCGATCTCATCCTTGCTGAGAGCACTGCCGCCGGTGACTGTCATAGACTGCTCTTTTGCGGTAGCTTTGTCCTGTGCGTGTACATGCACTATGCCATCGACGTCAATATCGAAGGTGACTTCGATCTGCGGAATTCCTCTTGGGGCTGGCGGGATATCAACCAGATGGAAACGCCCAAGAGTCCGGTTGCCCGAAGCCATCTGCCGTTCACCCTGAAGCACATGCACTTCGACGCTGGTTTGGCCGTCATCTGCGGTAGTAAAGATCTCGCTCTTCTTGGTAGGAATTGTACTGTTGCGCTCAATCATTTTGGTGAAGATCCCACCCTTGGTCTCGATGCCCAAAGATAGGGGAGTAACGTCCAGGAGCAGGATGTCTTTCTTGACTTCCTTGGTGATGATACCGGCCTGCAAAGCTGCGCCAATCGCAACTACTTCATCGGGATTTACGCCCTTATGAGGTTCCTTGCCCCCGGTAAGTCTCTTCACTAGCTCCTGTACCGCCGGCATACGGGTTTGCCCGCCCACCATCACGACGTCGTCTATCTCCTCAGGCTTCATCTTGGCATCCTTGATTGCTTGCTTGAATGGCCCCTCACAACGCTCAAGCAGATCTGCGGTCATCTTGTTCAGTTCCGCCCTGCTCAGCGTCATATCGAGGTGAAGCGGACCCTCTGCCGTCGCGGTAACAAACGGAAGATTGATGTTCGTGGTCTGTGCGGATGAAAGCTCGCACTTGGCTTTCTCGGCTGCTTCTTTCAGCCTCTGCATTGCCATCTTATCTTTGCGCAGATCAACGCCTTGTTTTGCCTTGAAATCGTCGGCCATCCAATTCATGATCCGCTCGTCCCAGTCGTCACCGCCGAGCTGAGTGTCACCGCTGGTCGATTTGACTTCAAACAGTCCTTCCGAGATCTCCAGGATTGATACATCAAAGGTGCCCCCGCCCAAATCAAACACTAGAATTGTATGTTCTTTCTCCTTATCCAATCCATAAG
>CAYFXD010000149.1:0-4496 GCA_964347095.1 uncultured Actinomycetota bacterium | reverse complement strand
TCGAAAGAAGATCTCATTTATGGATTTGTGTAAAGAGCCGGAGCTTGCGTGCGAAGTGAGCCTTCAGCCCATCAGGCGATTTGAGCTGGACGCCGCCATCATCTTTTCAGATCTCTTGGTGCCGGTGGAGGCCATGGGTATTGAGATGGACATTATTGAGCAGAAGGGGCCAGTAATCTTCGATCCTGTCCGGAGCAACGCCGCGGTGGAGAGACTTCCACTGTTCGATCCAGAAGAAAAGACGGCATACCTCCTAGAGGCGATCAAGCTTCTGGACAAGGAGTTGGACGGGAAAGTCCCAGTGATCGGTTTTGCTGGTGCTCCTTTTACCTTGGGCAGTTATATGGTAGAAGGGAGCCACTCCCGCAATTATGTCCACATAAAGAGTCTGATGTTCGACCATTCCGATGTCTATGATGCGTTGATGACCAAGCTGGCCTCTATTATCAGCAGCTATCTCAATGCACAGATTAGAGCAGGCGCACAGGCTGTCCAGATCTTTGATACCTGGGCTGGTTGCCTAGCTCCGCAGGACTACAAGAGATGGGTTCTTCCCTACTCCCGAAGTGTGATTGAGGGGATCGAAGACAAATCTATCCCGATAATCCATTATCTCAACGGGAATCCGGCTCTCTTGGACTTGCTGACTGAACTGGGCGCCGATATCCTAAGCATTGACTGGCGAATTGATCTGGATGTGGCTTGGAAGAGAATCGGAAGTGGATTCGGTGTGCAGGGAAATCTTGATCCAGTTATTCTTTTTGCCCAGCCGGAAGTCGTGGAGCACAGAGTCAAGGACATTTTGACAAGAGCAGGCAACCGGCCGGGTCATGTGTTCAACCTTGGCCATGGAATTCTGCCTCAAACTCCTGTTGACAATGTCAAACTCCTCGTGGATACGGTGCATGAATACAGCAAAAAATAGATCCTGCCTTGCCATACTCCTGGACGACTTGTTGAATAAGTGCACCTGATTAACGCGGCTGCTTTTATAGTTGAAACAGGGATAATCATTGATTAGAATTATGAGTAGGACATTGTGAAAAATAGAACAAGGTGAAAACTATGAAGAGGCTTGCCGTAATCGGAGGGGGAATCTCGGGGTTAGCAGCTGCATACATGCTTCAAAAAGAGCTAGATGCGGGAAGGAATCTTGACTACATGCTGCTTGAGGCCGGCGACAGACTGGGTGGTGTTATCGTTACCGAAAAGATCAACGGCTTTCTGATCGAAGGAGGTCCTGACTGCTTTATCAGTACAAAACCTCAGGTGATTCAGCTGGCCAATGAGCTGGGCATCGGGGATCAGCTGATTAACAGCAGCGAAGAGAACAGGGGCACGTACATTTATTCAGATGGCACACTCCATGAGTTGCCGGATGGCGTAATGACTATGGTTCCCACAAAACTTGGACCCTTCTTGAAAACCGATTTGATCTCCTGGCCCGGTAAATTGAGAGCCGCTCTTGATCTTGTGATTCCGCGCAAGCGAAATGGTGAAGAAGAGAGCGTTGCTCAGTTCGTTACACGGCGATTGGGAAAAGAGATTTTGGACAAGATCGCAGAGCCACTTGTGGGTGGGATCCATGCAAGCGATCCTGAGACCATGAGCTTGGAGAGCACTTTCCCGAGATTTATTGAGATGGAGAAGGAATACGGCAGCTTGATAAAAGGTTCTCTGGCAAGCATGCAAAAAGCACGCCAGGCAAAAGCAAAAACGGCATCAAAGCGGCCCCCAGGACCTCGCAGAACATTTTTTGTCGGTATGAAAGGTGGTTTGCAACAGTTGACGGATATGCTCGCGTCCAGGTTGCAGGCTGATAGAATTATGACCGGTACAAAAGTGGAAAGCATCCGCAAGCAAGACGGCGGATACCTGATACACTTGGCGGATCGGAAACCGATTTTGGCCGATGCAATAGTGCTGGCAACACCTGCATTCGCTTCTGCGCAGATAGTGGGGGAGCTGGATAAAAGCCTTGCCGGCGAGCTGGACCAAATCCCCTACGTGGACGCGGCAACTATATCGCTTGGCTTCAATAAGGCGGATTTGAAAGCCGTACCCAGGGGGTATGGCGTGATTGTGCCTCTTGCTGCCAACAGGAGACTTATGGCAGCGACCTGGTCATCAAATAAATGGGCCAATCGCGCAGAAGAGGGTTATTTCCTGGTAAGAGGTTTTGTGGGCGGCTCTCGGAACCAGCAGTACGTTGACCTTGATGATCAAGCCCTGATAGATCTGGTCAGGGAAGAACTCAAGATCATTGCGGGGATCGAAGCCGAACCGCATGTAACACGAATCTTTCGGTGGCGGAAAGGAATGGCTCAATATACGATGGGCCACACAAAACGCGTGGCCGAGATCCAGCGAAGATGCAGTTCTTGGCCCGGTCTGTTTCTGGCCGGAAATGCTTATCATGGAGTCGGTTTGAGTGACTGCATCAAGCATGGTCAAGAGGCGGCAAAGGCCGCATCCGCGTTTCTTTTGGACGACATTGGTGCGTCATAGACAGAAGCGCGAGGTGCTAAATTCCAAATCCGAAGGGCCGGATCAGCAAGGACCAACCCAATCTGCGTTGACAAAGCACTTGATCTTCTTCTCGGGGTTTTGATTTCAATCTGCAAATGTGCACTTCGTATTCTGCACTGAGCTTATAAATCTCCCAGGCCGACTTTTACGGTTACTGTCGAGTTCTTATCCACCTGGGTGCCGCTGGATGGGTCTTGCTCCAGGACTTTGTCTTTGTCCTCCAAAGCTGATGACTGGTAATTTACCTGTATTTTCAGATCTTTTGCGTCCAGCTCTGACCTGGCTACCGCTTCTGTTTTGCCCACCAGGCTAGGCACTGATACTGTTTCGGGTCCGGTGCTTACGACAACTTTCACTGTTGAACCTCTACTTACCGACGTTCCTCCTGAGGGTGATTGTCTTATCACCTGGCCCGATGGCACGCTCGAATTGCTCTCTTCGGTTCTGCTGATTTTTAGGCCTGCCTGACCCAGCAGAGTTCCTGCCTCTTGCACGGTCTTGCCTACTACATCGGGAACCTGCACCGAAGCCTCTCCCTTGCTAACTGTTATATTTATGGCTGATCCCTTTTTAACTTTGGTACCTGCCTCAGGATCTTGGCCTATGACCTCATCTTCCTGCGCATCACTGTTTTTGCGGACTACTTCACCGAGCTCCAGATTCTGCTTGGCCAAAAGATAGGTTGCTTGCGCTTCTGTTTTGCCGACCAGATCAGGGACAGTAATCTCTGCAGGACCTTTGCTTACCACAACCTTAACTGAACTTCCTTTCTCAACCTTCTCACCCCACTCTGGATCCTGTGAGATAATTGCATCGGCTGGCACATTCTCGTCGAAAACACGGTCCTGTATAGACAACTTAAGCCCCTCGGCAGTTACGATCGCTCTGGCTTCGTCGAGTGTCTCGCCTTTGATGTTAGGGACTGCGACCTTTGCAACTTGCATTGAGAACAGGTCAGTAGTAAGTAGAAGAATCAAGATGGTAATAAGAATGAGCACAGGTGCCGCAATCAGTATTGCCAAGAGGATCCTTTTCTTTCTTCTTTCCCGCCTCTTGTCTTTGATTCTTAAAGCGGTTGAAGGCCCAGCTGCATCAGCGGGCGCAGTGGTCCTCGGGGCAGGCTCTTGCATGACCAGGGTCTTTTCAGCGTCCTGGGGAACAGGTGCGTTGACCGGCAGTCCTTGCACACTTCTGTTTAAGTCGGTCTTCATGTCAGCGGCAGAGAAGTAGCGATCGTCAGGATTCTTGCTCGTAGCCTTAAGGATTATGTTTTCCAGGTCTGGAGAGATATTGGGATTCAAAGACCGGGGAGAAGCAGGGGTCTCGTGGACTTGCTTAAAGGCAATGGCCACCGGACTTTCGCCGTCGAAGGGGACACGGCCGGTAAGTGTCTCATATAGAACTACGCCCAGTGAGTACAGATCCGATTCTTTTCCCACAACAGCGCCCTGTGCTTGCTCAGGAGAGATATAGGTAGCCGTTCCCATGATTGAGCCAGTCTGGGTCATCGAGGAGGCACCAGCTCTGGCGATGCCAAAATCGGTCACTTTGACCCCGCCGCCCTCAGTTATGATGATGTTGTGAGGCTTTATATCGCGATGCACAACGTCGTGTTTATGTGCAAAATCCAACGCATCGCAGACTTGAGTTATTATCTTGATCGCTTCGCTGGGACGCAATGCTCCTTGCCGGTTGATTAACTGCTTAAGGTTCTCACCCTGCAAGTACTCCATGACAATGAAATAGGTGTCGTCGTGGCTTCCCCAATCATAGATGTTGACAATGTTGGGATGATTCAGACCTGCGGCTGCTTGCGCTTCCCGGCGGAAACGGGCGACAAAATTCTGGTCATGGGCGAACTGAGGGTGAAGCATTTTGATGGCGACTGTGCGGTTGAGGATGTTATCCTCCGCCTTAAAGACATTTGCCATCCCCCCTGAGCCCGCTTTTTCGATCAACCGGTACCG
>CAYFXD010000148.1:0-7919 GCA_964347095.1 uncultured Actinomycetota bacterium | reverse complement strand
GCGCATTGGTCAACAGCATCTTGGTAGTTGCCTATCTCGTCGATCAAACCCATTTCCTTTGCCTGTTTCCCCGGAAATGTAAGACCATTTGCAATCTCTTCAACTTCTTTTCTCGGCATGTTGCGCCCTTTGGCAACGTTGGTCACAAAATACTGGTAGCTGATATCGGCTTCTTCCTCTAATATTTCCTTCTCTTCCTCGGTTAGCGGTCGTGCTGGGTGCCCCAGGCTCTTGTATTTGCCTTTGCTGATTATCACATATTCGATGCCTACCTTCTTATAGAGTTCTTCCAAGTTTGGGATTGTGATAATTGTGCCAATGCTACCAACCGAAGAAGATGGATTGGCAATGATTCTGTCTGTTGCGCTGGAGATCAGATAAGCTCCGGAGGCACCGACATCGGCAATCGACACCACGATTGGCTTTTTAATCTTCTTGACTTCAATATAGATTTCTTCAGAAGCCGCAGCGGTCCCACCGGGGCTGTTGACCCGCAGTAGAATAGCCTTTACCGAACTGTCGTCGTCCGCTCGCCCAAGCTGCTCAATTATGCTTTCAGAAGACGTGCCCGCAGCTGATAACAGGCCATCCCCTCCGCCCACCGCCGAGATGACGCCGTCAATCCGAATCAGCGCTATCTGTCCTCTACCGGGAATTAGGTCGCCGGTATCGAGAGGAAGGAGAAGCAAGGCAAAGAATAATCCATAAATAAGAACAAAGACAACTATTCCAATGACGAGTAGGACAATCCACTTATTCTTCAAAGTGTTACACCTCTGAATAATCTAAGAAGGAATCCCGCCAGTATGCCTATTATACAAAAGGATGAATAAGAAAACATGCTATTTAAAAAACCAGGTTCACAGTCCGCAAACCGCTAGCCGCTCACCGATCTTTTTTTGCTTTCATGGATTATCCTCTTATAGACAGCCATATAGTCATCAACCATGCGAGCGACTCCGAACTGTTGAACTACATGATTGCGGCATTTTTGGGGATCGATTTGCTCTATGTTCTGCACGGCGCTCACCATTTCATCTATTGTTTTTACCAGAAAACCTGTCTCTTGATCCCGTACTACCTCGGGCACGGCCCCGTATGGAAAAGCAATAACAGGAGTACCGCAGGCCATTGCCTCAATCATAACCAGTCCGAACGGCTCTGACCACTGAAGTGGAAAAATAAATCCCTTCGCGTCTTTTAGAAGCCGCCTCTTTTCCTCCTCGCTGATCTCACCCAAAAAAACGATCTGGTCTGCCTCAAGATGCAATTCGACTCTTTCACGATAGTAATCAGTATCACGCCCAGCATCAACCTTGCCGGCTATCAAAAGCCTGACTCCAGCCTTCTTGGCGATCTCTGCTGCCAGATGAGTTCCTTTCAGTGCACAGACACGGCCAAGAGAGACAAAGTAGTCCTTCTTATTTGCACTATAGGGATAAGAAGAGATGTCAATTGCATTATAGACTGTGGCAACATAGTTTAAAGAGGGCAGCTCGCGCCTCTGTTCGTCTGAGATCGAATTATAGTACATTCCTTTAAATCTGCTGAAAAAAGGTTTGTTAACGTCGGTAAAAATTCCATGCAGCGTATTGAGAACCGGTGTCGAGACAAAGTTGGCAAATGCAATTCCAAAATAGCCCGCATGATTATGGATAACATCAAATTCGGACGCTCGCAAAAAAGCATGTGTTACGTGCAAAAGATCAGGTATGGGGCTACCACACAGCTCTCTTTGGGCAACGGGATAGACCGATTCCAACTTCCCGGAGGTGTGCGAATCAGCGCTGGCAAACAGGTGCACTTCATGCCCTCTTTTTATCAGCTCCTCGGTCAACAGGTACACGACCAATTCTATGCCTCCATACTTAACAGGAGGAACTCGTTCCCAAACCGGGCTTAACTGGGCAATTCTCATCAAATACCTCCGTTGCGGTTCCTATCAACAAAATGGTCCATTAGTTTAAAACCCTCTTGAAAACACAGATCGGATCGTGCCGCCGCTCTTTCGCTAAACCCTTCTGCGTGACTTGCGAGTTCTTGCCCCGATGAGTAAATCAGAAAGGGGACAGGTTCGGACGTATGGGTCTTTACTTGTATCGGAGTCGCATGATCTGGAGCAATAAGCACCTTGAAATCCCCTATCCTTTGCAGTCCTTCAAAAACCGGCTTGACGAGCTTTTGATCGAAATTCTCTATGGCCCTTATTTTTTCCTCAATACTGCCAGCATGGCCTGCCTCGTCGGGCGCTTCGACATGAACAAAAACAAAATCTTTCTCGCCAAGAACCTCTAGAGCAGCTCGACCTTTGGCCAAATAGTCTGTATCAAAATAGCCAGTGGCACCGGGAACTGTAATGAATTGCAGTCCGGCATACCAACCGATGCCCTTGATTAAGTCTACCGCTGAGATGACACCACCTTCAATACCATATTTACTTCTAAAACTTGGCAGCGCAGGGGTTTTGCCTTGTCCCCAAAGCCATATCATATTAGCTGGGTTCTTTTTCTGCTTTTCCCGCTCCCGATTTACCTCGTTTTCTTTCAAGACTTGGACTGAATCCAGCATGAGCTTTCCAATAATGTCTGAACCAGGCCCTGTTGGCAAGATCTGTTCGACACGCTTTCCGACGACATCGTGAGGGGCCACACACACAGTTAAAGAAAAGTCCCCTGCTGCAACCATCAGATGCCGGTAGCTGACCCCGGCGTAGAAAGTGAATATCTGATTTCCCAGACTCTCCTGGACAGACGCAATCAGTTTGCTGGCTTCATTGGTTGAGATGTGCCCAGCGCTAAAATCCTCGAGAATCCCTTCCCTTACAGTCACCAAATTACAGCGGAAGGCCATTTGTTCTTCTCTCAATTCTATACCCATACTTGCAGCTTCCAGCGGTCCCCTACCATCATAGTATTCCAGCGGATCATATCCAAGAAGAGAAAGAGTGGCAACATCGCTGCCCGGACTCATCCTGGCAGGAATAGTCCGTACTTTCCCTAAACTCCCACGGGCAGCCAGGTAGTCCATCTGCATAGTAGAGGCAGCCTCCATGGGCGTTCTTCCGTCCAGTTCGTCCAAGGGGTAATCTGCTGCCCCATCCGGTACCAGGAATGCGTATTTGATCCTCGTTCACCTGCCCAGAAAAAGAAATCCAACATCCGAAGCCCAAATATCAAATCGAAACTCTTTGGATTTTGAGCTTTGAGCTTCATTTGATACTTGGATTTCCCTCTTTTGCCTCACCGGCTTTCAACAATGCCCTCAATGACTTTCTCTACTGATTCAACACTGTCCTTGCAGTGGATGATTTCACCGCCGACTTTGATCGCGATGTTTGGGTCTTTCAAACCATGGCCTGTAAGAACACATACGACGAGTTCGCCGCCTTTGAACTTTTTTTGTTTGCAGCGCTTGATCACTCCAGCTACAGAAGCAGCCGAAGCAGGTTCTACAAAAATTCCCTGGCCTGCAGCAAGCATTCGGTATGCGGCTAGAATCTCTTCATCGCTCACCATATCAATGGACCCGCCTGATGAGCCAGCAGCCTCTTCCGCCTCTTTCCATCTCGCTGGATTTCCAATTCTAATAGCCGTTGCAACGGTCTCGGGTTTCTCGACAGGAGAACCGCGAACGATCGGCGCTGCTCCCTCTGCCTGAAATCCAATCATCCTGGGCAGCACACTCGTCTTACCTGCTTTGTAATAGTCGCGGAAGCCCATCCAGTACGCCGCAATATTCCCTGCATTGCCCACGGGAATAGCTAGATAATCAGGGGCTTTCCCCAACACATCACAAATCTCGAACGCGCCTGTCTTTTGACCCTCCAGGCGATAAGGATTCAGCGAGTTTACCAGCGTGATAGGATATTTAGACGTTACTTCCTTTACAATGTCCAGAGCCACGTCAAAATTGCCCTCAATAGCGATAACCATCGCTCCGTGAACCAATGCTTGGGCCAGTTTTCCCTGCGCGATCTTGCCCTCAGGAATCACTACAATACATCTCATTCCCGCCCGCGCTGCAAAGGCAGCAGCCGAAGCTGAGGTATTGCCGGTCGACGCACACATAACGGCAACCGCATTCTCCTCAAGTGCCTTGCTTATGGCTACAGTCATTCCCCTGTCCTTAAAAGAACCCGTAGGATTAAGACCCTCATACTTCAGCAACATCTCCAGCCCAAGCTCTTTGCCCAGTCTATCAGCTGGAATCAGGGGAGTTCCACCCTCCAGCAATGTACAGACTGGTGTCCTGTCCGAAACCGGCAGAAGCTCTCTGTAGTTCTCGATTACCCCTTTCCAATCAAGCACCACCGGCTCCTTCCACCCTGATGACATTATTGATCTGATTCACGATCGGAAGATCTCCTATCCCTCTGAGCGCTGCTTGCACATCCTTCTCTTTTACCAAGTGAGTCATGAACACAAGTTCCGCATTTTGACCCTGTGGGCCTTTCTGAATAACCGAGGCCAAGCTTACGTTGTTATCCCCGAAAACCTTAGCGATTTGGGCAAGAACACCCGGCTTGTCAAAGACCTCCATGAGGATGTAAAAAGAACTATTGATCTCATCCATAGGTTTAATGTTTTTGCGTTCTAGGCATGTGCAGCCGACCCTTCCGCTGCTATTGCTCTGAATATTTCGAACTATGTCGATTATGTCTCCGACAATGGCACTCGCAGCCGGCATACTTCCGGCTCCTTGGCCAAAGAACATTACCTCCCCAACTGCATCGCCAACCACAAAGATGGCATTGTACACACCATCAACCGAAGCCAGAGGATGACTGCAGGGGATCATTGTCGGATGGACTCTGACTTCCAATTCGTCATTCTCCTCTTTTGCCATACCGATCAGCTTAACCACACAGCCCAGTTCCCTGGCATAGGCAATATCCTGTGGCGTTAGATCTGAAATCCCTTCCGTGAATACCTGCGAGGATCTTACTCTACTGTTAAAAGCAATTGACGCCAAGATGGCGATTTTGGCGGCCGCGTCGTGACCCTCAATATCAGCACTGGGATCACGTTCCGCATATCCTAATCTCTGAGCGTCTGCAAGGGCCTCGTCAAATGCGCAACCCGCCAGACTCATCTGTGTCAGGACATAGTTCGTGGTTCCATTAACGATTCCCATGACTTTCGATATTTTGTTCCCTACCAAACACTGCTTTAGCGGTCTTACAATTGGAATGCCGCCACCGACGCTAGCCTCGAAATACACATCCAATCCACTCCGGTCTGCTTTTTCCAGGATCTCTTGGCCTTGGCTGGCCATGAGCTCTTTGTTTGCCGTCACAATGTGCTTATTCTTATCCAGCGCAGCAAGAATGAATTCTCGAGCCGGATCAACTCCTCCGAGGACCTCTACCACAATGTCGATTTCGGCATCATTTAATACGACCGAGTAGTCATCGGCTACTAGGCTTGGGTCAACACCAAGTTCTTTGACCCTCTGCTTGTTGATTTCAAGGATCCTTCTTATGTTTATGGTCGTGCCTATTTTCTGCTCAAAATCGGCTTTATGGTTTTGCAGGATTTTGTACACGCCGGAACCGACCGTCCCCAGACCCAAAAGCGCAATGTTTACCTGATCTTTCATGTTCATCACCTTTCACTAGAGATTGGGTGCCTTGGCTTTGAACCACAAATTCAAAAGAAAAAGTAAAAAAAAGAGGTTCACAGTGAAGCAGTTTTTTGGTTCTGTGTTGTCATTCTTCATTTTCCGCTTCTCATCCAGATGCATCTTGCTGATCTTCTATTCCCCTAGCGGTCTTTCCAGCTTCATCAGGTCTTCATAGGTCTCCCGCCGCACTATGATCTGGGCATTTTTGTCTTTGACCAATACAACCGCGGGCTTTGTAGCCTTGTTGTAATTATTGGCCATCATGTAGCCATAAGCTCCGGTCGCGGGTGTACAAAGAATATCACCGATCTCGGGAGTTGGAATACGAGCGTTTTTGACCAGGATATCGCCTGATTCACAATGCTTCCCGGCCACAGTCACTTTCTCGGTTCCCTTTTGGCCGGCCTTATTGGCCAGAATCGCTTCATACACGGCCTTGTAGAGCATGGGACGTAGATTATCTGACATTCCCCCATCAACTGAGATGTAAGTCCTGATTCCAGGGATTCTCTTTATCGTTCCTATTGTATACAGGGTGACACCGGCACTTCCTACAATTGACCGCCCCGGCTCGATCATTATCCTTGGCAACGGCAAACCCAACTCCCTGCATTCCCTCTTCACGCCCCCCACAATCACTGCGGCGTACTCATCGATGGTGGACGGCTCGTCTTCAGCCTGATACTTTATGCCAAGCCCCCCGCCCGCATTAAACTCAGCGACTTCGAAGCCTGTTGTGTCCAGTATTTCTTTGATAAATGCCATAATAATCTCAATTGCCTTTGCGTAGGAATGGAGCGCAAAAATCTGAGAGCCAATATGTGCGTGGATACCTGTTAGCTGGATCTCTTCCATCGATAGCGTTTTCTTTACAGCATCCATTGCGGCCCCACCGCTAAGACCAAAGCCAAACTTGGAATCCGCTCCTCCCGTCTGAATGTACTCGTGCGTGTGTGCCTCAATGCCGGGCGTTATCCGCAAGAGAACCCTCGGCTTGATCTTTTGGTTGCTGGCAAGGTTCTTCAGTAGCTCCAATTCATCGAAACTGTCTGCAACGATTCTCCCTACCCCATATCCCAACGCGCGCTCCAGCTCATTTCTTGTCTTGTTGTTTCCGTGAAGATACATCTTCTGAGGTGGAAATCCGGCCTTTTGGGCGATGAAAAGCTCGCCGCCTGAGGAGACGTCTAGAGACAATCCCTCCTGATTGATCAGTTGGCACAAAGCCAAGGAAATGAATGCCTTCCCAGCATAGATCACCTCTGCATCCTCGGACCTTTGCTTGAAAGCTCGCTGGTATTGCCTGCAGTTTGAGCGGATGGTAGTCTCGTCCATTACGAACAGCGGCGTACCGAATTCCCTGGCCAAGTCGACTGTGTCGCATCCGCCGATCTCAAGATGATCCACCTCATTCACTCGTGCAGTCTGCGGAAGAACCAACAACATCACTCCCTAAACTCTGGATCTGAGATTCCAGATACCGGATGCTATACCTTATCTACACCGCCGATTAGCGCCAGTGCTTGCTTTTTTTTAGGATCGGATCTAGTATCAAGTTTCTCGGGCTATTATGTCTTTATCCAGTATCGAGGATCAAGCATCCTGGATCAAGTATGAAGTGCCAGAAAGATACGGCGCGCTCTGCCAAGTCGCCCACAGTCCCAGCTTTAGATTTCTCACTCTTTCACTATTGCACTGCTCACTTTAACACGCAAACGGCTCCCAATCCTGACCTGTTAAGTCTATGAGATAGCACTGCAAAACTGCCCGGGTCCAGAATGGACAAGTCCCTTGATTGTCTTCATGTTTTCAAGATCTTCCTCTACGGTTTTTCCAGGCGTTTCAAGAATGAAAGGAAGGCCATTCAGAAGAGGATGATTAATGATGCGTTCAAAGCCGCCCAGACCGATAAAACCTTCACCAATATGTTCGTGTCGATCGGATTTTGATCCCAAGACAGCTCTGGAATCATTTGCATGAATCAACCTAAGTCGCTGAAGACCCATCAGAACGTCGATTCTCTTCAATGTCTCGTCAAGCCCCGTTTTGCTTGAGACATCGTAGCCTCCGGCAAAGGCGTGGGCTGTGTCCAGGCACAATCCCAACCGCTTGTCAAAGTTCATGTGTTCGAACACTCTTTTGATCTCTTCAAACCTCGATCCCAAGGAGGTTCCCGCGCCCGCTGTATTCTCTAGCAGCACTTGCCTCCCTGAGCTGCACGAGCCAAGAACAGAGCACAAGCCTTTAGCGATCTGCCGCAGACCCTCACCCTCACCTTGGTCTTTATGGTTTCCTAC
>CAYFXD010000147.1:0-19925 GCA_964347095.1 uncultured Actinomycetota bacterium | reverse complement strand
CTTGTCCGCTTAGCAGACGTGAGATTTCCGTTTCTTGTCCTTCATCTTCCAGCCGTTCAACTGACACGATAGTCTTTCCCTTTTTAGCCTTTTTGTCAACAACAAAATGCCGATCTGCGAAGCAAGCAATCTGCGGGAGGTGTGTTATACAGATTATTTGGTAGTTGCGAGTCAGCTCGGCCAATCTCTGACCAACGGTGAAAGCCGTTCGTCCACCAACTCCAGAATCAATTTCATCAAATATTAATGTATGAATGTTATCAACCTTTGCTAGCACAATTTTTAGGGCCAGCATCACTCGTGAAAGCTCGCCGCCCGAAATGATTCTGTTGAGTGGCTTCAATGGCTCCCCCGGATTGGCCGAAATCAAATACTCGATCTTGTCAAAACCATCCAAAAAGGCCCTCACTTTATTTCCAATAAAGATCACGCCGCCCTGGTCATCCTCCTGGGTTTGGTCTATCTTAAACTTTACCTTGGGCATATTGAGATCGGCAAGGTAGTCTTGGACCTCTCTCTCGAAGACTTTGGCAACCTCTCTCCGCATACTGCTCAAGCGGACACCGATCGCTGACAGTGTGCTTTGAAGCTCTGCAACTTCAGCCTCAAGTTGTTCAACGTCGGTGTTTAGTTCAACGAATGCCTCAAGCTGCTGCTGAGCGGTGGTTCTGTAGTCCAAGATTTCTTCCACAGTCTGTCCATATTTTCTTTTTAGCAACGACATGCAGTCCAATCTCGTTTCGATTTCGTCTAGAAATGACGGATCAAACTGTATCTGATCAGCATAGTCTCGCACGTGCCGCGCATGATCCTGCATCTGATAGTAGATGGATTCAAAGGCTTCATAGAGTTGGCTCAATTCAGAATCGATATCTTTTGCCTCAGCAAGCTGGGCCATCGCTTTGGCCAGGATATCAAGTACGTTTTGTTCGTTGTTGTCAAAGCCTGACACCAGTTCGGCGCAGCTGCCTACCGCCTGATGCAATTTCTCCGAATTCATTAAGATCTCTTTCTGTCTCTTCAGTTCCGACTCTTCCCCGGGACAGAGACCAGAAGCGTCGATATCATCGATCTGGAATTTCAGCAGCACCTGCCGTCTATCAATATCATGTTGACTATCGCGCTTCGTCTGCAGCGCCTCTTGCGTGCGATTCAAGGCACAAAAAGTCTTTTTATACTGTTCCTTCACGTTCAATAAATCGGCGCCCCCAAACGCATCCAGATACTCCAGCTGATGTTGCCTGTTCAAAAGTGACTGATGTTCGTGTTGACCGTGCAGATCAACCATCTGCTCTCCTAGCTGCCTCAGTTGGCCTAGGGAAACGATCCCTCCATCTATGTAGGACTTGGTTTTTCCCCCACGGAGAAGCTCCCTGGAAATGACCATATTCTGGCTTTGTTCTTCAGAGACAGCTTGATCTCCAGGAGCGGCCCCTAAGCAGAAGAGGCCTTCGATGCAAGCCTTTGCCGCACTGGAACGGATGAGTGAAATATCTGATCTATCGCCCAAAAGCAAGTTTATGGCGTTGATGAGAAGGGTCTTGCCGGCTCCGGTCTCTCCGGTCAATATGTTTAGACCTGGACCAAGCTCAAGATAAGCCTCTCTTATCAAGGCAAAATCTCTTATGTGAATCTCCGTTAACATTGGATCAGCCCTCATCTCTGTTGCTATTCAGAGGAGCATACACATGCAGCTTCTCCCTCAAGATTCTGAAAAAATCAGACTGTTCACGTCGTACGAGAACCGCTCTTTTATCCGATTTTGTGATTCTCAAACGGTCAAACGGTTTTTTATCCCACACGCGCAACCCATCCCCTGCAATTGATACTCTGGCTACATTTCCAGTTGGCTCGACCTCCACCATGGACGAATCTTCCAGAACAAGTGCTCTGTTGAACAAAGAGTGCGGACAGACCGGAACTACTAGAATCACCCGTGCCGACGGCGCTACCAGGGGCCCTCCCGCAGACAATGCATAGGCCGTCGAGCCGGTTGGAGACGCAAATATTAATCCATCGCTGGCAATTCGACTAAAGAACTCGCCATCTATGGCCACATCAAACTCAAAGAGCCGCTCCGCGTTTGCTCGCCCGACAAATACCTCGTTTAATGCAGAATACTCTAGGCGCTGTGCTCCCGATATGACCTCGCAGTCCAGCATCGCGCGCTTTTCCACATCATAATGTCCCGATAGCACTTGTTCCAATGTGTCGATGGCTTGCAGAATCTCCACCTCAGCCAAGAATCCAAACTTGCCAAAATTTACGCCCAGAATGGGTATCTCGTTTCCTTCTAGCAGCCTCACAGCACGTAAGATGGTTCCGTCCCCGCCCAAGACTATGACCAGATCTTTACCCTGCATAAGCTTATCCTCCGCAACGCCAAGGGCACTTTTTCCCAGAAAGGCCGCCTCGGGGCTAAAAAGTTCAACCTTGATCCCCTTTTCTGACAGGTATGTGAATATTCGGTCAAATACCTTATCAATATCCTTTTTGCCCTCTCTGATCAAAACTGCGGCGTTCTTAATCTCCCTTGAGTTCAATTCGTAAGCTCCTTAGGCTCTGATGGGCCTCTTTGACCACATCTATTATGGAATGTTCGGCGATTCTGTATTCTCCATCCTTGTCAGACTTCAGATAGACAAAGAACTCAATATTTCCCTTAGGACCCAGGATAGGAGAAAAAGTCACATCAATCGGCGCCAGACCTTTTGTCTTTGCGTAGTCGATCACGTCGCGCAAGACCTTCCAGTGCACACGGGGAATCGTCACTACTCCATTTTTGCCGACGAATTCTCGTCCAGCTTCGAACTGAGGCTTCACAAGAATCACGATTTCTGCTTTGGGCTTTAACAACAGTAGCAGATTCTCGATGATCTTGGTCACGGAAATAAAGGAAACATCCACTACCGCGATGTCGGCTTTCTCACCCAATTCTTCAGGCTCAAAATAGCGAATGTTAGTTCTTTCAATGACCCTTACTCTTGGATCATTTCTCAATTTCCATGCCAGTTGACCATACCCTACATCCACTGCCGTAACTGAGCGGGCTCCATACTGCAGCAAGCAGTCGCTAAAACCCCCTGTTCCAGCACCTACGTCGATTGCAGTTTTATCCTTAACCTCAAGATTGAAAACCTCTATCGCCTTTTCTAGCTTGGTGCCGCCTCTTGAAACATACTTTGAGGGCTTCTTAACGTCAATTGTTTTGGGTTTGGCGACCTTGGTGCCGGCCTTGTTCATTGCCTTTCCGTCAAAAAGGACCCTTCCTTCAAGCAAAGCTGCTTTTGCCTGTTCGCGGGTTTCAAAAAAACCCATTTGAACCAGTATAACGTCAGCGCGTTCCTTCTTGCTCGATTGCATAGCTAATTCTCCGCATATGGATGATCCGATGAAATGCGCAGCCATGCATTGATAAGTGCTGCGCATTGAGGATTCTGACACAATGAAGGCCTTTGAGACCAGGCTCAGCTTCTCAGGAATAATCATTGATGTATCACGCATCGGTACACCAGATTCTTCCAATGACGCAGCCCCATTGGATACAGTTTCAGAGAACTGAGTTAACGGGCAACAAGCTGTTATCCTCGCGACAGTGGCTTTCAATACGAACTAACGTATCATTCCACCTTGAAGCCAAGACGAGATATTGTCATCTTTAATGTCTTCGTCAACATCATGCAGGAGTCGCTTCTCGATAGCCCGGGCAATACCCCTTGGGTGCAAATTGTGCTCTTTTATCAGCTTCTTAGTGCTGCCATGAGCAATGAATGTATCAGGAAGGCCGGTACGAATCATGGGAACCAGGATTCCCTTATCCGCGAAGAACTCTAACACTGCACTGCCAAAACCACCCTGCAAAGCGTTTTCCTCCAAAGTAACAACCAGCTGGTGCGAATGGCTGACAGCTGCAAGCATTGTCTGGTCGATCGGTTTTATGAATCGAGCATTGACCACAGTCGCAGAAATTTGTATTTTCTCCAAAATCGCTGCCACTTCCATTGCTGTGGAGACCATTCTACCGACTGCCACCAAAGCCACATCTCTTCCCTGCAGCAACACTTCGGCCTGTCCAATGGGGATTTCTGCAAAATCGTTCGACAGCTGTACGCCCGAACCGGCTCCTCTGGGATACCTCACCGCAACAGGTTTGTCTAAATGAACAGCAGTGAATAGCATGTGCCGCAATTCTTCCTCGTCACAGGGTGCCATAACTACCATCTTGGGAATATGCCGCAAGTAGGAAAGATCGAACGCCCCGTGATGGGTAGGTCCATCTTCACCCACTATGCCTGCGCGATCTACAGCAAACACAACGTGCAGATCCTGCAAACATACGTCTTGGATTATTTGATCGTAGGCGCGCTCAAGGAAGGTTGAATAGATCCCCACAACCGGGATGTGCCCTCCGCGCGCCAGACCCGCAGCAAAGGTCACAGCATGTTGTTCCGCAATTCCAACATCATAGAATCGTTCAGGAAACCTCTCCTTGAACTGGCTGAGCCCCGTTCCACTCGTCATAGCAGCCGTAAGCGCTACGATCTTTTTGTCTTTCTCTGCCAGATCAACCAGCGTTTGTCCAAATACCTGAGTAAACGAGGGCTTCCCGTTTGCTCTTTTTGGCTTTCCCGTCTTTATGACAAAAGGTGCGGTTCCATGGAACTTTTCTGGATAGTTCTCCGCAGGAGCATATCCCCGTCCTTTGCGCGTCAACATGTGAATAATTACCGGCTTCTTCAGATTCTTAGCCAGTGTCATGGTTTCTTCTATCATCCTGACATCGTGGCCATCAACCGGGCCAATGTAACTAATGCCCAGTTCTTCAAATATGAATCCCTCCCCAACCAGGTATTTTACTGCTCCTTTTATGCTCTCGCCTACCGAGACCATCCGTTCGCCGATGGCGGGAATTTTCTTTATGCGTTCTTCTATCTCTTCTCTGATGCGCACATACAAAGGATCGAGTCTGATACGGTTAAGATAGGACGCCATGGCACCGACGTTTGAGGCAATTGACATCTCATTATCATTTAGTACCATGATCAACCTGGTCCCTAAGTGGCCTGCTTGATTCAGCGCCTCATAGGCCATGCCACCGCTAAGAGATCCGTCACCGATGACCGCCACGACATGTTCGTCTCCACCGCGCCGATCCCTCGCTTCCGCCAGTCCTAAAGCAAAACTGAGCGATGTGCTGGCATGCCCCGTGTCAAACACGTCATGGACACTCTCAGCTGTCTTGGGAAAACCTGCCAAACCGTCGTGCTGCCTCAAACTGGCAAATCGTTCTCGACGCCCAGTCAAAAGTTTGTGTACATAGCATTGATGCCCCACATCCCAGACGATTCTGTCTTTGGGGCTTTCAAGAGAGCGGTGCAGAGCAAGAGTCAGCTCAACGACTCCGAGATTCGGCGCAAGATGACCACCAGTTTCCGATACAACTGTGATCAATTCCTCTCGAATCTCAGCAGCTAATAGATCTAATTTCTCATAGGAGAGTTTCTTAACATCGGCTGGTGAATTTATCCTTGCTAGTATTCTTTGCGCCATTCAACACCTACTCGCGATCCATTTGCAGGATTAGCATTTTGCAGAATTCCCATCAAAACACCAGTTTAGGGTGGCAGATATGCGAAATCGCTCCTCTAATGATATCATCAAAGTCGCCAGACAGCATCTGCAGCGCGCCTTCTTAAGCACTTCTAATGATCTCGCAGGTAAACAAATCGTGCAAGTTCCTCGAGTCCAATCGTATTTCTTTCCAGGCTCGCAAGAGTTCTGATCGCTTCATCTACTGACTCTTTTGCCTTCTCTCTGGCGCCATCTAGGCCGAATACAGCAGGAAACGTCGCCTTATGAAGTCTCTCGTCACTACCTACCGGTTTTCCCAATACCTTCGTTTCCCCCACAACATCCAAAATATCGTCGGTAATCTGGAAAGCAAGTCCCAGAAAATGTGCATAGCGAGTTATTCTTTCCAGGTCTTCCTTGCCTGCCCCATCGATAATCGCTGCTGACCTGGCCGCAGCTGTTATTAATTGGCCCGTCTTATGATTGTGTATAAACTTGAGTGCCTCCGGCCCGATTTGCTGGTTCGTGGCACGTATGTCTGCTACTTGGCCGCTTACCATTCCGCGGACTCCCGCAGCAGATGCGAGCTCGTTTATGATCTTTATAATCCTTACGGGGTCCGATCGGTTTTGTGATGCGCTGATGAGGTGAAAAGCCTCAGCAAAGAGAGCATCGCCCGCAAGAATGGCAATGTCTTCTCCAAAAACTACATGACACGTGGGCCTGCCACGCCTCAGATCGTCATTGTCCAAAGCCGGTAAATCATCGTGGATCAAGGAATAGGTGTGTATATATTCTATAGCACAAGCAGTCGGAAGGTTCTTCTCTGGCGTCTCACCGAATACCTCGGCTACAAGCAGATTTAGAACAGGGCGGAATCGCTTACCCCCTGAAAAAAGACTATAGCGCATTGCTTCATAGATCACGTCAGGATATGCATCCTTCTTCGGAAAGAACCTGCCCAAAGCATCTTCTACAAGCTCTCGTTTGTCATCCGGATATATCGCCTTGGCCAAGACCATCATCCTCGCCCGATTCTAGCCATTGAGTCTTGTCAATGTTTTCTGTACAGACATTCGCCAATTGGACCGCCTCTTCCAGCATATCTATTGACTTCTCCAAGCTGAGCTCCTTGCTGCGTACCATATCGACTATTTGGTTCAATCGAGTCATAGCTTCCTGAAAATCCAGATATTGTTCTTGTTCTTTTTCTGTCACTGTTCCTGCCTTCTTCACACGCTAACCAGATCGCTTCGTCTTGGAAGCTTCAATTTCAGAGGCTATCTTTCCCAAGACACCATTCACAAACTTGCCTGAGTCTTCAGTTCCGTACGCCTTGGCCAGTTCAACGGCTTCATTAATGGAGACACTGAAAGGGATGTCCTGCTCATAAAGCATCTCATATAGGCTGATCCTGATGATGTTCCGGTCCAACAAAGGCATCCTGTCTAATGCCCAGTTATCAGCATAACAGGCAATCAGATCATCCAATTCTTGTTGATGGGAGATGACACCCTCAACAAGATCCAGAGAGAATTCAGATGGAGAATCGCACTCTTCGACTTGGAGACGATTGTTAATAATGACATCCAAAGGATAGCCCGTGATCTCCTTTTGGTAAATAATCTCCAGGGCAATAGTCCTAGCCTTCCTGCGATCTTGCATGGTGCCCCCCATCTTGCTGTCTATATAGAAAGAGGATCAATTCGCCGGTTGACCTAGGTATCCTGCTTCAGGTCACCGCTATCTTGGTGAGCAGGCAACGGAAAGCTGATATTATCAACATGGATATTGACAGTTCTGACATCAATTCCTGTCATTGCCTCCAAAATGTTTTTCACACTTTCTTGAGCCTTAAATGCCAGTTCTTGAAGCGGCTTGCCATAACTCACAGTCAGATGAATGTCAATGGATAATGCTCCGTCCTCTATGCCAACTTTGATTCCTTTGGTCAGAGTTTTCTTTCCCAGAAAATCCGCAATATTCTCCATGGTGCTGCCGCTTAAGCCGCTGATTCCGTCGATTTCCATGACCGCGACTCCAGCTATTAGCTCCAGTACTCCCTCGGCTATCTTAAAATCGCCAAATTCAAGCTCTTGTTTGCTCTCCATTGCCTCGTTCCCCGTCATCAACAATGCCGCATGATATGAATTCGGTAAAAATCTTCCCGTTGTGAAAGTCCAAGTTATCGAGCACTTCAAGATGAAACGGTATAGTTGTTTCCAGTCCGATGATGATAAACTCTTTCAAAGCCCGCTGGGCGCGCAAAATGGCTTCTTTTCTCGTCCTGCCCCAGACTACCAGTTTAGCAAGCAACGAATCATAATGCACAGGCACGTTATAGCCGGTATAGACATGTGTATCGACTCTAACGCCGGGCCCGCCGGGTGGATGGAACATCTCGATTGTGCCAGCTTGTGGAAGAAAATTCCTCGCAGGATCTTCAGCATTGATCCTGAATTCAATGGCATGGCCATCCATCTCAAAATCTCCTTGTGCGATACTTAGGGCCTGGCCTGCGGCAATGCCGATCTGTTCCTTGATCAGGTCAACGCCGCACACCATCTCCGTAACTGGATGCTCCACCTGTATGCGCGTGTTTATCTCCAGAAAGAAAAAGTTGCCCTCACGATCCAGCAGAAACTCGATAGTCCCCGCGCTCTCATAGCCAACCGCCCCAGCTATTGTCACTGCAGCCTTTCCCATCTGCTCCCGTTTTCTTGCAGACAATGACGGGCAAGGAGTTTCCTCTATTAGCTTTTGATGCCTGCGCTGTATTGAGCAATCTCTCTCGCCCAAATGAACGATATTGCCATACCTGTCTGCCAGGATCTGGAATTCTACATGTCGAGCTTTCTCCAGATACTTCTCCACGTACATGCTGGTGTCTCCAAAAGCGCTCTTTGCCTCACTGGATGCTGTTCTGAAGGATTGCATCAGCTCTGCGCTATTCCGGACAATTCTCATTCCCCTGCCGCCACCACCAGCTGAGGCCTTGAGGATCACCGGATAGGCCACCTTCTTTGCAATGGACGCAGCCTCTTTTTCATCTTTGACGGCCCTTTCAATACCCGGAATGACGGATAGTCCTATATCCGACACTAGTTGACGGGCTTTTGCCTTATCGCCTAGGGATTTGATCACATCTGCAGCGGGACCAATGAAGGTTATGTTGCAGGATTTGCAGATCTCTGCAAATTGAGGATTCTCCGAAAGAAATCCGTAGCCAGGATGCACAGCTTCCGCTCCGGAGATTTCACACACACTGATGATATTCGGAATATTCAGATAGCTCTGCTCTAGCTGCGGCGGTCCGATACAAAAAGCTTCGTCAGCCAGTCTGGCATGGAGCGACTCTTTGTCGGCTTCCGAGTATACGGCGACTGTCTTAATACCTAACTCCATACATGCCCTTATAATGCGGACCGCAATTTCGCCTCGATTGGCAATGAGCATTTTGTTAAACAAGGTTCTGCCCCCAGGAAAAAGCAAGCCAGCTTGAAAGACTAGGCCGGTTCATAAAGCAAGATACCTTGACCATACTCAACAGAATGACCGTTTTCCACCAAGATTCGTTTTATAATGCCCTTTTCCTCTGCTGCTATTTCATTCATTAGTTTCATGGCTTCCAGGATGCAGACGGTCTGCCCCTCTTCCACCAAATCGCCCTCTTCAACGAATGCATCCGCGTCGGGGCTAGCTGCTCGGTAAAATGTACCTACCATGGGAGCTTCTATGCTCTTCCAGTGATCTGGATAGGCAGGCTCCTGGTCCTTTTTGCCCTCTCTGACGTCGATTGAATCATCACCAGGATTCAACTGCTCAGCACCAAATCCTTTGCGTATGCTTATCCGAGTCCCATTCTCCTCTATCGTAATCTCATCGATCTCGCTCTCTTCAACCATCTCAATCAATTTTTTGATCTTGTCCAGCTTCATCTTTTCCTCCATTGGGCAACGCAGCCCCCCGAACGTTCCAAACCAAAGGTGAAACCAAACCCTATAATCTAGATCCGAGTGATATATTCATCCGACCGGGTGTCTACTTTTATTAGATCGCCTACTTGGATAAACAGCGGAACCTGCACCACGGCACCAGTCTCCAAAGTCGCCGGTTTGTTGCCCCCCGTGGCGGTGTCTCCCCGTACGCCCGGGTCAGTCTTAACAACTTGAAGCTCGACAAATGTTGGCGCCTCCACGCCTATGACGCTATCTGCATGAACAAGCACTTCAACGATCATATTATCCTTGATGTACTTCATTGCGTCACCCAGCAGGTCTTCAGACAAAACGGTCTGTTCGTAGGTGTCTGTATTCATGAACACATATCCATTGTGATCCCTATACAGGTACTGCATCCTGACCTTATCCAATCTTGCCAGCTCAACCTTCTCACCAGCTCGAAAAGTCTTGTCAATGACACCCCCCGTCCTCAGGTTCTTCAATTTAGTCCGAACAAAAGCCTGGCCTTTTCCGGGCTTTACGTGTTGAAACTCCGTTACTATGAAAAGTGTGCCCTCCACATCAAGACACATTCCTGTCTTCAGCTGATTTGTGGTTATCAAAGCCCAGCCTCCGGCGCCTTTTTCCAGGTTAAATTGCCTTTTCGAAACATCTTCCCAATTATAGCATAAGACCCGGTGGCTCTGTTAAGAGTAAATTCTAGTCGGGCTGCGTCCCACTACTACTTCAGATCTTGATCACTTTCTTGCTCGATTTTGTCAAGATCTCAATTCCACTCTCTTCAACGACGATGAGATCCTCGATTCTCACTCCGCCTAGTTCTTTTATGTACACTCCAGGTTCAACCGTGAACACCATGCCTGCTCTTAATTTACGTTTCAGCCCGGCTTTTAGCGTTGGCGCCTCATGGATTTCCAGTCCCACTCCATGCCCGAGATTGTGTCCAAAATACTTGGATAGGTTCAGTTGGGCCAAAAAATCGCGTGCTGCTGCATCAACCTTACTTAACTCAGTGCCATCCACTATGGTCTCCAGGGCTCTTTGTTGTGCTCCATGCACCGCCTGGTATATCTTGAGTTCTCTCTGACCGGGGTTTCCAACATAGACCGTCCTGGTCAAGTCGGAACAATAGCCTTGGTAAACAGCACCGAAATCAAGCACCAAGAAACAATTCTTTCCCACCCTTCTAGCGCTACTCGTCGCATGGGGCAAAGCTGAGCGCCGGCCTCCCGCGACAATGGAGTCAAACGCAATCCTTTCAGCGCCTTGTTTTCTCATTGAATATTCGATTTCAATTGCAATGTCTCGCTCCGGTATACCGGGTTTAATCAGAGGCAGCACGTCAGAGAAAGCCTGGTCGGCAATTTTAGCCGCCCTTCTCATCTTGCTTATCTCATCCTGGTCCTTTATAATCCTCAGATCTTCCACCGCGTTTTCAAGAGAGACCCAATCTGTGCTGATTTGCGTTGTCCATTCTTTTAACTGCCCGTGCGGAAGCCAAGTGGATTCAAAGCCGATCCGGTCGCTCTTTACCTTCTTCAACAGTGAATATAAACATCTATTGAATGTCTCTGTGTAAACCTCTATTTGGAAGCCGCAGATTTCTTGCTCAGCCTGGATTTCGTAACGAGAATCTGTTAGGAAAAAGGATTTGCGCGGTGAAATGACCACGGCACCAGTTGTTCCGGTAAAATCAGTCAAATATCTAACATTTGCTGGCTTACTGATGATCGCTGTGTCTATTCTCCGCTTTTTTAGGGTCTTCCTCAATTCAGCCACACGTACATTCGGAGGCATAGGTTTACCTCGGATCTGTTTCAGAATTCTTAATAAAGGCTATTATAGGCTAAACAATGGGGGGTGAAAAGAAAAGGTTCCTGGAGATAGGTTTGTGCCTAATGCCTATTTAGAGACTTCTCTTGTCGCACAACTGCCCTGATGAGCGAAATCTATGACAATATTTGGGTTGAGGCATACTGCACCGCTAGACTATAGCTTTGGACTCCGAAACCGCAGATTACCCCTTTGGCAATAGAGGACACCACAGAATTATGCCTGAAGTCTTCCCTGGCAAATATATTTGAAAGATGGACTTCAATGACAGGAATGTTGACTGAAGTGAGCGCGTCTCTAGTAGCTATGCTATAATGCGTCAAAGCTGCGGGATTGATAATAATCCAATCTATGGAGCCTCTTGCTTGCTGTATTCGATCAACGATTTCACCCTCGTGGTTGGATTGAAATATATCGAGTTCAATTTGCAGGCTCTTTGCTGTCTGCTCTAACTGCGCATTAATAGAGGCCAGCGTAATCGAACCATATATTTCCTTCTCTCTTTCTCCCAATAGATTCAAATTCGGACCGTGAATCACTAGAATTCTACGCATCACTGCCTCCCGTCTTGTACCTTGCTTAGCCATCTTTTGGCCAGCGCGTTTTCCGGGTTGATCTTGAGCGCTTGGTTGAATTGCTCTTCAGCTTGCATGAACTTCTGCTGCTTTAAATACACCGTGCCCAGACCAACATGTGCTCGCTCAAAATCTTGGTTTACAAATTCCGGATACCATACAGTATAGTATTTCTGCAATGATAACGCTCGCTCAAATGCAACCTCTGCTTTGGAATATGCTTCGCGGTACAAGTAGAATTCGCCGATTAACACCTTATAATGCGGTTTCTTTGGATACAACTGTTCCGATTTTCGGAATTCCATCAATGCTTTCTCGTGAGCGTCACTGTGGAAATAGGCGGACCCGAGTTGGGCATGGTAATCGGCCCAGCATGGCCGCAGCTTCACTGCCTGTTGGCCTTGTCTAACTGCTTCTTCCAACAGCACATTCCTCAATTCAGACAACTCCAGGGAAGTGGCTCTCAGAAGATAAAGCTGCCCAAGGCGGTTCTTATAGGAGGCGTCCAGAGGATCAAGTTGCACTGCGTTCTTCAGCGACGAAATCGCCGAGTCAATTCTGTTTTGCTGATGCAAGACTCTTGCCTGACTATAGAAGGAAACAGCAGCCACAGCCGATACAAGTACGCCTATTTGGACAACCATCCCGATTAGTACAACTGCACCGACAAATCCTCCAACCGGTCGTTTCAAATCCCACTCGGTAGCTTTTACGACCACACCATCTGCATCCATGGCCAGCCTGGCACAGACAAAGACAGATGCCGTCAAGAGCCAGAAAACCATGCCTGCGCTGGCCATATACCACTCAAAATCGATCACATTGTGTGCCATGAAACCAAGAGCTCCTGCTAGGAAACCCAGGGCCAGCAGACTATGGGCATCCTTCTTGAGGCGTATGACAGCCACACCTTTCGCAATGATCAGGACAAAAACCAGGATTATCGAACCAAGACCGAGCATACCCATGTCAGTGAGCATCTCCAAATAGGTGTTGTGAGCGTGTTTGGAATACAAGCCGCCATACTGGAACAACGGGTAGATCGTAGAAAAAGTTCCTACTCCTGTTCCGGAGATTGGGTAGGCCTCTGCTATTCTGATTGAGCCACGCCATAAGAGAAAACGGCCCTGGGCACTCAGTGCGGCCTGGGAAGATTCCAGAGCACTGTATGGCTCTGCTGTAGTATTTGAAAGCCTACCTTGAGCCAATAGGAGGGCACCAACTATCCCAACAACCATCAATATTGCAGCAAAACTGACTAGTTCCTTGGACTTCCTCAAAAAAAGATATCCGGAAATCAACACGGCCAACACTAATCCAAGACTGAGCCAGCCGCCGCGAGACTGAGTCATAATCACGCCAATTCCCATGATGACGAGTGCCAGTGCAAAAGCTGACCTCCGACGAACGGTATCGCTCAGGGTGAGCATGACCAATGCAACAGGTATTATCATAATCAGGAATCCAGCTAGATGGTTGGGGCTGATGAACGTCGCAAATACTCTGTTTGGAATTGCAGTTCCTAAAGACCTGTTGGCAACATATTCTTGTAGGAGCTCAAAACCAATGAGGTGTTGGTAGATGCTATAGAGCGCGATGACGCTTCCAGAAATAGTAAAGGCAAGGGCATAACGCCTGACATCCCATAATGATTTTGTATTATTCACAGAAAGGTAAAAAACCAGTGTGTAACTGACGATCAAGAAGAAGCCGTCAATACTTGCATGCAAATCCGTGAGCCGGATCATGGATACCAAGGCTGCTAGCAGTAGGAGTGTCAATGGCAAATCCAAGCTTGTCCGTTGGAAGCGCAAGCTACCATTCCTATAAGCGACCAATACCCAAACAAACAGCAGAAGAAACGCACTTAAGTAAAAAAACAGCCGGGTTTCTAGGAATTCCCCGGCTCCGGTACTAATCAACGATATTTCCGAGAATGGGTAGGGCATTATTTCCCATGGTAGAGCCATCGACAGAAAGATTGCAATCAGCCCATAGAACACCAAGTTCTCGGGGGGAATCCTATGCTGCTTGTCTGCGCTTTGATTGGTTGACGCTTGGCTCAAGATCGCACTCCCGTTTTCGTATGATCATATGAGATAGGCCAAGGCTTCCTTGATTCTGTTCGGGGATATCTCCACAATTTCAGGACAGCCGGGGGCCCTCAAGAGAACAAATCGAATGGCTCCTTTCGCCCCCTTTTTATCCAATGCTGCCCGCTCAATAACAGCATCCGAATCTAGCCGTTCGATCTTGGTGGGCAAACCCGCCCGCTCGAGCAGTTTGAGATGTCGGTTAACCAGGGCCTGATCGATCCAGCCGAGACCTTTTGAGATCACGGCCGCGCCGACCATTCCCACTGAAATTGCCTCTCCATGCAGAATATGCTGGTATTCTGCGACAGCTTCCACTGCATGGCCAATCGTATGACCGTAATTGAGAATTGACCGAATACCATAATCGTGTTCATCAGCCTGGACAATGCCCGCTTTGAATTGGCAGCATTCCCTAACGACCTTTGTTAGCATATCCTGATCAAGTGCCATAATAGAGTCAAGATTTAGTTCCAAATAGGAAAGGAACTCTTCTCCGATCAAAAAACCGTACTTTATCACTTCGGCCATACCTGCTCTAAATTCCGCTTCAGGCAGAGTCTGAAGTGTTTCAATATCAATCTGAACCAATCTAGGCTGATAAAAACAGCCAATAAGATTCTTTGCCATGCGATGATTGACCGCTACTTTCCCGCCAACGCTACTGTCGACCTGAGCTAAAAGAGTTGTTGGGACTTGGATGAAGGGTACTCCCCGCATGTAAGTGGCCGCCACAAATCCTGCAAGATCGCCAATGACTCCCCCACCCAGGGCCATGACGAAGTCCGAGCGCTGCATATGCAATCCGATCAGATCGTCGTAAAGGCGGGAAGCTGATTCCAGGGACTTGTGTTCCTCTCCCTCTGGAATGCTCAGTATTCTAAAGTCAATATCAGCGGCGCTCAAGCTCGCAGACATTGTCTGCCCATACAGTGAGATTATCACTGGATTGCTTATAACCACGCCCTTTACTGAAACATTTTTGACGCGCATTCCCAAGTCTCGAAGCGTTCCTGAACCTATATGGATATCGTAGCTGTCCTTCCCCAAGGCTACACTGACAATACTGTCGTCACCCGGCATTGGTTTCCTTTCATTGCTCATTGGGGATAACTAGGGAAAGGTTTCTCGATCACCGTGAAACAAGATCCTGAGCGGACAGGCGCATCATGTCTCAGAGAGTTTCTATCCTTTGCACATAGCCTTTGTAATTCGAGAGCATGTCTTCGAGACAATCGCTACCAAACTTCTCCATCAGAGCAGAGGCAATCACTATGGCGACCATTGCTTCGCCCACAACTCCCGCCGCAGGAACAGCACAGACATCTGCACGCTCCTTAAAAGCAGCTGCCTCTTGCTTTGAGAGCATATCCACTGTTCTTAGAGGCTTTGCCAAGGTCGATATCGGTTTCATGTATGCCCTCGTTATCAGAGGTTCACCATTGGTCATTCCGCCCTCTACTCCGCCGGCTCTGTTGGTTTTCCTGTAGAATCCGCGCTCGGAATTGTAGAAAATCTCATCATGGACATTTGAACCCTTCTTTTGACTAGCCCAGAAACCGTCCCCTATCTCAACCGCTTTGATAGCAGGGATGCTCATTAAAGCGGCCGCCAATCGACCGTCCAATCGCTCGTCCCATCGACTATATCCGCCAAGGCCAGGCACCAAACCGTATGACACGACTTCAAAAATCCCACCTAATGAGTCCTTCTCGGTCCTTGCCTGCTCGATTTCAGCCTTCATCAATTCACTTGCCTTGCGATCAAAACAGCGAACCTCAGATGCTTCTATGACATCAAAATCTTGTGGCAGAGGAGCGTTTGCATAAGTGATCGACACGGAGCCTATTCTGCTTACATGGCTTAGGAGGTTTATGTTGAATTCTTTCAAAAGTGTTTTTGCAATTGCGCCGGCCGCCACCCTGCATGCAGTCTCTCTGGCGCTCGCTCTTTCCAGAATGTTGCGGATGTCTTTTTGCCCTGTTTTCATAACACCGGCAAAATCCGCGTGGCCGGGTCTCGGCTTGGTGATTGGGCTAATCTCCTGCTCTTCCTGCTGCGACATGATATCATGCCAATTCTCCCAGTCCTTGTTCCTAATCAGCAGCGCTATTGGGCTACCCATTGTTCTTTTGAAACGAACGCCGCTAATAATCTCCACTTGATCCTGCTCGATCTTCATCCGATCCCCACGACCAGCGCCTTTTTGACGACGGCCCAGCTCAAGATTAATATGCTGCACTGATATACGTAAACCAGCTGGTAATCCGTGTATGATCGCAACCAGTCCCGGACCATGGGACTCTCCTGCAGTGGTAACATCAAACATCGGTTGGCCTCGCTTTGCTTGCCCTAACAAGTACCTGCGTGCTCGGCTGCATCACTTGAGAACGCTTTCGCCCTCTTTGAGCTCAACCCGGCGGTCACCATATAAAAAGACGACGCTTTCGTCCCCGATGGCTAAAATCTTATAGGGCGATTCATCTACTTGATCTGCCTCTTTGACCTTATATACAGTGGAACCGTACTTCACAGAACTATATTTGGTTCCGTTTTCTGTGTATATATCTTGGACTTCCAGCACTTGAGGACCCCTGCTAGCCGGCCCTGAGGAGGCTGCACTCTGACTTGCACTCTCATCGGCAATATCTGCTGAAGGAGTCGTCGCACCAGTTGCTGGTCCGTCAGTTCCAGTCCCCGCTGCGTCATCGCGAATCAAGGGCTGAAACGGGTCTTTGTATTCATAGACCTGAAAACTCGCTGATTCACCTGCTTCTTCACCTTCGTCAGCGTCAGGCTCCGCTGAGTCGATTTCTTCGGAAGAAGTCGTAGCTTTATCAGACTGCTCAATTTTAACGGGCACCTTCTGAGTAGTCTTCGCTCCTTCGCCGCCGCGGTTGCCTGGCACAAAGAAAATACCGACGGCCATCGCCGCCAGGAACAGCGAGATAATCAGAATGACCCCAGCCAAGGCAAATTTGCCCAATGGTGTTTTTATGAACTCTTTCAGCTTTGAGATCAGATCTTTCAATTCTGTTCCCCTTGATTGGAATTGGGTGGAGCCGATTTAGATGCCGGTGGCTTGGCCAGGGTGAAAGTACTACCCTCCAAGTCCACGGATAAATTAGGCCAGTCTGTCTCAACTACGGTCGCCTTGTCTATCCTGATTTCTCTTTCAAGATCCTTCAGCCTATACAAAAAGTCGACCAGATCAAAGAAGGATCCCTCAATATGAATCAACACAGGTATATTGGTTAGATTTGCTTGGGCCACCATTTCATCAGGCTTAATTGACACAAAATCAACGCCCGCCTGATTAGCAGTATCTTGGATTTCCACCAAGAGTGAGGCAAGCTGAGGCTCATCGGGTACGCGTTTCTTGGATTCAATTAGCTTGGTCTCTGTCTCTGCTGCTTCTTTTTTGGCTTGCTTCAGCCGCTGCAGGGTGGCCTCTGAGTTCTGTTTTTTCTTTATCTCTTTCTGCTGTTTTGCACGCAGTTCACTGATCTTGCTCAACTGTGGCCTCAGACCAAAAATACCAAATCCAAGCATGATTAACACTGCTATCGTGCACGCCAATATTATTTGGTCTCTGGGTGAAAGCTTTAGGTTCAACTAATTTCAACTCCCAGTTGCTAATTAGGCGGGACAGCGGGAGCAGAGGCAGGCTTTTCGCCCTCCAATTGTGTGGTCAACTCAAACTGTATTGCCGGCTTTTCCAGGAACGTTGTTTTCTGCGAGAAGCTCAACCAGATTGAGGTGAATGCCTTTACTTCACCTAATCTGACAATCCACTCAGCAACAGGCTTGTGTCCCAGGTCCGGCGTATCAAAATCATAATCAATTGCATAGCCTTTGCAGGTAATTCCCTCCATGACGTCACCGCTAAACTCTTCCAGCCACACGTCACTGGGAATCACCATGCTCATTTCATTTAGGATCTTATGCCAGTCAACCTCACCGGTCAAAGCGGTCGAGATTATGCTCTCCTGTTTTTGTAATGTTTCTTTCCGCTGTTCATATACTTTATATTCAGAAATTGATTCGTTTAGCTTTTTATTTTCGGCTCGCAAGTCTGAAAGCTTGCTCTCTTGGTTTCGAACGCTGACGACCAAAATAGCATACAGGCCACTCAAAATAACCAGCAATGCCAGAATAGCGGCAATAACTTGAAATACCCGCACCTCTCTTTTTCGTTTTTGTACAACCTCTTCTGGTAATAGATTGATCCGCGTCATTCTTCCAAGCCCCTTAGCGCCAGACCCAGGCAAATCGACATCCCAAGCTCTTGGGAGACAACAGTTTCTTGAGCAAGTTTCGGTGCCAGTTGGACTTTGTGTAGAGGATGGCCAAGCTCCACACTAACCTGCAGGCTTCGTTCCAGATGTGGTAACAGATTCTTAAGCTTGGCCCCGTTCCCACTCAGAATAATGCTTTGAATACTCTTTACCCCAGGCCGTTGAGTTAAGTAGTAGTCTATTGATCGCCTGACTTCCCCCACAAACTTGTTTAGCTCTTTTGTCAAACTGTCCTGGACTTGTTTGACTTTTTCTGCTTCTATGCCTTCAATTTGCTGTTCCTTGCCCTCGACAGATGGTAGTCCAACTTTGGCCTTTAATTCGTTGGCCTCTTCGAATGACACATTCAATGCTTCAGCAACTCGCTGGGTGAAGTTGTTTCCTGCAAGAGGTGCGACGCGGGTGAAGCGTGGTTTTCCGCTCTCCTCTACCACAATGTTGGTTACGCCGCTCCCGACATTTACTAATGCAACTGCCTCCCCGTCATTGTCAGCAATGATACCTGGCTGATCAATCAGCACACGCACCAAGGCCAGAGACGAAACCTCGATGACTTTTGGTTTGAGGCCCGCTCTGTTCAGCGTCGCCATGACATTCTCTATCATGTCACGCTGCGCGGCAACCAACAGGACTTCTATCATTCGTTCGTTTTCTTCGTTGGTGGATTCTCCGACAATATCGAAGTCTATTATTGCTTCCTCTACAGGAATTGGAATAAAGTCCTGAGCCTGATACTGAATGGCATTCTTGAGTTCATTCTTTTCCATATAAGGTAAAGATATGAGCCTGATGACCACTTTCTGGTTCGCGATTCCGACCACAATCTTTTGTGAGGACACGTTTGCAGTCTTCCAGAGCTGTGCGAGAGTCTGCCCAGCTACTTCAACGTCAATAACTTCATCCTCTACGACAGCCCCCACAGGAACTTCTGCGGCACTGTAGTGAGTAAGTGTCGGCGCACCTGAAACTTGCTCTAGCTGAACGACGCGAAAAGTATTCGTTTCAAGGGCCAAGCCCACTGATGGGGATGCCTTTCCAAAGGAAAAAATGCCCAACTTTGGATCCTCCTGGAAAAATAGCTTTGACCTGTTTCTCTCTATTCTCGCTTGATTAAATTGCTACCAGTGCTGTTTCCAATAGTCAAAAATGTCATATCAGTCTTTGCTGAGCTTTTCTTTGGTTATTTGGCGTTTCTATCGGTTTGGGGGAGTTAATCCTTTAACTTTCGGGATTCATTCTATCACAGACCTTCAATCATTTGAGACCAATCAGTCTCAAATAAGCAACCCAGAGATTCATGCCAAAAAAAACTCCACAAAGAGCGCCAGATGATAGAAAAGGCCCGAACGTCAAAGGATCTTTGAGTTTGCTATTCTTCCTAAGCATCACAATGATACCACCCAAGCCCCCAAGAAGAAAGCTAATAAATAGGGCAATAATTACATAACGTCCCAAGAATATGCCTATGAACGCAGCTAGTTTGATATCGCCGCCACCAAGCGCCTCCTCTTTGAAGAACAGGGGCGCAATAACTCCGATACCAAGGAGGAGCCCTCCCCCGATCAGAAATCCGAGCAGCGATTCTATGATGCT
>CAYFXD010000146.1:0-8029 GCA_964347095.1 uncultured Actinomycetota bacterium | reverse complement strand
TTGATAGACGATACGAGGTGGCCGTGAATCTTTCTTTGTTTTATATGCTCATACTGATTCATCTGGTTGTTGATTTCATGCAGCCGGCGGCGCTTGTGAGGTGGTCGAAGAATAGCTCTTGGGGGCTTCTGGTTCACAGCGCGATATATACGTTTCTCACAGCTTTGGCACTTGCCTTTGTCCCACTTTGGTGGCTCTGGGCTTTAATCATAGGCGCTTCTCACTTCATTATCGATAAGATGAAGATAATTCTCACGGAAAAGGCCACAAGGTTGAGTCTTTTGATTTTTGTCTTGGACCAGGTCATACATTTGGCGATTATCATTTTGGTCTTGATCCTTGCCAGATCGTACATTGCCACTACACAGCCCCAAATGAACACGGTCTTTGAGCAGCCTAAGGTTTTACTTTATGCTGTATTCTATGTTATTGTTACCTTTGGTGGATCGATCTTTGTTTTTGAGGTATTGAACTCCATCAAGAGCGACGTGGATCCCAAAGAAGTTCTCTCAATTGAGCAGAGGTACAAAGGAATTCTTGAACGAGGCGCAGCCATGACCCTGATTGTTTTGGGGCATAGAAGCAGTATCTTTCCCCTAATATCACCGCTAGCGTTTTTGCCTTCAGTAATCCAAAGCAGACAAGTGTTGCGCAACGGCGCAGAGAGAAAGAAGTTCTTGCTTGGATTTCTCACGAGTATATCTTTCGCATTTTTGGTGGGATCAACTCTCTATTTTCTTTGATCTACAAATCTACAACACCTGCTTGAGAAGGACTTTTTGATTGGCTGGCGAATAATAAACAATATGTGACCTTTGTTATAGGGTGAATTGTGGAGTTTTTGTGATTAATGATTTTCCGATGATGAGAGATATTTCACAAAGCTTCAGAAAAAAGCATGGTGCTGACTGAAGATTTCGGCTGAAATGCCGATACTTTCGGTTGCGCTCGATTTGTTGGCGGTGTTCTCATACAGGAGGTGTCTAAGATAGGAGCAATACTATCTCAGGTAACAGAGCTTTCTCAGCTCAATATGTGGGCGGATTTGCTTGCAGTCATCCTGGTTGCTGCTGCGTTTGGACAGTTTTGGGTCATGCATTTGATTGGAAACATTCTGACAGGAAGAATGCAAGAGAGGTTTATCGACGGAAATTGGCATCCGGCACCACATCTTATCCCGGCTGCCCCCAAAATCCTGCATGGAACTCATTTACTTGGAATGATCACACTGGGTTTGTCCGGTCTGTACATTAGGGTTCCTTTTTTCGCCGGAGGCAGAACCCCAATGAGATACATTCACTATGCAGCGGCGTACGTGGTCACGATAAACTTGATCGCCCGTTTTTACTATGCCTATCAAATCGATGCCAAAGAATTCTGGCCCACCAAAAAAGACTTCCTGGCTATGCCAACCCAGATGAAGTACATCGGTTTTATGATACCAGTTGAGAAAGAACCCTCCTTTGGAAAATATAACCCGATGCAAAGACTTACATATGGACTTATGGTGCCGATACCCATGGTTATGATGGTGGTCACCGGATTTTCGATGATTTGGCCTCAGGTAATCGTTGCGCCCATCGGTGCGTTTGTCGGTGGTGTGGCTGCGGCTGCGGCGTATGCGCGAGTAATCCATTTTGTAACTGCGGCGCTATTGGTAATGACCACTTTGATCCATGCATACCTGGCGATTACGGAGAATTTCCCAGGTCTGTTGGATTTCTTTGGCATAAGGCCTTTTACAGAAGAGGATGTCGAGGCGCATCATGCAGCTCACGGAGGGCATGGCGCAGAGCACTAGGAGCTTTTAGAATCCCGGATCCTGGATACTGGATACTAGACAAAACACCAAACATGTCAGGGGCGTATCGGAGAGAGAAGAATCCAGCATTCAGGTTTGGATCTAGTACTTGAATCGAGAATCTAGAATCGACTTTTTAGACAAACCTTGAGGATGGAAGTGAATCCATATGAATCTACGGAAAATAGTCTTGCCCTTGGCTGTGCTTGCCTTGTTGCTGGCGCCATTTACAGTAACGCCGGCGCGCAATAAAGCATTGGATCTAACGGATCCGAGCAAAGTGAAGATTCCGGAACCGAAGCAACCCGCAACAGCTCAAGAGCTGACTGTTTTTGCAATAGGCGATCCAGGTCGCTCGGGATGCCAAACCTGCCATGGTGACAAGAATCTGGTGAAGATGGAAAACGGCAAGCCAATTTCCTTCTATGTAAATCTTTCGGCTCTCAGAGCATCTGTTCACAAAGATCTTGATTGCCTGCATTGCCATGTGGGCTTTGGGTATGAGCCTGAGAAAGAGCATCCTCAAGATTGGAAAAAGACTGCAGGGCTCGCATGTAAGAATTGCCACGTTGCTGAGTATGATGACTACCGACAGAGCATTCATGGACGGTTGGCATTGTCAGGCGACGAAAAAGTTGGAGCAACTTGTTCCGATTGCCACGGCGGCCACACAATGACTAGTCAGAAGACGCAAGATGGACTACTGGCAATCAGGGCCTCTTCGGAACAAATGTGCGGTACAAGTGAGTGTCATGAAGACACGTATGAAACGTACAACGACTACTATCATGGAAGAGCATATAAAGCAGGCGCGTCAGATGCTCCAACGTGCTGGGATTGCCACAGCACTCACAAGGTCCTTCCCAAAAATGATGACAACTCAGCTGTTTCGAGTGCGAAACTTACTGCCGGCAGTAAGACTAATCTAGCTAAGACATGCGAGAAATGTCATCCTGATTCATCGAACACATTTGCCGAGTATGGGAAACTGATACATGGCAGCACTGAGGTGCGAAAAGAGAATATTGCGATGTATTACATATACCTAGTTGTAGATTTTGTGAAGGGGATTATCAGCTGATCAAAAGCTTTAACCGAATTGATCGATCAATGTATCGACAGCCCCAAAGGTCAGACGCGACGCTGTTAAATGGGATAGGGCATTAGGTAGGGCTAGGTGGCCGACCGGCGGCTGTGATTTCAGCCAGCTGATGAGTTGCATGTAGCTTTGTGCAAACCGAACCCCCCTCGCGATATCCTGACGCTGATTCAAGCGAATACTACCACATCCCAGCAACGGTCCCTTTAATGACGGAAAATCGAGGAAGTTTGCGGTTTTTGGAGGTTGCAAGAGGTGACATTCCTGCGGGGCAAATATAGGCTGACTATCTTAATATGTTTATTAATTGCCGCAGCTGCTGTAGCGGTCGCAATACTCTCCGAGCAGGTGTTTGTGGCCAAAGCCCAGGCTCCTCCTGATCCCACGGTTTTGGAGCTTACAGGCCCTGTGTATCTATCCAAGTGCACCCCCTGCCACAAGAATCTTGATGCTTGGAAGAATCCCGGTTTGATCTTTAATCATCCCGTACACCTAAAGCGAGGATTCGAGTGCAAGGCTTGCCACACGCTTTTTGCGCACCAGCCTGGTGGAAAGATCGTAAAACCACCAATGGATGTGTGCTATGAATGTCATAGTCTGAGACACGTAAACACTAAGATCAATCAGAATGTGGTTGTGGCAAGTGAAGATTGCAGTTTTTGTCATCCTTCTGATTTCAATTTGAAGCCGGCAAATCACACCGACGAGTTTGTTGCCTCAAAACACAAAGAACAAGCCAAGGCTAATCTGAAGTACTGTGTGATGTGTCATGAAAGGAAGTCTTTCTGCGCGTCCTGCCACACCTCAAACGATGTGAAAACCGAGCCTCATAAGTCTCCAGCCTGGGAACAGGCGCACGGGAAACAGACCCCGGAAGGACTGAGCACATGCAGCGTCTGCCATAACGACGCATTTTGCACTGAATGCCACGAAACTGCGATGCCTCATCCGATCCTATGGGCTGGGGAGCACAGTGGAGATTTTCAGGGGATCACCCAAGTACAATTTGATAAATTGAAAGACGACTGCAATATTTGCCACAAGGACAGGAGCTATTGCCAAGACTGCCATCACAAGTTTGAAAACAATCTCCTGCTCCAGGAAAACTGCGATAGTTGTCATGAAGAGTACAAGGCACCCTTCGTTACTATCACAAACAAGGGCTTCAAGATCCACAAGGCTCACTTCCACTTGACTCAAACCGAGCCATACAATTGTGGGAAGTGTCACGACTTGCTCGCTCAGTTTCCTAAGGGAACAGGCTGCTTCCCATTCGAGGTCTGTTTTCAATGCCACGGCAAACGAAAAGACGGCAAACTGATCGCCAAGTGGTATGGCGAAGACCTATGCTATTTCTGCCACGGAAAAGCTCCGTAAGCAACCCTTTATCTCTGTTCTCTATACCTTCTCTTTGCGTTGTCTATTGATCTAGATAGTCTCTCTTATGGATTTCGCATGGCTTCTTACGTGTCGTTGCGAGCCGAAGGCCAAGCAACGGAGTTGTCAGTGCAAAATGCAAAGTGCAAAGTGCAAATTGAAAACCCAAAACGAAACGCCAGCCATTCTTCTTAAACGATGGCCAAACGATCTTCAGTTCCAGGGCACTTCGCCTGTCGCACACCCTCATTGCATTTGGTTTATCGCTAATCGCAAATCGTCTTTTCGACAAACAGATTGCCACGGGTCGAAATAGCCGACCCTCGCAATGACAAGAATTGAGTCGCTAATCGCAAGTCGCTCATCGCTGATCGTGTTTTCAAAAAAGTCGCTTATCGCTCATCGTCTCTTCCAAGAAACAGAATGAACCACGGCTAATGGAAGCATTGGTCATCCAGTCCCCAATCAAGTGCCTATTGTCCGCTCCAGGGGTCTGTTCTCCAAGTGCAGGTGGTAGGATGGGAACATTCTTGGTAAAATTAGAAAAGAAGCAAGAAGGAACGAGCAAGATCTTGAATTATTCCAAGGCGCGTCGAAAAACTGCAGAATACGATCCACTGAGGAACCACTACAAGACGATCACAGAGTTGATGCACGCACACATTTCGTAACGTTGATGAACTCTTACAATTTGTTCTGGCGCATACAGGTCTTGGAATTATAGTGGGCAAGTGCGGCACGATTAGAGGCTGAGTGGGCCATCGACGCATGGCCAAAAACATGGCACAATTAGGATGCCGTGCGCATAGTGGCGGCCAACAATGACTATGCATGAAGTGCTGCACGAGCACAATGACGGGTAATCGGAGTACGACCTGAAAGTAGATATGCGAAACAGGAGTTTTTCAAGTGTTTAGGTCGAAAGCCGCAGTCATAGCAGCTCTTGCTGTGTTTTCGACACTGGTCTTGGCATTGGTAGTTTTTAGTGGATCAATAGATTTCTCTCCCAGCTCAAATGCTGCACCACCCTCAAAATACACGCTTGAAATTTCCAAACCTACCACCATGTCCAAATGCGGGCGCTGTCATGACAGTCTAGATGCCTGGGAAAATCCGGGTCTTATCTTCAATCATCCGGCCCACCTAAAAAGAGGTTTTGCCTGCAAGGCGTGCCATGTGGTCTTTGCGCATCAAGCGGATGGATCAATAGTCAAGCCGACCATGGATATATGTTATGACTGCCACAGTCTGCGACATGCAGAAAAAGGATTAGTAGCTGGAGAAGAATGTAGTCTGTGCCATCCAACGGACTTTAACCTCAAGCCGGCGAATCATACCAATGAGTTTGTAGACAAGACGCATCCCGAGTGGGCGCTCAAGGACATGAAGTATTGTTTGATGTGCCATCGGCGACCGTTTTGCCAAACATGTCATTCAGACGAAGGCATAATGTCGGCTAATCATGAAGAGAAGCAGATGTGGCAAGGTGAGCACGGAAAACAGGAAGAAGGAACAGCAGGCTGCAACATCTGTCATGCTCAGAAGTATTGCGATGATTGCCACAAGACAACTCTGCCTCACGATCAGACTTGGGTCGAGGTGCACCGAGATGCACCAGCCGAGGCGATGGCAAATTGCACGATGTGTCACAAAAGGGATGAATACTGTTCAGATTGCCACCACGCTGGTGTGGGGGGAGGTCTGTTAGTTCAGAGGAACTGCATTAAATGTCACCCCGACTACTTAAAGAGCCTATTTGACATACAAAAGAAATCCCTTGCTGTTCACAAAGCACACTTTGAGCTTACACAAACAAAACCGTATAAGTGCGGAGTCTGTCACGATAAGGAGCAGACGAAAGGCGTCGGGTGCTTCAGCTTCGATTTGTGCAAGATGTGTCATGGAAAGATGAGATTGGGAAAGCCTATTGCAAAATGGGACGTAAACAGCGGTGAATTGTGCATGCGGTGTCACCAGGGTCAACCTGGCCAAACGCCAGTCCGCTCGCCATTTTGATTATTATGACTTATAATTTATAATATCAAATCAATGTCTGCGTACTAGTAGACTGCAAAAAAGCTGCAAAGCATCCTTTTCACAAAACCTTAAACTAGATCTTTCTTATCTCGAATCGTAGGTAGGTCCTTGCATTTTTTTTCCACTCTGATTCTCAGGATGCCTTAATTGAATGGATTATCCAAGCATTATAAGGGACGAAACAGGCTGGATCTCGGCAGCTGAGCCAGTAGCCGAGATGAGCTGAGGGTAGGATCTCTACAAGAAGCTATGCCAAGAGCATAAAGCGGGAGGATATAGGCATGACAAAGACGCGATCTGCCAGGGGACCAATCTTGTCGGAAAAATTCCTTAATCGATCGATAACGCTGATTATTGTTTTGATATTGGGCGCTGCTGGGACATACGGCGGCTATTATTTTTATAACCAGAGACAGATGGATGTAACCGCCAAGGTCAGCAGTATTAGCCGGCAATATGAGGCAAAGGTGCGCAAGAATCCTCTGGATGTGGAAGCCCGCGTCAGTCTGGCTCAAGCCTATATCACCGAAGGCAATTATGATGAGGCAATTAAGCAGCTAAAAGAAGCCTTGAAGATAAACGAAGAACACCAAGGCGCGATCGTTAACATGGGCATTGCCTACCTAAAGAAAGAGGATTATAAGAACGCCGAGAAGTACTTTCAAAAAGAAGTAAGCATGTTTGGCAGCTCAGGCTATATGCTGGAGAACAAATATTTAGAAGAAGCCTACTTCGATCTGGCAGTGATCTATTGGAAGAAGAAAAAGCACAGCGAAGCACTTGGGTACGCCGCAAAAGCAACTGAGATAGGACGGGCCAACTCTGACAACCACTTCTTGATGGGCCGCATATATCTGTCCAAGGGTTCATACGATGAAGCGATATTGAAGTTCCAGGAGGCGTTGAAGTTTGATCCAAAGTTTGCAGACGGCCACTATGGATTGGCTCAAGCTTATGAGAAGAAAGGCGACAAGAAGAACGCTATTGCTGAGTACAAACAGGTCCTAAGAATAGCTCCAGATTTCAAGGGGGCCAAGCAGGCACTGGATAGACTGAAGTAAAACCGGATACAGGATACTTGATTCTAGATGCTGGATAGGAAACCAAAGTGCAAGAAGCTGTTCCAGTAGAAGATGCAGGTTTGCAGAAAAAAAGCTATCGGGATTTGGAAATATGTCAAATGTCCCTGGAATTGGCCATCGAAGTCCACAAGATGACTCTCTCACTCCCCAGGTTCGAAGAGCTTGAAGAAGGGCGGCAGATACGAAGGTCCTCAAAGTCGATTTCGGCTACCATCGCGGGGGCTATGGTTGAAGATGCTATAAGCAGGAATTTATAAGATATATTGTCTATGCTTTATCGTCTTGTGATGAGACTCTGGTTCACATGGAGTTGCTTGGCAAGACGGGTTCGCTAGACATGAGTACGTGTAATTACTTTCTTGAAAAGTATGGTCTTGGGCAGAAAACTGCACAACTTCCTGGAGACAGTGAGGAAGGCTCATAATGAGTTCGCATAATTCAATTGATGTTGTATCTAGTATCTAGAATCAAGTATCAAGGATCCAGTTTTTGCGAGGTGAACAATTGGCAAGGAATTTCAATAACCAAGACGCGAATGGAGTTCCCGGAGTTGATAAAGACTCCAGAGATGTACCCGAAGAGGTAGCCAAAGGATTAACTCCTTCTGAACGGTCACGAAGAAGAAAAAAGATA
>CAYFXD010000145.1:0-9374 GCA_964347095.1 uncultured Actinomycetota bacterium | reverse complement strand
ATACTGGAAGAATGGGGATTTGGGACTGTCAGATTCTCTCTGGGGAAGACCAATACAGCCGAGGAGATCGATCTGGCAATTGATCTCGTAGCCAGCAAAGTCAACTCAGTAAGATAATCTGCAGCTCGTCGAGCATGGTTGTGCAAGAGTTAAGGTGGTGGGGGGCCAATTTCTCGGCTTCCCAGTTGTTTATTTTAAGCCCAGGAGAATGACAATGTCTCTATCGAGTGCAGCATCTTCTTTGAGATTTAGTTCGGTCTGGTCTCCGACCAGTTGTGCAATTTTCTCAGCGGCTTCCTTCTGACCTGGTTTGTAACTGATTACGGAGTCCGGATAATCAGATCTATCAGCATTGGTCACTTCCTTGACTTTGAAACCAGCCTTCTTTAGGGTTTCCGCAACCTGTCCTGCTGCACCTTTCTGCCCATTTCCGTTAAGGACCCGGATAGTACTTTTTGTGACCTTTCTATCTTTGCCTAGAATAATAATCAAGCTCACCTGAGAGTCTGCGCCCAGATCAGGTTTGGCAGTATAGGGATAGAAGGAAGAAATATCTGTGCCCGCCAATTTCACTGCATCCTCAAAGCCGGGTTTGAAGCGGATGATGGTCTGGGCGTAGTCGTGATTGTCAGCATTGGCGATGCCTTGGACAGTCCAGCCGCATTTTTTCAGATGCTCTGCGACAAGTGCGGACTCTCCGCTGATCCCATTCCCGTTCAGGACATCGATCTTGACGGCCGCTTTGTCAAGCTGCACAACGTTTTCTTGCTTTTCAGATTGCTTTTTCTTTTGGTCCGCAACCTTTTGATTGGACTTCCCGAATCCCGAAAGACTAAAGAACGATCCTTTCTTGGCGCCCAGTAAATAGCCACCGCCAAACACCAATCCGACTATTGCGCTTATCACGAGGAGGGTTAACATCCCAGACAAGACCGTCGAGGCCCATTTCTTTTGTTCAGCGCCTTTCAATTCAATCCTTTGAGAAGATTTGGACGACGATCCCTCAGATGCAAGGTCGGTATTGATCTTCGAGGAGGTTATAGTTTTTGAATCCAGTAGTGACTTTAGCTTATCTAATTCTTCATCCTCTACTTCATCAAGTTGCGTTCCTGAGTCTTTCTCTTTCCCCTCCGTAGATGTAGCGTTTGCGTGTGCATCGCTCTCTTGCAGTTGCTCCTTCGCTTCCTGCCCCTTGTGCTGGGGTTCCTTTGCGGCCATATATACTCCTTATAGTCTCAGTGGTTAAATCTTCGGAATATACTCGCCTGTTTGGTTTTGCCTGCCTCTTTCTTCCTCGCCTCTGTCCGTGTATAAATTCTATTAATCCCAAGCCTTTCCTCCCTTAATTCCTGCCTCAATAATCCAATCTACTGAATTTCCATCGGAGGGGACGTTTTTCATTCTTTTACTTCCCATACGCATCTAGAAATCCCGCCCAATCCTTGATCACCCCACATTGCCAAGAATGACCCTGACGCTGTCAATGCAAGCGGAATTGCAGCTGAAGAAGGGGCGTTTGCGGCATACTCCTGCTCACTCAGCACTCAGAAGGTGATCTCCCCAACTTTTTCAGTCAGTACAAATTCTCTTTTTAGTATTCTCTGCTTCAGCACTTTTGCCAAAGCCAGTGCTTTCAGCTTGTCGGATTGCCTTAAGACTATGGGAACCTCCGCGCTGTCAAAACTGAGCGATCCAAAGGTCGCCGAGAAAGCCTGTTGGTCGCATAAGTGATATACACAAGCTCCGCAGTGGAAGCAGAGGTCTGCCTTAATCCCTTCGGCACGCGAAAACGCATCCAAGGGGCAGCGTTCTTCTACCGTGCAAGGCTCCTGTACTGCGCGAAGCTTAGTACACTTGGAAGGATCAAACTTGATTGACAAACTCGTATTCTGCCAGACCTGGGCATATGTGGTTTCTGCAAAAGGTTCTCTGGAATGGATTTCGGCGATGGGCAGAGGAATATCTTCATCCAATACTTTCAGATCCTCCAACACCTGGGCGTTTAGCACCGGAATGGGAATGGCAATCGAGGTGAGGCATTCTGGACCAGCTGCCGTGCCAAAGCCTCCCATGAACCAGGGATCCATACCTTTCAGATCCGCTACCACAGAGATATTTGGCTTCTTGGCGCTACCCCTAGTGCCACTTCCGGCAATGTGGCCGACTGCGCCGTTTACCAAGATCCGGGTCCCAATGCCGATCGTTCTCAGTTCCGGATCGTTTTGCAGCGGATTAAGCTCGCCGCAACCGCACACAGTCGCCTCGCTTAATCTCCCTTTAAGAGGATTAACTGAAAAAATCGTATCAACCGCATCATCAGAAGAATTTACAAAGGCCATGTAGTTCTTGAAACAGATCCTGGTCCCAAGCAGACGAGCAAAATCAAGCTGATCGAGCGTGAATGAGGTCTCAACACGCTTCCCTTCCTTGGTCTCGATCTCCAAAGTAATTTCATTGCCAGCAACGATCTCCTGCAGAACATGGCCGCCACCATAGCTGTGACTAGCGTGATCAGTCCCATAAAGGATCAGATCAACTATACCAAGCCTTTCATTGGGACAGGGACCGGGATAAGCCGGGACCCCGTTTATCCAGGCCTTTTTTGCCTTTTCGTATTCTCCTCGTTCAGCAAACGGGATACAGAAAAGCCCAGCCGTGCCTGACATGATACCCATTGTTGCTGTTGTGACCACGTCAACGTCCTCCACCGCTTCGCCTTTTCGCACCATTTGTTTGAACTCATCAGCTGTCACGACAACAGCTTCATTCGCCTTGAGTTTCTCATTAATCTTGTCGATTGTCTGTCCATTAGACACCACTTAATCAACTCCAATCTCAAATGATTCCGACAGGACAACGGAATAAGAATCAGTATACAAACAAAGCTTGCAGTTTTCCACCGCCGCCATCAGACCTGCGTGTCTGATTAAGCAGCGCCAATACGTCAAAATTCTTATTTGCCAAGCTCAAAAGTGTCGTCATGGAAGGACCGCCAATGACGAATGACAAAGCCCGGATGACGAAGAAGCACTGCGTTCGGAATTGGTCATTTGGGCATGGGGCACATCAGACATTCGTTATTGGGCATTTAACCGTTCTATAAAGGCATTTGTCGTCTGTCCCGGCGCTCTTTGGGAGTCGAGGGCGCTGGATACGGTGTTGGTATGAACTCCACGGATGGCCGTCTTTGTGGAGGTTGCGGATATAGATTCATCAAGCGGTAGATCTCCTGCGGCAGCTTCTCCTTAATAGGCAAATCCAACCGTTTTAATTCATCAACGGTGATCGGATAATCATGGGTCCAGTGCCCCTCACTTAGAAGCCTGGCCAACTTCTTCGCTTTCGCGGTTTCCATTTTGCCTTCCAGAAGGTTAAATACTACCGCATTTACCTGCCGGATGGCTTTTGCTGCAACATCGCCAAGAATAAGAGTCTGATCATCCCGATTAGGGTTTGGTTCTTTTAGAGCCGCCAAGATGGAAACGGCTGGGAACTGACTCTGCCACCCCATGCTCAATTGGGGATCGACCGGACCCAAGACAGCATTGGAATCAAGCACTATCTCATCCGCAGCCAAGGCTATCAACGTGCCGCCCGACATGGCATAATGGGGTATCAGAACACTAACCTTGGCGGGGTGCCTTTTGAGGGCGCAGGCAATTTGTTCCGAGGCGAGAACAATTCCTCCCGGTGTATGCAGAACCAGATCAATAGGCATACTATCGGGTGTCAGCCTGATAGCGCGCAATATCTTTTCCGAGTCCTCGATGTCAATGAATCGCGCCAATGGAATCCCCAAGAAGCTTAGAGTTTCCTGGCGATGGATCATCGTAATCACGCGCGATTTCCGCTTGCGCTCTAAAGACCGGATCAATTGCAACCTCGTTAATTCCATTCTCTTGCGCTGAAGCTGAGGAATCAGCGACGTAAGTATGATAATGATCCAGATTAAAATGATATAGTCCATTTATCTTAGTCCATTCATGTTTCAAAATTCGGTAGGACCAAACAGGATTGACGACTGATTACTGAGAACCGAATGCCCAGTCACTCCTCGCCTAACTGGCTTTTCCGGCTGGTCACCTAGGCTCGATAGAGCCGGTCCTGCATCGGGTTCCTAAACCATGCCCCGTCTGAGGGTGATATGGTTAAGCGCGGTGTGCACTCGCGCATCTTTGACCATGCACTGCTGTAGTTCGTCATCCACCGCCCTGAGACGCTGACACAGTCTGTCAAAGACGAGCATTGCGATCTTGGGGCTGGAGCCGAGCAAGACCTTAAACGAACCTCTATCCAAAACTCTGACTTTGACGTCTCCGACAGCCTTCGCTGTTGCCGAGCGAGGTCTGGACTCCACCAGGGCCATCTCACCAAAGATATCTCCTTCGCCAAGAGTAGCTAGCTCTGTGGTCACACCTTCGCTTTCTTTGGTGATAGCCACCTTGCCAATCGAGATTACGAACATCTCCGAGCCATGTTCGCCTTCTTTGACTATTGCATCCCCGTCCTTGAAGTACTTCATCATCTTGTCGTCATCGAACATACCTTCACCTCCGTGTTCTGCTTCTGTTGATACTATCACAGATGACGATGTTTGCTAAATATCCCGCCAGCTATTTTATCAGAAAATGACCAAATATAACGATAGCGGGGAGAACCAGCACCGCCGAAGGATGACCAATGATGACGAATGATTCGGCCATATCAAAGAAAGACTGATAACCGTTGCGTTCAGAGTTGGTCATTCAGTCATTGGGCATTCATTAGGCATTGGGCATTTCTTTGATAACATATTCCTCTGCATGATAGACTCCGCCGCAACTAGCAGGCATTTTTGAGATGCAACACCCGCTAATACTTGTCATCTCTCCCTGTCCTTAACTGCTGTCTCATGTTAAAATCGTTAGGACAATCAGCGATGAGGAGGACGGTCTATGAAAAAACCTGACGTATCCGATGAAGAAATTGGAATGCGGTCATTTCAATTGAGAAAACAAAAAGCAGTTGAGCGCGCTATAGAAAAGATTCGGTTCAAGCTTGGCGATGATTGGGCCGGTCTGGTCAGCGAAGATATTGAAATCTTGGAGTGGGTACTTGGAGACATGTGGGCGTTTATTGCCCGCGATGAGTGGGAAGGCATTGCTTTTAGTGAGCTGAATCTACCCGACATCTATGGGATCATCGACATCGCCAAAGAGATAATGGCTCACAAGAAGATCGGTTCAGTAGGACTGAATCAAATACATAGGATCTTGAAGGAACTAGTAGAGGAAGAATAGATCGTCAAGTACAGGGCGCCTGCCCTCCACCCTGCCCGCATTGGCTATCGCGTCTAGGCGTTGGCAGCTGGGTGCCTGACGGCATCCCAGGCTTAAGCAGGCGGGCAAAATTCAAATTGCAGATTGCAGAATGAAAAGCCCAAAATAGCCGTGGCTATTTCAACGAGGCAAATGGAGGATAGTGTGTTGGGGGTCTTTCCAATAACTGTAAGCTGATCCGAATTCCTGATATTACCTACACTTTTTCTGCCTTTTTCTTCTCGAGTGACTTCTTCACCTTTTTGAGACGGAAAAGGTCCTCGCGAGCTCTTTCCTCCAAGGTCATCTTGATGTAGGCAACCTGCTCTTTGAGGTCAGGAACAACCACATGCTCCAGAGCATTCACTCTTCGATTCGTCTTTTGTATCTCCTCACCCAGGCGCTTAAGCCTGGTCTCGATATCAGCACTGTCAATTAGCACATCCACAATCTTTTCGAAATTCTCAGCGGTCTCGTCGATCCTGCTGCTGACCCCAGCCAAATTATAGCCGCGACTCAGAGCTGAGCGAATGTGACTCTTTTTCTTCTTCACAACCGGTATTGGGATTCCCATGATGTGGCTTCCGCTGATATCAATAGTCACTTCCCCGCTTGTCGCAAAAGAAGCCGACTTCACCAAAACCGCACCATCAACCGCCTCCGCCACTGCCAGGGAATACTGTGCGTTTGCTGTAGCCTTCTCCAACAAAGCGCTCAGCCTGAGTGTCTCATCAATGACGGACATAAACTCAATAAGCAGAGCGTCGCGTTTCTGCTTGAGCAATTCCTTGCCCTGCTCAGCAAGTTGAATTTGAGCTTTTTTCTGAAGCAGCATCATCCTTGTAGGACTAACTTGTTCCATCTACAGCGTTCTCCTTGAGTCCAATGTCGACCGACGCGCCATGCCGATTTGCGGCAATCTGCTAGATTTCGCGGTGATCGGTTTTCGGTGTGCGATTCACGCACACCGCTAACCGTTTGAATGAAAAGGGCATCCTAACCGTGACCTTTGCCCCTATTTCGGTAGGTACTTGTCTATATGATCTTTCTTGACCTGCTTGAGCTGTTCTGGAGGCAGTACGCTTAGCAGCTCCCATCCAATTTCCAAAGTGCGCTCGATGGTACGGTCCTCGTCTCCTTGAGACACAAAATTGTCTTCGAAATCATCCGCAAACTTCAAGTACTTTCTGTCCAACTCTGAAAGAGCCTCCTCGCCAACGATGGCAACCAGCCTTCTGAGATCACGACCCTGAGCGTATGCGGCATACAGCTGATTGGCAACACCACGGTGGTCATCTCTGGTCTTTCCTTCACCGATACCGGCATTCATTAGGCGGGACAGGCATGGCAATACATCGATCGGGGGGAACAGCCCTCTTCTATGCATCTGGCGGCTCAACACGATCTGTCCCTCTGTAATATAGCCGGTCAAATCAGGGATGGGGTGGGTCATGTCATCATCAGGCATGGTCAGAATTACCAGCTGGGTGATCGAGCCCTTCTTTCCCTTCACTCGTCCCGCTCTTTCATAAATGGTGGCCAAGTCCGTATACATGTAACCAGGATACCCCCGCCGTCCCGGTACCTCCTCACGTGCGGTGGATATCTCGCGCAGCGCTTCGCAGTAGTTGGTCATATCAGTCAAAATCACCAACACCTGCATGTCGTGTTCAAACGCCAGAAACTCAGCCGTAGTCAGAGCGCAGCGCGGCGTTACTATCCTCTCAATCGTTGGATCATCAGCAAGATTGAGAAAGAATGCAACTTTCTCAAGTGCGCCGGTGCGGCTGAAGCTGTGCTCAAAGAATGCAGCTTCTCTGTGCGTGATGCCCATGGCCCCGAACACGATGGCAAACTCTTCGCCGCTCTTTACCGTTGCCTGCCGCACAATCTGGGCAATTAATTCATTGGCAGGTAAGCCAGCACCGGAGAAAATAGGCAGTTTTTGGCCTCTAACCAGTGTATTCAGCCCGTCAATGCTGGATACACCGGTCTGGATAAAGTCCTTGGGCTCGGCCCGAGAGAAAGGATTGATGGGCGACCCCATGATATCCAAGCGGGCTTCAGGTAACAGCTGAGGTCCCCCGTCAATAGGACTGCCCAGTCCGTTCAGCACGCGGCCGAGGACTTCCGCCGAGACATCGATCTTGGCCACTTCCTCTTTGAACCTTACTACTGTCTTGTCAGCATCAATTCCTTGGGTGCCTTCAAAAACTTGGACCACAGCGACATCCCCTGAAACTTCCAGCACTTGCCCGTTCCTGGTTTCTCCATTGGGAGAAATGATCTCAACCATCTCGCCATAGGATACGCCCTGAACATTCTGCACAAAGACCAGAGGACCGGTCACATAGTTGATGGTCTGGTAATTTACACTTAATAATGAAGCCGCAGCTTCAGCAACCGAATCATCCATTACGCAACCTCCAGTGAAACTATTTCCTTTTCAACTCGCTGGGCTAAATCGTTAATTTTGGGCTCAGCTTCCTCATTCGGAATCTCTTTCATCCTAGCGACTTCTTCCTTTATTGGAAGTTCAGTGATTTGGCTCAGAGTTACTCCCCGCTCCAGAGCCGCAACAGTGGCGCCATAGAATGCCAAAATTGCCTTGAGCATCAGGTACTGCTTCTTGGGTGGACAAAATGCATCGATTTCATGGAAAGCAAATTGTTGTAGATAATCTTCCCTTATCATCCTGGTTACTTCCAAGATAACCTTCTCTGATTCAGGAAGAGCATCAGGCCCAACCAACTGCACGATTTCCTGAAGCTCGGCTTCCTTCTGCAAAAGGAAAACCGCTCTATCTCTAAGTTGCTTCCAATCAAATCCCACCTCTTGGGAGTACCACTCCTCGATCTGATCGAGATACAATGTATAGCTCTTTATCCAGCTTATAGCTGGAAAATGTCGTCTGTGTGCCAAATCAGTGTCCAGGGCCCAGAATGCTCCGGTGATTCGAAGGGAATTTTGGGTCATGGGCTCGGAAAAATCTCCACCCGGTGGCGACACAGCGCCAACCACCGTTATTGAGCCGACCTTGTCTTCCCGACCTAGACACACGACTCGACCACTTCGCTCGTAGAAGTTTGCAAGCCTAGTTGCAAGATACGCGGGGTAGCCCTCTTCTCCGGGCATCTCCTCCAAGCGGCCGGATACTTCACGCAAAGCCTCACCCCAGCGCGATGTGGAATCGGCCATCATGGCGACGTTATACCCCATATCTCGATAATATTCGGCAAGCGTGATTCCCGTATATATGGACGCCTCACGGGCTGCCACGGGCATATTGGAGGTATTTGCAACCAGAACGGTTCTTTGCATTAATGGTACGTTGGTACGAGGGTCAATAAGGTCAGGGAATTCTACCAGGACCTCGGTCATCTCATTACCTCGTTCGCCGCATCCCACATAGACAATTATGTCGGCATCCGCCCATTTTGCCAGGGACTGCTCGGTGACGGTCTTTCCCGTACCAAATCCTCCAGGGATAATGGCATTGCCACCCTGGGCAATAGGGAAAAACGTGTCCAAGACGCGCATCCCGGTTATGAATGGGACTTCGGGGTCCAGCTTTTGTTTGTAGGGCCTTGCCTGTCTTGCCGGCCAAATCTGCCTCATGTAGACGTTCTTTTCGCCGTCCAGAACAGCTATCGGATCATCTACAGTGAATTCTCCATTTTCTACCTTGGTGACCTTCCCACTCATGTTGGGGGGGACCATGATCCGGTGTTCCAAGTTCTCAGTCTCCATGACTATGCCGACGACGTCCCCACCATCTAGCTTCTGTCCAACCTTGACCCTGGGTTCAAATTGCCATTTCTTATCGCGACGCAATGCCGCCGATGTGATTCCTCGGGGGATATATTCTCCGAACTCGTCGGCAAGATCCGGTAACCGTCGTTGTACTCCGTCATATATGGATGACAACAGCCCCGGTCCCAGCTCCATCAAGAGTGGCTCTTCGGTTGATATGACCTTTTCTCCGATCTTAAGACCCGATGTATCCTCATAAACCTGGACAACCGCTTCATCCTCGTCCAGCCTGATTATCTCCCCGATGAGGCCAAGTTCTCCCAC
>CAYFXD010000144.1:0-50725 GCA_964347095.1 uncultured Actinomycetota bacterium | reverse complement strand
TCATAACGGCGTTTGAATCCCTCGCTGCCTTCCTTTTGGTCTTTCTCTCCATTTACGCCTTGACCGCGCACTTTGCACTTGCTTTGATCTTTGGGGCACTGGCCTCAGCCACAGCGCCTGCTGCTACCGTGGATGTGTTGTGGCAATACCGTTCGCAGGGACCCCTGACGACAACTCTCTTTGGTGTCGTCGGACTCGACGACGCGGCAGCCCTGATCATTTATGCGTTTGCCTCTTCTCTTGCCAGAGTATTTCTGGGCTCCCAAGAATTCTCTGTGGCGTCTGCATTAGGTACACCCCTTGCTGAGATCGGAGGCTCACTTCTAGTAGGAGCTGCGGCTGGCGTTACTTTGAACTACGCCCTCAGATACATAAAGGAAAGCGGCCAGATACTTATTCTGATCCTCGGCGCCATTATTTTCTGCTCAGGAGTGTCAAACCTATACAACCTGTCACTGATCCTGACCAACATGGCTCTGGGTTTCATTCTCATAAATCTGTCCAGAGATAACAGGACTGCGTTCGAGCAGATCTCATCAATAAATGCCCCTATTTTTCTGATGTTTTTTATTCTGGTCGGTGCGCGGCTGAAGATAAATCTTCTTCCCCAGATCGGTCTGATCGGACTTGCTTATCTCGTCATGAGAGTTCTCGGAAAGACCACAGGTGCCTATTGGGGCTCGGTACTCTCCAAAGCACCGGAGACCGTTCGTAAATATCTTGGACTTGGACTGCTCTCACAGGCAGGGGTAGCCATTGGTCTTGCCATCGATGCATCTCATACCTTCCGACAATATGGCGATGCGGGAGCTAGGATCGGAATTTTGGCCATCAACATAATAGCAGCAACCACTTTTGTCTATCAGGTGCTGGGTCCCACCGCCACCAAGATCGCCATCACCAAAGCCGACGAAATTCCTGAGGAGTACCTGAGATAATAGATGCTGGATGCTCGATTTTTGAAAACTCAAGATTTCGGACCATGGCTTTTATCCGGTACCCTGTATCAAGAATCATGTATTAGTTCGTGATTTTCCCTGATCCTAGGCAAGATTTCTTTATTGAGTTTGTGGTATATGAGCTTCAGGTTCTGCTCAGTCTCATGCAGGAGGGGTGGGCGCGTCCAGATGGGAAAACCGCTTATTCTTGAATGGAGCCCAGCTTTTGCTGCTGAGATTTCATTTGATGCAACTGAGCATCTATAGCCTGTCCAGACGTTGAAGATGTTCTGCAATCTCTGGGCCTCATTTCTATCACCGCTTTTGGCCGAAGCAACAATGCCGACCACGCACTCTGGTATAGGATTTCCGCCACCCGTCACAGAACCGTCCAGACCTCGATCCAGCACTTCTAGCACGGCCTTATCGGACCCCACAAAGACCTGAAAATCGGGGTTGGCTGATTTATAGCTGGTTGCGTTAGCAAGATTCCCGCTCGAATCTTTGATCCCCCGCAGGCATTTGTACTTACTGCCCAACTCTTGCAGCATAAGAGGCTCGATCCTCACTCCACAATGCCGTGGAAAATTGTAAAGGAATAGGGGCATATCGCATGCTCTCAGGATTTGTTCAAAGAACTGCTTGACTCCGGGTAAGGGTGGATCAGCAAAGTAGAAGGGCGGCAGAAGCAGAAATGCATCCGCAAACTTTTCACCATGCCGGAGCAGCTGGATGACGTCTGGAATCGAACATGCGCTTATGTGATCGATGATCGCGCCATTGAAGTGGGTCCTGCAAAATTCAAGGATCTTTTTTCGTTGTTCAAACGTCAAGGAGGCAAATTCTCCTGTCGTACCGTTAACGATAACAGTGCCGACACCTCGTGTAGTCAAAAAATCCAGATACCTCTCCATCGCATCAAAGCAGATGGCTCCCTCCTCCGTAAAAGGAGTTGTGAGGGCAAATATTGGTCCCCAAATGTGCATATTCAACAACTCCGGGCAGCGGCAGACAACCCTAGGCTTCCGCTAGTGTGATGGGATGCGGGCTGACTACTGTGGGCACCTCATGACCCGGCAGACTCCATCAATCCACCTTTATCTTGACCAGATCCGCGTATGCCAAGACGATGTCGTCTGTGAAGGACTTCATTCCCTCTTGCGTCTTGTAATGAACAAATAGTTCCTTGATGACGTTGAATGGCAACGTTGCAATGTCGGCACCGGCAAGGGCCGCTTCGCGCGCCTGGCGGGCATTCCTTATGCTTGCGGCCAGAACCTTGGCTTCTATATCGTGGACTGCAAATACTTCTACTATCTGCTGAACCAAGTCGATTCCTGAGACCACGCCGTTGTCCTCCAACAACTCATCGTTTCTGTAAATGCCTTCAGCCGGAAAGTAGTCGCCCTTTTCAAACGGTATGCCGTTCATCTTACGAATGTAGTCATCAATCCTGCCCGCAAAAGGGCTGACAAACTTGGCGCCCGCCTTGGCGGCCAACAAAGCCTGTTCCGGAGTAAATACCAGTGTGCAATTGATGGGAATCCCCTCACTGGTCAGCTTGGCAATAGCCTTCAAGCCTTCAAATTCTCTGCCCTGTTCCCCTTCAAAAGAAGGATTAACGGGAATCTTGATGTAGACGTTGTTCGCGACGGGATTGAACATTTCAAAGAGTCCCCTCCCCTGTTCCACCATACCCTGGTACTTGAACTCAGTAACTTCAAGGCTTACCGGGGTCCCCTTTGCCGTTCGCAAGATCTTCTTTATATAGTCGCCCATCTGTATGTCTTCACCCTTTGCATGTAGATCGTCCACTGCTTTCTTGATCAATGACGGATTGATGGTGATACCGTCAAGAGCCCCGCTACTATACGCTTCTTCGATCTCATCAAATTTTGCCGAATCGATAAATATCTTCATGAGCTTTACCCCTTTCATAAACTGCTCAGGATTTGCCTGATGGCCTGAACGACAGCTGATGAGTCAATTCCATACGCATGTCTAAGCTCTTCGGGCTTTCCTGACCTCGGCATCTCTCTGATGCAGAGTTGTCTCACTCCGTCAACAGCGGCTGAGACCACGGATCCCAGACCACCGCAATAATGATCTTCAACAACAACAACATTGTTGCTACATTCTTTAGCGTTTTTGGCCAAGGACGCAGCATCGACGGGCTGCAATGAATAAAGATCGACCACTCTTATATTCACCATGTCCTCTTTTAGGGCGTCATAGGCGCCAAGTGCTTCATGAACCGTTACCCCCGCCGCCACAACTAGTGCATTATCATTGTCACTGCGCCTCAGGACCTTTAGCCCCCCGACCGGAAATTCTTCACCATTCTCATAGATGACCGGTGTTCCACCTCTGGTAGTTCTTAGATAGGATATACCTTTGTGTCTGGCCATCTCGCTCACCAGATGCTCGGCTGAAACAGCGTCACAGGGATAGAGAACAACGGCATCGGGCATGCTCAAGAACATCGGTATGTCCTCCAGCCCCATTTGGGAAGGGCCGTCCTGCCCTATGCTGACACCGGAATGCGAGCCGATCAACTTAATGTTGGACATTGAATATTGGGCCATTCGGATAAAATCGTGAGCCCTGGTCAGGAAGGTGGAGAATGTTGCCACAAAAGGCAGGTAACCTTCGGCTGAGAATCCGGCGGCCATTCCTACCATATTCTGCTCAGCAATAAACGATTCGAATGATCGATCGGGGAAAGCCTTGAAGAAATCTTGAGTCATAGTAGAGTTCTTTACATCCCCGTCCAACACAACTACATTCGGGTTCTTTTGTCCCAAACGAACAAGGGCATTTCCGGATGCTACTCTGGTTGCCACTTTATCGCCGAGATTATACTTGGTCATCTCAAAGGAAACATAATCATAGCTGTGGCCGCGAGGCCGCTCCATTCTGGTTGCTAGTTCGATTTCTTCCTCTCCCATCTCATCCAGCGCATTCTCTAATTGGTCACGGCTCACAGGCTTGCCGTGCCATCCTTCCTTGTCCTCCAAGAATGATACCCCTTTTCCTTTGAGCGTCTTGGCGACAATAACGAAGGGACTTTGACCTTTTCTTGCCTGTTCAAAAGCTTCCAAGATCTCCTCGACGCTGTGCCCGTCAATTGCAACCGCTCGCCAGCCGAACGCCTCGAATCGTCTCTTATAGCTGCCAACATCATGGCCGTACATGGTCGGACCGGATTGACCAAGCCTGTTCACGTCAACTATTGCACATAGATTGTCCAGCCCGTAATGGTCCGCAACACTTGCTGCTTCCCAGACTGCGCCTTCGGCACACTCTCCATCTCCCAACAATGCATAGACCCTGCCATCGTTGTCCCGAAGCCGTCCCTTGGCCAGCGCCATTCCAACAGCCGCTGATAGACCCTGTCCCAGGCTTCCGGTGGCGACTTTGACCAAAGGCATTCTCGCAGTTGGGTGTCCCTCCAAGTCGCTGCCGATCTTGCGAAGGTCCATTAGGTCTTCCCGTGGGATACATCCTGCCTCTGCATAGGCGGCCCAAAGAATGGGAGCTGCATGGCCTTTGGATAACACAAATTCGTCATTAGGACCCATTTCGCTGAAGAACAGACAGCTCATTATTTCAGCACATGACAAGCAAGAAGTCGGATGACCTGATCCTGCCTCGGTTGTGGACTTGAGAGAATGGATTCTGAGCTTGTTGGCCATCGACTGTAAATCGCTAATCTCGGTCATGCTCACCTCTCAATATGTCTTCCAGTGTCTTTATCGCCCCCTGAATGTCATCTGATTTTACAATATACGAACCCGACACAAACATATTTGTTCCCGCTTCTTGAGCCTGCTTGATCGTATCAGGATTGACGCCCCCATCAACTTCTATGTTGAGGTCCGGCTTCTTTTCTCTGAGCTTGCGCACTTTTTTCAAGGCATCGGGCAAGAATTTGCTCCGGTACTGTCCCGGATGGACCGTCATGATCTGCACCTGATCAATTAGATCAAGGTAGTCGAAGATCGTCTCTACTGGAGTCTCAGGATTAACAGCGAAGCCGACTTTTCGTATTCCTTTTAATCGTTCAATTATGTTTGATGGATCCTTGCACGTTTCGATGTGCGCCAAGATAGTATGCACTTTTTTCCAGTTCTTATCAATCCATCCTTCCGGATCCTCCACCATCAAATGGGCCTCGTATTGCGTGCCAGCGGGCAGATCAAATGGAAAATCAAGAGAGTGATTACCGACAAAACCACCGTCCATAATATCAAGTTGCATGAGATCGAAGTAAGGCTCCATCTTCTCGATCATGCTTGACAATTCCTCCGGTGACTCGGCTATTAGTGCCGGAATGATGATATTCTTCACTGGTACATCCTTTGTCTCGCAATGTTCTGGTTTCCATCCGCCCGAAATGATTCTCGGCATGCACAACTGAGCCAACTGGATTCTCTTCTGGAAGCCGTGAGCCGACAGGCTGGACAAGCCGATTCCCCAATCGTAAACAATTATTCAGCAGATGACAATCATGCCTCCCAAAAGCTGGCATATTCATGACTTTCATTTATGCTTTCTTTGGGCAAGATCCACCTGCGTCCATCCTTTGCCAGTAGTTCATCGGCTTCTGCTGGGCCCTTGCTTCCCGCGGGGTAAAGCGGCACTTTATCACCGCGCGCTTTCACTGTATCAAACAGCGGCTCTATAAACTCCCAGCTTGCCTCAACCCCATCCCAGCGCGCGAATAACGTCTGATCGCCCATCATGACCTGCATTATGAGTGTTTGATATGCCGACGGACTATACATCTGAAACTCGCATTTATGGCAGAAATCCATTATGACTGGTTGAAGCCGCATCTCGCGGCCTGGGTACTTGGCGTTAAATATGAGGACCAGTCCCTCATCCGGTTGAATTCTCATGGTCACAACGTTGGGACGGCGATTCATATGTTCTCCGGCAAAAAGAGAGGAGGAGGGTTCCCGCAAGATCAAGTCGATCTCCGAATAGCGCACTTCAAGCCTCTTCCCAGTCCTTACATAAAAAGGAACACCCCTCCAGCGCTTGTTGTTTAGCTGTATTTTAGCAGCAACAAAGGTCTCAGTGGAAGAGTCGGGGTTCACGCTCGGCTCCATGCGGTAGGAAACTACCTCTTCTCCGTCGATCCGGCCGGTATCATACTGCCCGATCACCAAGTCTTCGGGATCTATCGGCTTTAGTAATCTGAATATCTTTGCCTTCTGATCTCTTATGCTGTCCGCATGCCATGATTTGGGCGCTTCCATGGCCACCGTCGACAAAACCTGTAGGATGTGGTTTTGAAGAATATCCCGTATGGCGCCGGCTTTGTCATAATAACGACCCCTGTGCTCAACTCCCACCGTCTCGGCCACGGTGATCTGCACATTATCAATACACTGATTGTTCCAAATCTGCTCGAAGATGGAGTTGCCAAAGCGAAAAACCAAAATGCTTTGCACTAGTTCTTTCCCCAAGAAGTGGTCGATTCGATAGATCTCCTCCTCCTTGAAAACCGTCTTTATGAATCGATTTAATTCAATTGCCGACTTCAGATCATGACCGAACGGTTTCTCGAAAACCACACGGTTCCAGCCGGGCACCTCCAGCAGCTTGCTGGAGGCCAATAACTCAACGACGTTCCCAAACAGATCGGGCGGGATCGCCAGATAGAAAAGCTTATTGCCGCTGCAGCCGTGTTTTTCCTTTAGCTCCGTATATCGTTTGTATAATTCCTCAGCGCTTTGCTTTTTGGTCAGATCCAGCGCCAAGTGATGAATCAGCTTCAGAAAGCGATGCAAAACTTCTTCATCCCACTCGGGAAGGAATTTGTCAATCTCCAATAGTTCAACAAACTCTTCCTTGCTCTTTGATTCACGGCTGATTCCAATGATCGGCGACTCATCGGTGATCGTTCCGGCCCTATACATTTGATACAATGCGGGAATTAGTTTTCGCTTCATGAGATCCCCTGTCGCACCAAAGATCACAATTGCACAATTCTCCAACTTCTCCCGCGACATCTAGAACCCCCTTATCAGTCTATCTCCATCTGCATCGCCAATGCATAAGCCGCTCCAACGGGACTGATATAGTAGTCCGTAATAAGCTGCACCGGAACATCCTCCAGCAAGGCTTGATAGGTCTCGTTTTTGATGAACTCTTCCATAAAACGCCCAAAAAAATCTGGATTCTTGGCAGCAATGCCCCCAGCGATAAACAATCCTCCTATTGCCAACGAATCCAAGACAAAATTGCGCGCACACCGTGCATAGAACCGGATGAACCACAAAAAGGTCTCCCTGCTGCAAGGATTGGTTACTGCGGTTTGTGAGATGCTTTTGGCAGACAGAGCCGCCGGTTGTTGTGGGAATTCAGTCTGACTCAAATACTTGTACAGGCGCTCTAGACCCCTCCCTGATAGAACGTCTTCATAGGATAGTTGCTTCCTGATGCCTGCTTTTTCCCTGATGAAATTGGAGAGCTTGATCTCTTCTTTATTAAGTAGGGGAAGATCAGCGTGACCACCCTCGGAGGGAAGGGGCAAATAAGTGTGTAGGCGAGAATGAAACCGGAGGATGCTTTTTCCAAGCCCAGTCCCTGCCCCAATAACCGCACGCGTTGCCCTTTCCTTGGCCTTACCCTTGTTTAGCGTAATGAACTGCTCCCGTTGCAGCACGTTTGTTGCGTATGAGATTGCCTCAAAATCATTGATGACCAAGGCATCTTCAAGCTGCGTCTTTGCCTTGATCTCGGCAGAATCCACGACAAGATCAGCATTGGTCAAGGTGACCCTTTGTTCCCCATCGGCGTGTTCGACATGGCCAGCCACCGCAAAACATCCCTTTCTTGGTCTGAGACCTTGTTTGCCTGCCGATTTCAGGAAATCACCCACCAAATCGGAAAATTGGCCGATGGCGGCTGTTTCGTGGCGCTCCGAAAAAACAACCTCAGGCATTCCCTTTTGAAACCTGGTCACGCTCAAAGTGATGTTAGTGCCTCCCACGTCCGCACCGATGACTTCACCTCGATATAAGTTGTGGCCTGTCATTCTCGCTCCTTTATCCAAGATTTGTGATTACGTAGGAATCATGAACAGACAATACGAGCTTGGCGGGACATGACCGATAGTCCAATTGACCGTCGAGGAATGCCCGGTATGCACCCTTCTTTGCCTTGTCAATAAAGAGCACAATAGCCGTGTCAGACCTGAGCAGCATGTTGGTGGAGAGCGTCATCCTGTCTCTGGGTGGTTTGGGTGAGTCGGTCATTGACAAAAAGAACTCGGATTCATCATATACGGAATGATGATTTGGGTACAGAGCGCCGATGTGACCGTCTTCTCCGGCACTTAGAACTACGATGTCATAGCCCGTCGCATACTGTTTAAGCTCACGCTCATAGTCAAAAACTCCAAAATCTGCCTTTTTTGTATCCAAAATAAAGGGATGAACATTTTCTTCAGGCAGAACTCCCCTGCTCACCGCTTTGTCCAAGAAGATCTCCTTGGCCAGCTTGAAATTGCTGTCCTTGTGGTCGATGGGGACCAGTCTTTCATCTGCCATAAATATCTGCAGGTTCTGCCAGGGGATCTTGCCAATATTGCGTTCCTCCACCAAGTGTCGAAAAATTCCACGCACACTTCTTCCGCCGGGAATCGCCAGGACAACCCAATCTCGGTCTTTCAGCAGCTTCATGGTCGAATTGCTGATTATGTCTACCGCCATTTGGTCCAGTGTTTGTTTATTCTTGCTGGATATAGTCATAGCCATGCATGCCCTCTTAAGTCCTTAATGATGCGTGCATTTAAACGAAGACCAGTCAAGACACCATATACTGGATCCTGGATCCCAGACGATGCACAGGCTTCTGGTCTCCTGGTTTTAGATTTTTTGTCTTGGATCTAGGATCAAGCATCCAGCGTCTATGTTTTCTTCACTTCATGGCCGCCAAACTCGTGCCTTATGGCTGCCAGCATTCGAAAGGCGGTTGAATTCTGGTCACGCGAGATAAACCGGGCTTGAAGTGCATAGCTGTTTACCACAAAAGGCACCGCCCTGCTAATGGCCTCCTCCGTTGCCCATCGGTCTCCTCCGCTATCCTCAACAAACGGTCTGAGATAATCCAAATCAGGGCTCTTCTCCAAAGCGCGCTCAACCATCTCCATCAAGAACGAGCTGATAATGGTGCCATGGTTCCAGACATGAACGATGTCTTTTAGATCGAGCTGCTGATAGCTGCCGTTTTCAAGCAGGTCGCAACCCTCGGCTATAGCCTGCATCATCCCATACTCAATAGCATTGTGAACCATCTTTACATAATGACCGGCACCAGGACCTCCCAGCAGATCCCATCCTTCCTCTGCGCCAAGACTCTCAAAGACCGGCAGGCAAAACTCATAGGTTTCCTTTTCTCCGCCAATCATCATAGGATAACCGGTTTTTGCGGCAATAATCCCGCCACTGACTCCCACATCCAGCATGCCCACGCCCTTGTCTTTGGCTTCTTTATGTCTTCGCACGCTGTCCTTGAAATGTGAGTTTGCACCATCAATTATGATATCTCCGGGATCCATCATTTTCAGCAGCGTCTGGAAATAGGTTTCCGTAACGTCACCGGCAGGCAGCATCAACCAGACAACGCGTCTGTCCTGCTGCAGCTCAACCATTATATCTTCAGGCGCACCGGCTCCGGTTGCCCCTTTCTCAACAACCTGTCGCAGTGGTTCCGGTGAACGGTCCCAGGCAACTATATCGACTTTCTTCCTTTCTAGTATCCGACTGACCATATTCAAACCCATCCGGCCCAGCCCGATAAAGCCCATTTCCCCAGCTTTTTCCATAGTGCAACACCCCTTTTGTTCAGACAGCATCAGGGAAGATGCAGGAGAACAAGGCAATATTGAGGATTGAAGCGCTCGTGTATTAGCTTCGATAGCTTTGCTGGATTCTTCCGTACTCCCCGGTCTTTCCCTGATCTTCCATTGTTTTCTTTACCTTTCCTTGATCACTAATTCCCCCTATCCTCGAGGGCATTCTGCAGTTCCTCAGCGCTGTTCGTACTTGTTTCGCAGTCGAAATTTGAGCACACATGTGCCGTTATCCGGTCTTTTTGACTTGTCAATCCTGCAGTGTAAGGGGCAAGTTTGACAACCTTGGATGAGTGGGCCTTGCTCAGCAAAAGAACGTCGACCCGAGGGGCAAAAACCTGGCGCAAGCTTTTCAGCATCTCTCTGAGCTGATTTCCATTGCCGTCACCGGTGATCACTACCTCATAGCTCGGCCCGATCGCAAGATCCACTGCTCCAAGCATTTGAGTGAAGGCGAGCGGCGATAACTCCATCATAGGAGCAAAGGTATTACCGGTTTGCAGAGCCTTCCCCAAGAAGAATGTATTCCCTGTCAGATGACCGAGCCTCAAAAGATCCAACATGGCCACCGAATTGCCTGAGGGAACCGCCCCGTCATCGGCATCTTTCAGCCGGGCAGGCAACTGCTCTGCATCCTGATGCGTAAAATTAAATCCGCCCTGCTCTCCATCCCAAAAGCCTCTGATCATGTCTTCGCTCAATTGAACTGCGTTTTGCAGAAAGCGGGTAGCAAACGTCGCCTCATAGAGCTCGATTTGTGCCCATATGAGAAAAGCATAATCGTTCAAGAATCCGTGTATGGCAACCTCGCCGTCGCAGTAGCGATGAAAGAGGGTGCTCTCTGGGCTAAGAAGGTTTGACAACAGAAAATCAGCTGCTTTTTCCGCAGCTTTTGTATATTGAGGTGCGTCAAAAACCGCACCGGCACGGGCCAGCGCGGCAATCATCAATCCGTTCCAGTCGGTGAGAATCTTGGTGTCCTTCAGTGGATGGACCCGTTTATTGCGCTCTGCAAGCAGTAGCTCTCTGATCCCATCCCAAAGTGATTGCATCTCTTCAACAGACCGTCTTTGGGCGCGAGCAAATTCAGACAGGCGTCTCTGTTGATAGATTATGTTTGCCCCCGTTCTTGTTGCGCTTGCATCTGCTGTGAAGTTGCCATCTTTGTTCAGATCAAGGAATCCGGTTATGATTTTGTACTGGTCCGCGTCAAGGACATCTTCGAGCTCCTCCATGCGCCAAAGGTAGAATTTCCCTTCCTCACCCTCGCTGTCAGCATCTTCAGCGGTGAAGAAACCTCCTTGGGGAGATGTCATGTCCCTCAGAACATATGTGAAGATCTCGTCTGCCGTACGTTGGTATTGGATTGCCTTGGTTGCTTGATAGGTCTCTGTGTATGCTAAAGCCAGCAGGGCCTGGTCATAGAGCATTTTTTCGAAGTGTGGGACCAGCCATTCTGCATCGGTCGCATAGCGGTGAAAGCCAAATCCAAGGTGGTCGAATATCCCGCCTCTGCGCATCGCTTCAAGTGTCTGCTCCACCATGGCCAGCGCCTTGTCAGCTTTGTTTCTCTTCCAGTAGCGCAAAAGAAAGGTCAAGTTGTGGGGAGTTGGGAATTTGGGAGCGCCACCAAATCCTCCGTGTTGCTTATCAAATCTTGCCAGCAGCTGGGCGTACCCCGCCTCGAGGAGTTCTTTATTAAGTTCAGCTGTTGCGTCCCGTATGGGTTGTTCCTCGATAGCCAGCGACACCTGGGAAGCCAAGTATTCGACGTGGTCCCTCTGCTCCGTCCAGAGCTGGCTCAGCCGAGGAATGAGATCAAGCATTCCGGATCCTCCAAATCCAGGATCTTTGGGGATGTAGGTAGTTGCAAAGAAGGGTCGTTGTTCCGGCGTCAGAACAAGGTTCAAAGGCCATCCGCCTCTGCCAGTTAGAGCTTGAGACGCTTTCATGTACACAGCGTCAATGTCGGGCCTTTCCTCGCGGTCTACTTTGATGTTGACAAAGGCTGAATTCATCAATCGGGCCACTTGAGGATCTTCAAAAGACTCCTGTTCCATGACATGACACCAATGACACGTGGAATACCCGATGGATAAGAAGATCGGTCTGTTCTGGTGACGTGCTCGGTGGAAGGCCTCGTCGCCCCAAGGGTACCAGTCTACGGGGTTGTGTGCATGTTGGCGAAGATAGGGGCTTTTTTCCAGCATCAGCCGATTACCATGTTGATTGGCTTGGTTCGCAACTTGATCTTCGGACATAACGACTGATTCCCCTCCTGCGAGCGGCACGAGAAAATGTGCGGCCAAAGCGATTTGCAGACGTCCCTTTTTCTAATGCGCAAGCTATAAAAGAATACTAAACCAACCATTCCGCTGTTTGAAGAGCCATCGGAAATTGAACCCTTAGACAGCGTGATGAGATCCAGAAATCCATAATCCGGTCGGTTATGGCGATGGCAGTCGCTTGTTCTCAGTTGCACCACGAAGTGTGAATGAGGTGGGAAACCCCGAATAGGCAGATGCGCCAACAGTTAAATAAAGTGAGCAGCAAAGGTCCGCTGATGCCTGTTGATCTAGAAATTAGAAATAAGAAAACTTAAAGGTAGTTCAAGCGCCTTGAGGAGGACCGACCCCCGTCACTGGTTGTCTGATGATGGTCTTCATTTTTTCGGGGGCAGCTCTTCGGGGATCGCTAAGGTATATCTCGTGATGCTTCTGCACGGTTCCCTCGAATTTGTACGCCTGCTCAGCAATGAACTTGTGGAGCCTGGTTATAGTCGGTTCCTCTGCTGAATAGGGACCGATATGCATTATTTGCGCTGACAATCCCTCATGGAATTTCTCAAACCTGATTTTGGCAAGCGCAGGCGGATTCTTCTTCTTTTCGACCTGGTCGGATGCATCTCCGACCAGTTTCTCTGTTATCAATTCGGGCTGCATGATCATTGCCGTCCACTTCCAGATATCCTTATTGTCTGCACTGAACTGGCTCATATGATCGGTCCACCAAAGCCCCTCAAGAGGCATAACTCCGTAGTCGATTGCCATTGCCCCTTTTTTGATCATAAACTTGAGCGTATAGGCAACTGCATAGAGCGCCTCGATTGCATCCGAGTATGCTTTGGCCGTGTTTGGATCTCCTTCTCCGTCGATCATCAAGAAATTCATCTTGGGAACTTCGACAATTGAAGCTTTTTTTGCGGATGCGTTGTATAGATGCTTCAGTTCTTTCTTGAAGTCAATCTTTTTCATAGCTGGCTCGCTCTCCTCGGTATCGCTCTGCTGTGCACGCGCAGGCATTTACCCTTCCAAAGCAAGTTGCATCAGCTGCCCCGCTACTTTTCCATCAGGGTGATTTGGATTTTGGTTTTGCCCTGCTGATCCATGACCTGAACTATCCCTCCGCCTTCCAGCGTGTACATGACATTGCCGTCCGTTTCCATGGTGCCTTCAATTTTGTATCCAGCATCAGGGAGAGCCTCCTTATAGTAGTCGGCAACTGTGCTTACGCTCTCCTTGGCTTCAAGTTGAACAGTGTAGGATGTGCCTTGATCAAGGGTCATCTTGGTTGAACTGGCCACTTTGGCACCTTTATAAATGGGGAAATCATCTGGAAATCCGTCGGGAAGCTTATTCTCGCCGGCTTCAAGTTCCGCCTCACCTTCTTTGGTCCTGACCTTGACTTTGCCCTCTTCTTCATCCACTGACACACCTGTACTTTTTTCCACTGCTTTCTTGGTTGCGGTCTCAGTCAAGCGAGAACAACCAGCAAGCATAAACATCGAAGACAGGACCAACACAGCAACTAACAGTGTTCCAAGCATTCCGCCCGATTTCATATAAGCTCCCTTCACGCCAGATTTGTACCCAACCCAAGCCTTGAGCCGAGCAAAGCTTCTTTCTTCAGGTCTTTCCTCGTCTGCCTGATTTTCGCTTATCTTCCCCATTTTTCTTTTCCATCTTCCTTCGTGTCAACCGTACTATTCGGTCAGAATGCGTTCCGCTTCTTCGCGATATGCATCGGTCACATACGGAATTCCAGAGATCTCAGATGCCTCCCTGGTGAGAGCCATAACATCATTGCGCGTAACAGTGGACAGATTGAAGTTTCTGCTGCCAGCCAGGAGCTGCTGCAGGCCCACTCTGAACTTGTGAGAAAACGTGTAAATACCGACTGCACCCAATGGCATATTCTTTGTTTCCTTGCCATATTCCTTCTTCAATTCTTCGTAGTTGACAAAGATTTCCTCTTTGCTTGTCCCATACTTGGAGACTGTCTTTGGCAGATTGTTCTCGTTCAACCATTTTTCAATGTTCTTGCCAACCATACCAGGAATCATCAATGCTCTGCCCATGCACACTGCCTTGACATAGGGGCTACCCATAGCAATTGCCTTGAAGACACCGTCTTCAGTGGAGAATCCTCCGGCCACAGCTATGTCAGGAACTCTGATTCCTCGCTTGCTGAGTTGCTCGCAGAATTCATAGGCAAGGCACTGCAGATAGAATGTAGGGATCCCCCATTCGTTCATCATCGGCCAAGGACTCATGCCTGTGCCGCCCGGAGCCCCATCAATTGTAATAAGATCGAGTTCCGCTTCGGCTCCATACCGCAGCGCCATAGCCAGTTCTACCATGGAATATGCGCCGGTCTTGAGTGTAATCCTCTCAAATCCAAGGTCCCGAAGTCTCTGGACCTCTGCCAGAAAACCCTCTTTGCTTACGAATCCCAGCCGGGAATGCCTTTCGAATTCTTTGATTTCTCCTTCTTCGAATGCTTTCCGGATCTCAGGAAGAGTTGGATCCGGGGTAACCAGATATCCTCTCCTTTTAAGCTCAACGGCTCTTTCGATTTGTCTGACTTTTATCTCTCCTCCAATGTTTTTCGCACCCTGTCCCCATTTCAGTTCAATCGTACGCAGATCATGCTTTCGCAATATATACTCAGCCACTCCAAACCTCTTATCTTCCACATTCATCTGGATAAGTATCTCCCCATAACCGTTGTGGAACCGCCTATATGTCTCTATTCGGCGATCCATTTCTGGCGAATTCTGAACCTGGCCTTTACTATCCAGTTCTAGTCGGGGATCGACACCACATACATTTTCACCACATACAAGGGTAATGCCCGAGATAGCAGCCCCTATGGCAAAATGCTCCCAGTTGATCTGGGCAATATCCGTAGAACCCAAAGCCCCGCTAAAGATGGGCAAGCTCATTCTAACCTTTCGTTCCCACCCATATTCTGTTTCAGTGTTGACACACGGGAAGACTGAACTATCAGGTCCAGGCAAAACGCCCTCGGGCATCCCTTTGGCACCAACAGCATACCCTTGGATACTTAGATGAGAGTAGTCAATGGGATAATCCTTATCAGCACCAGCGGTAATATGCCCAAAAGGACCCGGATAGAGAACTTCCCTCCCTCTGAACGAAGAAAGCCAGATCTCACAGCCGCCTTTACATCCATCAAGACAATCTGTACAGATTCCAGACATGGGCACAACACTTCTCGAACGATTGAATGTCCCTGTTGCTGAATTAGCATTTGGTTGTCTCAAATTCATGGTTGCCAACCTCCCTCAATTATGTATTATCTTTCCAATCCCACTTCACAGAACACTTTTTTGGCGCCCAGCGCAAACCGGTGCTTTCCCTATGACATTAAGCACATTAACAGGTAGAATTCGGATTGCCATACAAGATGCAGACAAACCTATAGTCCGCAAGACTAAGACAAGACTTTTTGGGAGATTCCACTCGCTGCAGATTATAGCAAATTCGCAGATATATGTTCATGGTTCGGACGCGGTCTTCCACTCTTCGAAATCTGCGAGTAGTAGGACTCCTAATTGGGAGTCAAGGAGAAGAACTGAAGAGGTACAGTCGAGAGGCACCCTGTCCAGCAAAAAGCCCCATGTGGTCCCACCTCAACCGAATATTCCTTGATTTACAGATCTATAATCCAGAAGTCATAAAAAAGAACATCCTTTCCAAGGACGCCCTCGTCGGTTCTTTGACACACCGTTGTGTCTCTGATCTATTATATATGAAAGAATTTACCAAGCTAATGAGAGCTTGTCAAGCATCCCCTCACCTGATGTAAAGTAATATGCTGCAAGCTTTACAAATGCCGAGTTGGCAGTTTTGGGGAATCTACGCTAGTCCTTTTGGTATGCATTATCCCAAGATATTCTCAACCTCTTCTGCATCAAGATCTGAAACCAGCGGTATATCGCTAACTCTCGACACTTCCGGAGTTAGTGCAGCAATATCATCACGACTAATATGTTCAAGGGCAAACTTGCGGGCACCACACATTAGCTGCCGCATACCCTGAGCAAGCCGCTCGTAGTACGTATAGAGCGCTATGGCAGAGGTTGGTATTTTCTCATAGTCCTTGCCATATTTGCGTTTTAGCGCTTCCGCCGTAACAAAAATGGCTTCCCTTGTCGTACCAAAACGCTGCAGGTATATGGGAAGCTCTCCGCTACTTATGCCTTCGCCAATAGTCTTGCCAACCATAACCGCTGCAAGTGGTGCTCGTGCCATGCCAATTGCCTTTGTGTAGGGTGCACATAGTGCAAGCCCTTTGAATACCTGGTCCTCCAGGGCAAATCCACCGGCAAGTACAATATGGGGGACATATTTACCTCTTTTAGCCAAGCGCTCGCAATACTGATAGAGCAACGACCAGAGTTCAATGCCGGGCACGCCCCATTCATTCATCATACGCCAAGGACTCATGCCTGTGCCTCCTCCTGCTCCATCAACAGTTAGATAATCTACTTTGGCAATCGAAGCATACTTGACCGCACGCGCCAGATCTGCGGGTCTGTAGGCGCCCGTCTTTAGTGTTATGTATTTGGCCCCTGCTTTTCTTAATTCTTCGACACGCTCCATAAAACTTTCCTCAGTTACCATGCCAACTCGTGAGTGCCTTTCAAACTCCGTAAAGACGCCTTTGTTGAATTCCTCTACTATCTCCGGATCCAGCGGGTCAGGAAGCACAACATAACCCCGTTTTCTGAGCAGTTGCGCCTTCTCGAGATTCTTGATCTTGACCTCGCCACCAATATCCTTTGCCCCCTGTCCCCATTTTAGTTCAACCGCCTCAACTCCGAGTTTCTCGATCGCATACTCCTGCACATTCAGCTTGGTGTCCTCGACATTGGCCTGCAAGACAATTGCACCGTATCCGTCACTTTGCCAATCGTTAAAAAGTCTAATCCGTCTTTCGAGCTCAGGTGAACTAACTACTCGTCCCTTGACTATGCGTGATTCAACATCCATTCCACACACATTCTCACCGATTGTGAGCACAGTGCCAGTTAGAGCTGCACCTATCGCTAATCCTTCCCAGTTCTGTTTGGCAATATTTGTAGAACCCAGCCCTGGGATAACAATGGGTAAACGCAATTTAATACCCTCATTGCTGCCAAGCTTCGTCTCCAGATTGACATTTGGAAAGATACATTTGTCAGAATCCTCTGCAACACCGACAGCTCCCACTGTTGTTCCCATGATATTGAAGTGTGATAGGTCGACAGGATAATCCTTCTGTGACGCAGTGGTTATAATGCCGAAAGGTTGCGGATAGATAACTTCTGAGCCCCGGTATGCGCTCTTTCCGATGTCACACATACCAATGCACCCTTCCACGCAGGTGACACACATCCCGCTTATAGGGCACCAATCGCCGCCCGTTCTGTTCTTGGTTAATACTGCCGCTGATGCATTATACCTTGTGAGGGTCATCTTCTACCTCCTCTTGTTCGCGTTCCTATATTTCAAAAGTACCTTTTGACTTTAGACCCTAATAAGTCTTATGGCCTTTGGCACCAACACTCTCAGAGCATCTTATGCATACTGAGCACGTTTCGACAGGTATCAGATTCTGACATCCTCCACAAAGACCATCAATGAGGTCGCCCGCTGTGCACGCCCGTTCACATACCGGACATACCCACTCACAGCCACCACAATTCCGGCACTCTTCCGGAGTAGCACCAAAAGCAGTTGCCACCCTCCGCGATGTGCCACGGTCAACAAATCCGATACCTCCTGATTTCATCTGCTCTTTGCAGTAGCGCACGCATAGGCCACATAGAATACAGCCCCTGTCTTTTACCTTGAAGCGAATCTTGTTAATTCCGAAATTCGCCGCCAAATCCTGAAGCGTCTTGGAACTCGGGCAGGAAGCAAGCAAGAGCTCGACGATAACCTTGCGCGCCTTTGTGGCTCTCTTCGAATTCGTGAGGATCACCTGCCCCTGAGTAACCGGCAGAGTACAAGAGGCTTCAAGTGATGAGCGGTTGCCTTTAACCACCTCAACCACACAAACACGACATCCGCCAAAGGAGCTTAAACCGGGGTCATAGCAGAGAGTTGGGATAGTAATACCCATTTCATTAGCTGCTTCAAGAACACTGGTTCCTGGCAACACACTCGTTCTTATCCCGTCTATAGTTAACTCAACCATACATTCTCCTTCTTCATGCAACTATTATCGCCTCAAATCTGCAATTATCACGGCAGAGCCCACACTTTATGCACTTTTCCTGATCGATCTTATGGGGTTCTTTCTTCTCACCTGAAATAGCTTCTTGTGGACAGACTTTTGCACACAGTACGCACCCATCGCATTTTTCCTGGTCAATAGCAAAGTTGATCAGCGCCTTGCAGACGCCTGCCGGGCAGCGTTTCTCTTTTATATGAGCCTCATATTCTTCTCCGAAGTACCTGATAGTTGAGAGAACGGGGTTGGGAGCAGTGCCACCCAGAGCGCAGAGGGAAGTCTCGCCAACAATCTCTCCGATCTCCTCCAGGAGTTCGATGTCTTCTTCCTTGCCGTTTCCCTCCGTGATGTCCGTAAGAATATCAAGCATTCTATCCAGTCCTTCGCGGCAAGGAACGCATTTGCCGCAGGATTCTTCAGTCAAGAACTTGACGAAATATTTCGCTACATCAACCATGCAAGTGGTCTCATCCATAACAATCATCCCGCCTGAGCCCATCATCGATCCAACTTCAACAAGCCTGTCAAAATCGACGGGAGTATCAAGCAGACTTTCAGGAATACAACCTCCCGACGGGCCACCTGTCTGGACAGCCTTGAACTTCTTGCCGTCAGGAACTCCTCCTCCGATATCGTAGACTATCTCCCTCAGCGTGATGCCCATTGGCACCTCAACCAGTCCTGTATTGTTTATCTTGCCCACCAGAGAGAATATCTTAGTGCCTTTGCTTCTCTCCGTGCCTATTTGCGAGTACCATTCCGCACCGCGATCGATTATTAGCGGTACATTGGCCCAGGTTTCAACATTATTGAGATTCGTCGGCTTGCCATAGAGCCCGCTCTCAACAGTGTGAATATGCTTCGGACGCGGTTCGCCTATTTTGCCCTCCAAAGATGCCATTAGTGCAGTTGATTCGCCGCAGATGAAGGCACCTCCGCCCCGCGAAATCTTGATATCGAAATCAAAACTGGATCCAAGAATACTTTTGCCCAGAAGACCTAATTCTCTGGCCTGTTCTAATGCTATGTTGAGATTCCGCACGGCAAGTGGGTACTCGTGCCTCACGTAGACGTATCCAGAATGTGAATCGATTGCGAGTGCGCCGATGATCATCCCCTCTATTACACCATGAGGATTGCCTTCAAGAAGACTCCTGTCCATGTAGGCGCCCGGATCACCTTCATCAGCGTTGCAGATTACATAACGAGTCCCGTCAAAGGTGGGAGCATTGCGGCACGACTCCCACTTTCTACCTGTGGGAAAACCGCCTCCACCGCGTCCCCGCAAGCCGGATCGCTTAATCTCTTCAATAATCTGCATAGCGTCCATCTCAAAAAGTGCTTTGTTCAGTGCTGAGTAGCCGCCAATTGCAATATAGTCCTCAATTCTATGAGGATCGATTAGCCCATTATTGCCGAAGATCAGCCTGCGCTGCTTCTTATAAAAGGGAACTTCGTGTTCAAAATATGTTCTTTGCTGAGTCACAGGATCACTATAAAGGAGCCTTTCGATAATCCTTCCGTTCAGAATTGTCTCTGAGATTATTTCGGCGGGATCGTTTGGAGTGACCCTGTGGTAAAACACTCTCTTGGGGTGAACTACAACCAATGGCCCGTGCTCGCAAAAACCGTGACAGCCTGTCACCTTCAATCCGATCCGATTACTCATCCCTTGTCGCGCTATCGCGTCACGAAATGCCGCGGCAACTTCATCAGATCCGTATGCATGACAGCCAGTACCGCTACAGATTGAGATGTAGATCTTTTCTGGTTTGCATAGTATGCGATCCCGCATTTGTTCGAGTTCAGCTGCCGATCCAAGTTTCGTCATGCTTTTTGTCATTCTGCATTCCTTCTCATAGTTCTGAGAACCTTTTTTACCTTTCCGGTGTTCATTTCTCCATGATATGTGCCATCAATAACCATGATTGGTCCCAATGCACACGCGCCTAAACAATTGACTGTTTCCAGGGAAAACTGCATATCTTCGCTTGTTTCGCCGGGTTCAATGCAAAGTTCCCTTCTTAGCTCATCGAGAACATGAGGTGCGTTTCGCACATGACATGCAGTTCCAAGACAAACACTGACTATATGCTTGCCTTTTGGCTCAAGGCTAAATGCCTTGAAAAAGGTGGCAACACCATAGACTTGGATATAAGAAAGATCCAGCAGCTGTGCCACAACTCTGAGTGCATCTTCCGGTAGGTACTGATATTCGCATTGTATGTCCTGCAGTATTGAGATGAGGTTGTCACGGCTGCAGTCATATGTATCCACTATTTCCCTCACTCTTTCGCAATCGCACTGTACCTCACTCACTCGTTTCAATATGCCTCCTTTCAAATCATTCAATGAACTCGCGCCAGTCGCCGGACAGCGAGTCTCCATGAAGCATAAGCAGGTATGAACACCACAATGCAGGGTCTAATCTGCGTACGTGCCAGAGCAAACCTTTGCAGTCATGGAAAAGGCTCGTTAGTGGAAAAGCATGGTCTCATAGACGTGATTTAGAGCGCACTCAGCTTGCGAAGAGGAACGGACGAAGAACCTGCAGCTGCCAAGGCAATGGCGACCAAAGTCCAAGACAAGAAACCAAATAGGAGACCGATTACGGTGCCTATTCACGGTGCTGGACTGAGCAGCCTCAAACTCTTCTCCTTGACCCTCCTTGTGCTTTTTGAGCACACTGGATGTTTGATTGCTATGTGCCTTTGGGAAAAGAATGAAGAAATTTCCTAAGAGCAGGCTAAGAGCAGACAGGAGAAACCTTGCAGACCAATCAAGACCTCTAAGGCGAAGCCGGCGCACCATTGCGCATGTCACTAAATCTGAACTCACCGTTGAGTTCAGGACAGCAATCAAACGTTGATCTTCTACCCCTAACCACACTGTTTAATAAAGGCAGATTGCCTAAATATATTATCACAGCGCTGTTGAATTGTGCAATTACCTTTTGCTCTCAAGTACAGATGAACTATCTACACCAGGGTGCACAGAAACTGAGGGTATTAAGATACGATAGCAAAGCAGACCACCTATACCTGAGCCTTTTCGCCTTTCATTACCCCATCTTCCAAGTGCAGGATCCGGTTGGCTATGTGCTCGATCCGGTTGTCGCGGGTGACAATAATGACTGCGGTATTGCGCGCATTGGCCAATTCCTTTGACCACCTATACGGCAACCATGGAGCGGATTCCTGAGTTTGGTACGTTGAAGGCGATGGACGCATCCAGGAAAGATACCACGATTTACATGTCTTCTTTTCTCGGTGCTCTGCTATCGGCTGTCGCCCCTCGATTCGCGATTCGACCCATGAGCTGCGAGCTACGAGGCATGAGCTGCTAGTTCAGACGTGCAGCTTGGGCAGCGGGTGGCTTTTGCCGGGATCGCCGAGAAACAGTAATCGCACTCCTTGGTCGCTGCCGGTTCGGACTTTTTCATGAATTTGTTGACCTGCCGCACAAGTAAGAAAATGGCGAATGCTACAATCAGAAAATCGATGATATTGTTGAAAAAAGCACCATAATTGACCGTGGGCGCCCCTGCTTGCTTTGCCGCTTCCAGCGATCCATAGCTTTGGCCGGATAAGCTGATGAATAGATTGGAAAAATCCACTTTGCCAAGGAGCAAGCCAATTGGGGGCATAATCACGTCATTCACCAAAGACGTCACGATCTTGCCAAAAGCAGCCCCAATGATGATACCCACAGCCATGTCAACAGCATTTCCTCGCTTGATGAAATCCTTGAATTCTTTCAGCATTTCAGTACCTCCGTTCAGGCTTCCATCCCTCTTTGACAGTTCAGAAAGCAATTCGTAGTGAGACCGCGTTTCTTCAAAGGTGCGATATGGTTTTTCGATTCTTCTTTCTTGGAATTGTAACCGAGATGCCACTGTTCTGCAGCAATCATTTTTCCGACACCATTCCTATCGAATCTGAAATACCATAAACTGGCCTTTCCGCAAAGGACCTTTCAGCCTATGTCATATTTGCACGCGCTCTGGGAATCCACGGTTGAAGAATCGAATAGATGTAGAAAACGGAGGTAGAAAAGAGAGATTCTATCGAATAAGTATGGCAGTTGTCTTGCTGGGGAAATGTTGCCGAGCGCAGACGCAGGACGTGCATTCTGCCTATCGCATGGATGGTTCATGGCCGTTCGGGCCGAGGATATCATCGATCTTGCTCTGCAATTCATCGAGCTTGAATGGTTTGGTTAGAAAACCATTGGCTCCCAGTTCAAATGCTTGCTTGGCAACATGGCTCCGCGCCGTAAAAACGATCACGGGGATCCTCGAGAATGTCCTCAGCTCGGCCAAAACGTCAAAGCCGGACACGGGCGCCATAAATATGTCTAATAGGATGATATCGGGACCTTCGGATCGGGTTAACTGTAGAGCTTCCTCGCCACTGGTCGTCGCAACAACATCATAACCTGCCAATGTCAAACTGGATTTCACAAATCGCAGTATGGCCGGCTCATCATCCACAACAAGTATCTTTTTGACTTTCAAGATCGCCCTCAACTGTCCTTCCAATTGCATAATAAATCATAGTTGTGCATTCAAGTCTATAACAAACGGGGGACATGGTCCACAAAGTCTCTCCCGGTTCTAGATCGTCTGCACCAACTGCTGACCGCATTATTGCCTGATTTTTCCCAAAAAATAAGAGGCCACCCCATTTTAATCGCAAAGCGACCTCTTTTGGCTCCCCTGTACTCCCCTGTACTCCCCTATCCGCACACTTCGCTGACGACACGCCCTTTACTCTCTGCTTCCCAAATTTTACGTCCCCGCTAAAATACGCTTGTGTCAAGCTGCCATTAAAGTTTTGCGATTGTTCTGGCTCCTTTAGCCTTGTTCATTCGCTATCGCATATTCTTTCCCGAAGACCTATCTAATACTTATTTTACCGAGTCGCATCCAATTTTAAACTGGGAGAATTGCCAGTTTTTAACATGGAAATACCTAGGGATGCCGTGCAAAAACTAGGCCAAGTATTTTTCCACACTCATTGTCATTGTTTTGCGCTGTTGATAATAGATAATTCTGGCCACAGACAGCCCGGCCAAAATCACATTTGCAAATTATTGTTCTTTGAGCAAATCCGCTGTGATAGACCGATTTACTTGCCGCCTGTACATGCATGGCTTACCATAGGATTGTTTTGGACCAGGATGGTCAACCGATCGACTATGTTTTTTTTCTCGAAATCAACGAGACCTTTGAACAGCTAACTGGACTGAAACGTGCAAACGTCCTGGGAAAGCGGGTAACAGAGATACTTCCGGGGATTGAAGAAGATCCGGCTAATTGGATCGGCACGTACGGAAAGGTCGCACTGAGTGGAGAGAGCATCCGCTTTGAGCAATATGCCGAATCCCTGCTCAGGTGGTATTTTGTCTCGGCGTGTAGTCCACAGAAAGAATACTTTGTCGCAGTTTTCGAGGACATAACTGAACGTTGACGCATCCCACAACTAGCAGGCGCCAGAAGACCTCCCCAGCCCTTGCACTGTTGTTCAAGGAGGGCAAAAGTAGAAGTGAGGGCAAGCAACAAACCTCTTGCTCTAGCTGTATGACAACCCTTACATTCAGCAGAGAACCAGGGGCTTAACGCTAATCTTGGAGCACTTCCTCGATCTTGGCTATCAGTTCGCGCGGCTTGAAGGGTTTGGACAGAGAAGTAGTTGCCCCCGCCTCCTTTGCCATCTCCCACAGATCAGCACGTGCGGTGAAGACAATGATCGGCACCTCAGAGATTGCCCTGATCCTCTTGGCGACGTCAAAGCCGGAAACGGGGCTCATGAGTACGTCAAGGAGCACGACGTCAGGATTTGTTGACTTCACAAGATCCGATGCCTCTTCCCCATCATCTGTGGCAGTAACTTCGTACCCAGCAAGGGACAAGCTTTTGGACACAAAGCTTAATATGCCAGGTTCATCGTCTACTACCAGCACATGGATGCTTCTGCTTTTTCTCTCTTCAGTCATCTCAGCTCTCGCCGACAGCTTGCAGATATTTTGGCAGACTCTTGGTCAGTATCCTGGCGGAGGGGTTGCAGTCAATCTATCCAGTGGTCTAAGTGTTACGTAGGTTATCAGACCATTGTCCTGGCCCAATCTATACGATCTGTCCACATTAGACTGCTCTTGGGCATATTCCACATTGAACACGGGTTTGTCCAAGTCCTGCCATTCCTCGAGCTGATACAGAAGCTCTTGGGATTCATCTGCATCCCAGGGTTCATCGCCCGGCTGCTCACTGCTATCAGGATCACCAGTCCCATCATACCATATCGCTTCTTGAGCAATTGCATCAAAGAATTCGGTGTAGCCGGCAAAGGTGCCGAGCTCGGCCGCATTCTGAGCGATAATGAGAAAGCAGGGATTCCTTTTTCGCGCATACCCTCGGAGCTCCCCTACAAATTTGGTTAGTTCGGCAATCGGACTGAGACCTTCCGCCTCGGCCGCCTCTGCCACCTGTTCAAAGGAGTATACCTCTAGCCAATCCAGGTAGATCCCATCGTAGCCATCATAAATTATCCGATCAATGCACTTCTTCATAATATCTTTCCACTCGTGACGCCAGAATTTCACCGGGTAGTTTTCGTCCCAGCCGTCAGGATCCTCAGCCACGATCCAATCTGGATTACCCACTTTCCAATCTTTCTGCCAATACCAGCGGTAGCTTTCAGCTTCACCCACGTCAATGTAGCAGACAACCAGTTTTCTACCACCTCGTGAGTTTGCACTCTTTTTAAGCAGAGACACATCCTTTTTGCTGTCATAGTCTTCGTCTCCTTTTAAGCTGCGCGTCTGATCTATGACCAGCATGTCATAATGTGAATCAGCCAGTTTATCCATGTTGTTGCCATGATCTTGCTTTTGGATCTGGTAGGCCCAAAAACGGGTGTTCTCCAGAAGATCGGCGGGCGCTGCCGAACTGTCCACTCCCCTGCTCTGCTCCTTGCCTTTGGCTGCTTCCTTCTTTGCCTGCTGCGAATTCTTGGCAGCCTTCTGGGTGCAGCTGGCAAATACAAATAGACCCAGTATTATGAGAGTGACGCAGATTGCCTCTTTGCGGGACTCCATGAGCTCAACTCCACATGTAAATACCCAAAGTGATCAAGCTGGGATTCTCAGAACATGCAGGATCCAGGATCCCGTATCTGTTGTCTTCATTAAGTAACCTCGGCTGATGCATTCAAATCAAAAGGATTGGTGCGTATGGCGAGCGAAAACAGATACGGGTAGTTGTTTCTCAAATATTCCATATAATCCAGCCACTCGTGCACCAGCAGCACGTATATTCGGTGAATATCACCTGCTAGGTGTTCTTGGTCGCTAGGGGTCAGGTTCTCGATATTCTCCCTGCTTTTGAGTTCTTCCGTCAGGTGAAAAACCGCCCTCAAAAGTCCGGTAAAGCTCTCATGTTCCAGAAGGTTTGGGTTTTCCAAAAGACGCAACAGGAAATTCCTCTTGGCCATTAAGAAATCACGTAGATACACAAGATCAAATTGTTCAATCTCTATCCCATAATCGTAGTTTTTAAGCTCCCTGCTCACCAGCTTGAACTCATTATCTGTCCAGTCCGCTTCTACAATGAGTTTCCCTCGAATGTCATTAAGATGAGGATCAAAATCGGAAAAATAGGCCAGCAGATTAGTGCCTACTTCACTAAAGAACGCCCCAATGATCATGTTCATTTTCTCCAGCAGGCTCCGCTTTTCTCTTTGGCTTAGAAGTTCATGAATGATTAAAGTAACCAGCAGGACTTCAATTGGAACAAAGGCAAGATCTCCCAAGAGATATATGAAGATATGATGCGGGTCGTGAAAGATCCCGAAGTGGACAAGATACAAGACAACAGACAGGGCAACAAGAATCATCCCAAGACGCACTTGCCAACTTAGACGTTTCATTTTACCACCGTTGACCTTTCACAATTCACACCACGCAAAATCTCTGATTGCGGTTAGGGTTACGGTGCCGTTTGGCAAGCGGTGTTCGGTTGTCGGTGTGCGGTCAGTGCAAAACCACAAAGCTCGGTGGGTCTTGGTGTCCCGACTCATTCTGGATCTGGTGTTTGGTTTTTAGCTTTGATCTTGCGCGAACCGACACCCGCCAACCGCTAACCATTCCTGACGATATGGGCATCCTAATCCTAATCTTTCAATCCCAGAGGTGCTAAGTCATTTCTCCACTCTATCACTCTCTCACTCAAAATGCGCAACATGACTAGCCAGAAAAGCGGCTACTTCATGCAGGTCAAATGGCCAAGCATACAAGAAAGACACATTTGGGTACTGTTTCTTAGCTTCATCGACCGCGGCGGGGATTTCCCTTTCCGAATGTTCTCCGCCTCTTGTCATCATTGGCGTTACAATAACCACCCGTTCTGCTCTATCCTCTACGGCCGCTGCAACCGCCTCCTTGATTGTCGGAGCGCAGAACTCATTAAATCCGGCAATTGCCCTTTTACCAGTCAATTTGCTCAGAGAATCAGCTAGTTGCAACGACCAGGCATGATAAGGATCATTCTCTTTGGTTCTTGGCCAGTTCCGCATCTTGCGATCCAGCTCATCACGGCGCCTGATAAGAGCAGCTCTCTCTTCGCTCCGGGCGCGATCTATCTGTGCGCCCAATCGAAAGAATTCCCCACTCTCATTTTTGGGAAAATCTTTGGGTGGTATACCGTGCATAGCTAGGATAATGGCGGTCTTCATTGCAGCTGCTTCAACTCCTCAAATAACTACTCAGTCAAATCGGTCCAGTTGCTTGGCATATCAAGCTGCATCACGAAAAGGTCCTCTGCCCCCACATCCTGTCCCCAGTTTGATGCCCAGATTAATTTGGAGCCGTCATTGGTGATCGTCGCATGGGTTTCTTCCCAGTACTCTTGGGTTGTATTATAAATCTTGGCCAGGTAGAAGACTCGGGGATTTTGACGGTCCAGCTTAATAAGGACAATTGTCCGGTCAAGCCAGTTCTGCTCGGGAGTATGGGGCTCGATATGAGTCGAAACGACGCAGTAGCCGGGAACGTTGCATGAAATATGAACTCCACTGTTGAATCCATTCTTGGATTCCGAGTCATAATACAGCCGCATAAGCCTAGTCCTGTTGGTGCCAGTATAACGTCTATTTTCGGAAACCGGCTTGGTCTTCATATCGATAGGGATCAGATCAATATAGTCGGTTTGAGAATTCTGCATTACTATGACTTCATTTCCGTCGCTGTCCAGCCCCACATCGGCATGGCCGGTTCCATGATCCAGCTGATGAAATTCTGTAAGCTCCAGATTGGCCATGACGAGCCCGTCCAAGTTCTTGCCATTCCCAGCATCCCCGCCAATCAAAACCCAGGTCCCCTCAGGAGACATCCCCACCCAGTCAATCTCAGATTCATTCTCTGGAATATCATATACCCCCAGGACCTCATCGTCTCGGCGATCCCAGGTGATTATATATCTAAGCCGGTCGTCATCCTTGCTTCCCTGCAAAGCTACTGCCCAAAACCGCTTATCGGTCGAAGATTCACCTTCATCCCGCATGGTGATGCGATAGAGATCCTTCTCCTTCTTGATGATTGGTCCGACACGTTTGTCCTTGCTAAAGTCTTTAACCGTCTTCGTCTTGCCGGTCCTCACATTTGCCGCTACTATAGAGAACTCAGTTGATCCCCAGACTTGATTCGGATCGCTGGGATCCCAGCGAGGTTCTTCCAATCCAAGTGTTCTGACCCGGTTAGTCCTCTGTTCATATGGCACGCTGTCGGTTTGAAAGACCCTATATTCTCCGCCTGCAATATCTTGGAGTATAATCATGGACTGATCGCTGTTGAACGGATCATGGCGGGAATACTCATGCCGTATTTTACCCTTCTGGGTTACGCGCGTAAGATAGGTTCGAAACCGATCATCTCTAAAGGTTTTGCCGACAGCCGGAGCTGATCTTTCGGTCAGAGCATATTTCTTGTTGCCGCCGGAGAGAGGTTTGGGGACTTCAGTAAAAGTGAAATTGGCTGGATAAGAGATGCTCTTCAGAGGCTTTGCTGATTCGGTTTGGGAGGTTTTGGATGCTCCTTTTTTATCTGCCTTGTTTTTGCCGGCTGGATTTAGAATTCCACAGCCAACCAGCCAAATTGCGACAATAATGGTAATTGCAACCGTTGAGGGAAATCCGGTTTTTTGATGCGTCCAATTGATCCATTTCACCCTACTTGCCACCCATATAATAGCTGAGCCTCACGAATCTGGTATAGCGGCGGATTGCGTCCGCCCTCTGTTGAGTCTTTGCCAGCTCTGCCTGTGCTTGTTGGAAATCAGGCAATTCGTCCAAGAGCTTTTGCGTGTATTCTTCCTCTTCCTGCTCGCTCATATAAGCGCCTCTTATAGCATTCAACTCACCAGAATCCAGGAAAAAACCGCCGCAGGAGTAGCACTCGTCTACATTGACCTGTTTGGATGACTGGTACATGTGCGCGTGCATCGGCACGCCACACTTGGGGCAACCGACCCTCCCCCTTGTCCCATCATTTGTCCTAGGATATTTCAGAGCCTCCTCAAGTGCATTGCCTAGCCCTTCATTTTTTTCGTCCAGCTTGAGAAGCTCCATCCAATCAAACCAAATCCCTTTGCAGCCATTCTGGCACACGTCTACCCTTACTCCTCCGAAATCTTTCTCGACCATTGCTTGAGAGCACACCGGACAATTCATCATTTGCTCCTTTCTCTGCCATTGCGGCTGCACTGAACTTTAGCCGGTTGCAAACTCGATGAGTCTATGCAGCATGGCTATGCATATAATCACCGATCTCAGAACTTGCGCCCATCGTTGCAGTAGACCATATCATCTCAAAATTCTCATGAGGAATCTTCGAGAAAGCATAGTTATTTCCTTTAAAATTGCCGCACCCGTCACTCACGCACGTGACAGAGTCTCCTTCAGCCTTTACGCAGGATAGCTGCAAACTTGCAGCTCTACAATTAGATCTTCGGTGTACTGTGCCCGAGAGTCATGATTTATCTGCAAAGGAAGCTATGCGCAGGCACTCAAATGATAGTCTTCTGCCAATCATAGGTCCCGCATATCAAATTCTTGAGCCTAAGTATCGTACATCTAAGCAGTGGACAAACCCGACTGCTAAGACTAATAATAGAACCAAGCTCAAGTGCGCCTGCAAGCAGGGGGACGATCAAGAAGCTGAAAGAATCGTATATAGGCCTGTCGGGGCCTGAGCGAATCCTATTAATATCCATGCCGGTTCTCTTGCTTTTCCTGGGAATTGACTCCTATCTGAAATGCCCTGTATTCAAACGATCGCCAGATCCTTCGGGGGCGGAAGACTGGCTTGACTCGGCCAACCGGTTTAAGACTGCCAAGAGACAACCGACGGCTGAAGAGGCTGAGGTTACAAAGGAAAAAGTCGGACAGTTTATTGGTGCTCCCGAGTCTTCGATAAGCGTCGCCGAGCTGAGAGAAACTGTTGGCGGCCGCTTGTGCTCTATTTCCAGCGGGAACTCTAGTTTTCATGTCGACCTCGAAGCCAAAAGAGTTGGTCGGTTTCGTATTGCATGTAGTAAGGATTTATGTCAGCGCCGACGCAAATAGACTGAGAGCAACCACAGACACTATTCCCAGCGTGAAGCTAGCTCACTCTTCTACGTATAAGTCTTTTGATCAACCAAACGACAGCGGTAATCAAAACGGCGACAATTATCAGAAAGCCAAGCAGGAACAGTCCGGTAAGGTTAAGGAAAGCCGTGAACGGGGATTTGCCGAAAAATTCTGATTTGAGCCACGGCAGGGTGATGACGGTTCTCATGATCTCGCTCAAGGGAAATTGCTCTTGATCGCCTACGACTAGGACATATTTCCCCTTGTTGGCGGGATTGAAAACCTTGATGGTGTAGGTACCTTCGTCGACCCGAATACCCCTGGGAACCCTGTCTCCCTCGGTTGACTTGGCTTTAAGTTCAGGCCCGAAGTAGTAATTGTCGCCCGCAAACTCCTCATAATACCTCGTCCAGTTGTGCTCCAGGCCATCCAGCACGAAAAAGGGACGCTCCTCTTCATCTTCATGCTCCGGACTATCTGCCTTGTGCCCACGCCCTTTGCTGACCTGCGCAGACACATTCTTCTTGATTCCCTTTATGTCAGGCACGAGAATTCCTACATACAGTCGAAAGGGCTTCGCCGATTCTATCCGATAATAATGCGGCTGTCCTTTCAGCTCACCGTAGAAGGCTTGGCTTACCTCTGGATTTTCAACCTTGGTCAGGGACTTGGCTGTAATCCGCGGTTGATGGGCGTAGCCAAGATCAGCCGAACCAAAAACCGACAGAAACCCCAAAAGAAACATCACCTGTACCGAACACATTCTTCTTCTGTTACTCGATCGCACATCATCATCTCCCACGTCATTCGAAAACCTTGACAAAGCAACACTAACAAAGCTAGCCATGCGGAGGCAAGAACTTGAAAGAATCCATCAAAGGATATCAATAGTTCAAGGGTTTTTACCAGTTTGCACGCCCACCAGTATTTGATAATATCTTCAAGCGAAGACGCGAGAATTGAGAACGCATGGTGGAGATAAGACGGCGCAAACTTATGGATTGAAAAAAGAGCCAGGCGGCTTGAGCTGGGGCTCTCACAATGTAAGTCAATCCGATCATGACATCAGAGGAGAGAGGCGCGAAAGAGGAAAATATGGAAAACAGCAATGAGATCCCATGGCCGCAGTTCAAAATAAAAGTAACCAGGGACGGTCCTTATATCATGTCCGGCGGGATACGCCTTGCTGAACAGATAATCTGTGTCGACGAGGAGGGAGAAACTCACGGATGGCGCCTTGGTCTTGGATTTCCATTGAGCCAAAAATATGCCCTGTGCCGTTGTGGACAGTCCAGGAATCCACCATTTTGCGATGGGACTCATCTTAACATAGGATTCGACGGCATGGAAACGGCCACCAAGCAGCCTTACATGAAACAGGCAGAGAAATATGCAGGGCGGGCTTTGGATCTGACCGATGCGGAAAATCTGTGTGCGAGCGCTCGGTTTTGTCACCGCTCGGGTGGGATTTGGAAGCTCGTTGAGGAATCCGATGTTGAAGACCGTCGAAGAACCGCCATTGAGCAGGCTGCAGATTGCCCATCAGGTCGCCTAATTGTGTGGCGCAAGAATGGAGAGACGATCGAACCGGAATGTGAGCCTTCCGTTTGGCTGGTTCAAGACCCCCAGGCTGGCGTGAGCGGTCCGATTTGGGTGCGCGGCGGCATTCCCATTGAATCTGCCGATAGAGATCTCTACGAAGTCCGGACACATGTCACGCTTTGCCGCTGCGGTAAATCAAAGAATAAACCGTTCTGTGACGGCACCCACGTAGAAGCCAAGTTCTCAGACGGAAGCCAGTCTGTGTCTTGATATGCATCTATTGCGAACTGTCCATTCTGATTCCGTCTGATTAGACCTCACTCAATCCAGTATGTGCCCTTTGCCTCCTTGATCAGGCTGTGCTTCTGAAGCTCGTCCAGTGCTTTCTTGACATCATTCGTGGATGCACTTGCTTCTTTGGCCAACTGCGCAGCAGAGGCGTGCTCATGTTGGATGAGAGCTCTAATTATCTTTCCTCGGAGCTCCCGATTTGAACCGGAAAAGCGGCTTTGCTTTCGGTAGTGAGCGCTTCTTCTGCCTGGATTGACGTGCTGTCTCTTCAGCAAAACACCATAATCCATCAGAGCATAATACCAGTCTCTCGGATTGGCCACATCAAGAGTCTGTTTAACCAGGTCCAGCAGATCGCGATCGCGTATATGCTGGTGGTCGCCGAAAAAGTAATGGATAAATACTGCTCGAATATTTGTCTCCAAAAAGACAGCTGATTCCCCGAACGCAAACGCGCGAACTGCTCCTGCCGTTGCCTGTCCGATCCCAGGCAAGCGTCTCAGGCTTTCGTCGTCCGAGGGCAATAAGCCGGAATACTCGTTCATCACAATCTCGGCTGTCTTCTTAAGTGCCAGGGCTCTGCGATTATATCCAAGACCCTGCCACATCCGCAGCACTTCGCTCAAGTGCGCAGCAGCCAGGCTGCAGAAATCGGGAAAAGCCTCCAAGAATTCTCCGTACTTGTTTATGGCCCGATCTGCCTGAGTCTGCTGAAGCATCACTTCAGAGACGAGAATCTGATATGGATCAGCAGTCTGTCGCCAGGGGAACGCACGACCATGATCCTCGTAGTACGCATAGACAGTCGCCCGAAATGCGCTGATCTCGTTTTGGCTTAATTCTTCATATCTTTGGTTCACCGAGGATCCTGGCTCAGGTCTAACCGCACTCCATTCTTTCTTCATATATCTCAACAATCTTGTCCGCAACTTGTTTGAGGGTCAGTTCGTCAGTATCGATCTCATATTCCGTAGCGCTCTCATATTTGGGAATCCGTTGCTCCAATACTTCAGCCACCTCATCAGTAAACGATTTTGCGGCTGTCAATGAGGGTCGCTCGGTATCTTCCTTGATTCGAGCTACGATAGTATCCACAGAAGCCTTTAGCCAGACTACCACTGAATTTTGCCGGAGCGCTTCGACATTCTTGCGGCGCTCGATGACGCCACCGCCGGTGTCTATGACCACGTTGTCAAGCTCGGCCAATTCCGTGGCCACATCCGACTCCAGATCACGAAATCGTGGCCAACCATATTTATCGACGATCTCAGGAATAGACATATGGACTTTCTCGACAATCCTTGCGTCCATACCGATATACTGCATCCCCAATTCCTTCGCAATAAGCTCTCCAACTTCAGTTTTTCCAGTCCCACGATAGCCGATCAGTACGATGTTCATGTGCCCAGATTCTCCATTACCACACGCCGCATGACGGCTGCCGGCGCCTCGACACCAGTAAAATGTTCGAACTGCAAGACCGCCTGGTTAATGAACATATCTACTCCATGAATTGCTTTGATGCCGCGGGCTTTGGCTGCGCCAATGAGTCTGGTTTCGAACGGTGTGTATACGATATCAAAAACGACTTGGTGAGGTTGGAAGAATTCAGCGGGAACCAGCGATGCATCATCATCCGGATACATTCCGACCGGCGTACAATGAATGATAATGTCAGCTTGCTTCATTGCCGCCTCCAGAGCGCTGTCATTGAGCAAAGCTGATCTGACCGTGACATCCGTATTTGTCCTTAGATCTGCCACCAGCTTGTTCAGCATGCGCTGATCGATATCCAGAATTTGCAGCTCCGTCACGCTAGCCTGGAGCGCAAAAGTGAAGGCAATGGCTCGGGCCGCACCGCCTGAGCCGAGTATCAATAGCCTCTTGCCGCGTACTTCCACGCCGGCGTCTCTAATGGCTTTCAACGCGCCTGGTCCATCAGTGCTTAGACCCCTCAGTTTATCTTCTTCTTTGATGACTGTATTTATTGAACCGATGGCGCGGTCTGCTTCGCTCACCTCATCGACGTATCTGATCGCTTGCGTTTTGTGTGGAATAGTCACACTCATTCCTCGAAAATTATGCAAAGCCCGCATACCAGCAAGCGCATTCTTAACATCTTCAACCCGGAAGGCGACGTAGACAAAATCCAAGTCCTTTGCCTTGAAAGCTGCATTATGAATTGCCGGTGACAGACTGTGTGAGACCGGGTTGCCTATAATCGCGCAAACCTGGGTACCTGTGCCGATCGATCTAATGCTCTTCATAGAACCCTCCAAATGATTTCTGCAAGAGCGTCGCACTAGTTGCTATTATCCTCGACTGCGCCTGTTTTGCAACCGGCCACGCAGTGTACGCTTGAAAACCTGTTCACGGTCGGGACAAAGGCTCAAAGTTCAAAACACAAAGGCCAAACAACAGCGCAAAGCCCGAACCATGAAACCACAGAATACCGGGGCAGAGAGACGATCATCATGCATTTTGCGCTGTTTCTTTGAATTCTTCGCTCCGCATTTTGCACTTCGGTCTCCAAGTCCTAGTCGACCAGTTTATGCTGAATAGCCAGGGCAACGGCTTCCGTTCGGGTCGTAACCTGCAACTTACTAAGGATGCTACTCACGTGGAATTTTATCTTCGAAGGACTGACGAACAGCTTCTTGGCGATTTCGGGATTACTCGGCCCTTTGAGCATCAAACCGAATACCTCGTGCTCGCGAGCCGTCAGGTCATGGCCAGGTCGAGGTCCTTTGCCGGTTGTCTTCCCCAAAACCTCTGTTGCTTCCGGCGCCAGAGTCGAGCGGCCCGCATGAGCAGCTCGTACTGCTTCAGCCAGTTCGTTGGCGGAGACATTCTTTGACAGACAGCTAATTGCTCCTGCTTGAAGAGCTCCTTGCACCAGAATCTTCCTCCTGGAAGCTGGTCAGTGCAATAAACTGTGTAGCCAGGCAGCGTTCGCGGATGATTTAGATCGCTGTCGGCCCGTCCATCTTAGGCATGCTGCACTCACTAATTACCTCCCAAATAAGTACAACAACAATTCTATCACAGGCTGGTGGATCTTGACTCCATAAAACTACCCAAGTGGCTAGGTAAAAGACTGTCCGTATGCCTGAAGCAAATTGCGAAGACTATTGTTAGTCTATGTTCAGACCTCAATGATTCTAGCCAAAAGGAAGAGGCAGAAAATGCAAATTCTGTTAGCTGATAACAAATCAGAGATCCTCTCAGCGCTATGTCTACTCATAGAGCAGGAAGAAAGACTGAACGTTGTGGCCGAAGTGGCAGATGTAACCGAGCTTGTGGTGAGCGTATAGGCAACCCAGCCAGATTTCGTTCTGCTTGACTGGGGGCTCCAGGGCCTGGAAAAGCTAGCTTCGCTGAGAGAACCAGAGAATGGCGCTATTGCAGCGTTACGAATCCACCCCCAACGTCAAAGTAATCGCGCTAGGCAGCAGACCAGACGTGCGCAACGAGGCGCTTGTTGCGGGAGCAGATGTGTTTATAAGCAAACGCAACCCACCGGACGAACTGCTTCAGCTTTTGAAGAAATTGAGAAATGGCAGAAGAGCGCATTGTGATCTTGAAAGGAGGGAAGTCTAATGTGGTTTTGGATTCTTTGCGGAGTTTTGGCTGTCTGAGGAGTCGCAGCCATATTGGGTGGAGTCGCAGGTGCGGCCGAAAAAGGCTTCATGGGAACTGCAGTATCAATAATTGTAGGAATTGCCTTATTTGTAGCTGCCTACTGGGCATACGGGCGGGCGATTGCCTAGAGAGAGCGAGGAAGTGACTGGTAAGTGAGAACGTTTAATACGACGCTTACAGTTGAGCAACGCCTCAGCACCGCCTCTGTTATAATCCATAGGTGGGCAGCTTGAGACAAAATAATTCATCTTTTCCGATGTAGCCTCTTCAATATCAACTCAGTATTAACATACACGAGGATACATACATCAAAAAAACAAAGAACAGCTAGCTGGATTCACAAAGACTCTGGGAGTGATGTAGTAATGCGACTTATAAGAAACATCTTCAAACGCAAGTTACGGGCATTCTTGACTATCTTTGGCATCACCGTCGGTGTATTCGCTCTGGTTGCCATGGGTGCTATGGCCGAGAAGATGACCATACTGGTTGAGGGAGGTACTAAGTACTACAGCGACAAGGTAACTGTAACGGAAGGACAGTCTATAGCAGGATTCACGTCCAGTCCGATGTCTGTTAACCGGATTAAGGATATTGAAGCCGTAGAAGGTGTTGCCAAAGCGTCAGCAAGCGTGGGAATGACCCTTGACGAGGAGATCGGGGCGGTAAACATGGGACCACCAGCCGCAATATCAGGCTCGGATCTCAGGGGACAGAGTCTCGAAACATTCAAATTGACCATGGCTGAAGGTCGGGATCTCAAAGCCGAGGACCGAGGTAAGGTAGTTGTCGGCACTGACCTCGTAGAAAAACTAGACGCACAGGTTGGCGAGGATGTCACAATCAGAAAAAAGGAATTTCAGGTAATTGGCATCATAGAAAAGACGTTAACAACGCCCGACAACACCGTGGCAATGTCTCTCTATGATGCACAGCTTCTGTACCATAAAACTCTACCTCCAGTAGTCAGAGCTCAAGTCGATCCTGACAAGCTTGCCACATCGCTCACGGTCTACATCAAAAAGGGCTATGATCCAGACAAGGTGGCACAAGGCATCGAAAAGGAAGTTAGCAACACAACTGCAACCGGTCCTAAAGCATTTGAGGAACAGGTCACCAACTCCATCAGCATATTTACCTCTATCATCTTTGGCATTGCACTAATATCACTTTTGGTCGGTGGACTCTCGGTTATCAATACCATGACCATGTCAGTTGCCGAGAGAACCAGGGAGATAGGCATCCGCAAAGCTATCGGAGCTACCGACGGCAATATTATCCGCCAGTTTCTAATTGAATCAGGAGTCATAGGGCTAATTGGGGGATTGATTGGTCTAATGCTTGGCTGGGGCTTTGCTGCTGCCGCAAACGCCGCAGGCAATCAGGCAGGAACAGCACTCTTTCTTGTAACTGCCAGGCTGGCAATTGGTTCAGTACTGTTCGCCCTGTGCGTTGGTGTAATAAGCGGGCTATATCCAGCATGGCATGCAGCACGCCTCAATCCAGTGGAGGCGTTGCGTTATGAATAGGCAAAAGAATAGATCAGAAGCAGTTCAAACAAAAAGGAGCACGGAGAAGATGGAAAACATACTGGAGGCAAAGAATCTTCATAAAAGATACAGACTCGGAAAGGATAATTTCGTCCACGCCCTGCGCGGCGCTTCATTGGAAATTGGCAAAGGAGAATTCCTAGCTATTATGGGCCCATCAGGGTCGGGAAAATCTACCCTCATGCATATCATGGGAGCGCTGGACAAACCAGACAAAGGAGAAGCGTGGCTATCCAGCCAGCGTGTCGATGAACTAGGAAGCAAGGCACTGGCCCGCCTGCGCAGTCGTGAAGTGGGCTTTATCTTCCAGGGTTTCAATCTGATCCCCACTCTTGCAGCCCTAGACAATGTCTCCCTGGCAGCAGAATATGCTGGTGCTTCCAGAGGTGAAGCGCGGCGTGCAGCCGAGAAAGCACTTGAGCAAGTCGGTTTGGCCAACAGGATGAACCATCTTCCCAGCGAGCTCTCCGGAGGACAACAACAACGTGTGGCCATTGCCCGTGCCCTGGTCAACAATCCAAAAGTCATCTTGGGCGATGAGCCAACCGGCGATTTGGACACAGTGACCTCAAATGAAATAGTACAGACAATGAAAGAAATTAATAAATTAACCGGAACAACCTTCGTACTGGTCACACATGACCCGGAAGTTGCGGCAGCCTGCGATCGGATAATCTACGTCCGCGACGGTGTGGTGGAAGATGAAGCCAGATCAGCCTAACAACAAGGCGTCTGCTCCGCACTCGGCCGAGTTTCAAAAAGATGATGGCCAAAGACGAACGCAGCTGCTGTACGTCAACAATCTGAGGCTCCTACTGATCATCTTGATCGTGATGCTGCACATCGCTATAACCTATGGCGCAGAGGGTTCCTGGTACTACTCTGAAAACACGAATGATATCGCCACCGGGGTCATATTGACGTTGTTCAACGCGATTGTTCAATCATTCGTATTGGGGTTCTTCTTCATGATCTCCGGATACTTCACGCCCCATTCATACGATCGAAAGGGAGCTGCAAGCTTCATCAAGGACCGTCTTTTGCGTCTGGGGATCCCATTCTTTGTCTATTTCTTCGTGGTCAGTCCCATTCTGACCTACACCCTCTACGTTCGATTCATGGCAAGAGATTTGGACATTGCGTCGATGTTTGGTTCAGGACCTCTATGGTTCGTCCAGCTGTTGTTTACCTTTGCCTTTTGCTATGCAATCTGGCGGCGCATAAGTGGGCGCCCATCTGATACGCCCAGGCAGGATGCACATGCGTTGGGGCACGGGAAGATTCTGATCTTCGCAATTGCCTTGTCTCTAGCCAATTTCTTGGTGAGAATGTGGTTTCCCCTTGGAACAAGCTTCTCCAACCTACAGTTTAGCTACTTCCCCGGATACATAAGCTTGTTCATTGTTGGGATTGCTGCTCATCGCAACAGATGGTTTGAGAATTTTTCTGATTCGGTAGGCAGAACTTGGCTTTGGGTGGCAATAGCAACAGTCATGCTATTTCCCGTGATCGTCGTCTTTGGAGGAGCATTGGATAACATTGCTCCGTTCCGAGGCGGGGTTCACTGGCAGTCAATGATTCTTTGCACCTGGGAGGCTTTTGTCGGGACGGGAATCATAGCTGGGCTGTTCGTTATCTTCCGCCGCCGCTTTGACCATCAAGGACACCTGGCCAAGACAATGGCGAATAACGCCTACGCTGTCTATGTTATTCATGCTCCGGTTATCGTTTTCTTCACTTACTCGTTGCGCAATGCAGCGCTGCATCCCCTTCTAAAGTTTGTTTTTGTCTCTGTCTCCGGAGTCAGCCTGTGTTTCCTAACCAGCCAATACGTTGTCAGAAGAATCCCCGGTGCAAAAGCGATATTGTAAACGTAAACGGGTCAGACCTCCTCGCACCTATTCACCTGCGGCTTTAGCTTCTTATTGGAATTTTTTGATTGGCGTTCACCTACTTACATGCTTTTTTTATGTTTCTACCTAGGCATCTGTCGTTATTCCAGAAAATGCTGTTCTCAGTGGAAATCATCCCTCAATAGGTTGAAATCCCGGTTTTTCAAAAGCGGCAACCGTGCAAGATTTGAGATAGGAATCGCTCACTGCAGGTAAATATAGACGAGGAGATCTGACCGCGCAAACTAAACAGCCAGGTCGCGGCGTTGAAATCCAAGCAGAGCTATTGCAAGAAGAACCGCAGTGACTCCGAGGAAGACCAGTATATCGCCCCAGTACAATCCATTACTCATAGGATCAGCGGTGATCAAATAGTAGAAGAGCGACAGCTTGTCGTAGTCCTTAAGGAACTCTGCACTCTTTGCCAATATATTTAGGAGATATGAACCCGCAGTAAGAGCAATGGCAACTCCAATGGCCAAGCCTTTTCTGCCTGTTGCAGATCCCAATGCCAGAGCAAACATGCCAAAGGTCAAACCCAAAAGCGAGCTGCTGGTGGTCGCTGCAGCCAGAGACCCTGCAGCTACATCCATATCGAATATCGCAACTATGATAACCAATGACAGCCATAGCACAAAGCCAAGCAAGGCCATGCCAATTACCAGTGCCGCAAATTTTTCCAGCAGCACGCGCCCACGAGGAAGTGGATTGGCAAGTAAAAGATCAAGCGTACCTGTTTCTTCTTCTCCGGCGATCGCGCTGCTGCCAAAGCCAATTGCAAAAACCACAAACATGATCGGTATCATCAAGGAGAACAGCTCAGCATTCAGAAAGCCTTTTGCAGAGGTAATATCTACTCCCGATTCAACCATAAATGCCGCCTTAAAAGCCTCCGGCAGATTCTCGAGATAGCTCTCAAGACCCGTGGCCGATTTTTGGACGCTTGGCCAAACCGATCCAATCATCAAAACCAATAAGAAGATTGATACTGCCCACCAAAAAAGTGATACACGACGGTCCCGAAGCTCCTTCAAGAATATGTTACGCAGCATTGTTATGACCTCCGTAGTAGGCAAGAAAGATATCTTCCAGATTCGGCTCATGGCTTATCACATTGACAACTTCGTGCTTGGCAGCGGCTTTAATCACTGCGTCCAGTGAGCCTGCAGCCTTACACCGCAGTATGCTGTCTTCCACTATTACATTCTGAACGCCGGAAAGATTCTCAAATTCTTCTTTGGGAACAGGTTCGGCGAAATGGATCTCGATCTGACGGAAGGCGTGTGCCTTAAGATCGGCGACATCTTCAATCTCAATCAGCGTGCCGTTTCTGATAAATCCCACCCGGTCACAGATATGCTCGACTTCCGGCAGGATGTGAGAGGAGAGGAACACAGTCTGCTCTGCATCCTTTACTTCCCGTATCATTCGGTAGAACTCTTGTTGCATAAGAGGGTCAAGACCGGCTGTGGGTTCGTCAAGTATTAGCAGGTCCGGCCTGTGCATAAACGCCTGGACAAGACCAAGTTTGTGTTTGTTGCCCGATGACAAGGAACGGACAGGTTTGGACATGTCAAAATCCAGCCGCTGCGCTAACTTTTCGACATGCTTCCAGTCCACACCCCCGCGCAAACTGGCAAAATGCAATAGTAATTCAGAGCCCTTGAGTTTCTTATAAAGCTCTAACTCGCCCGGCACATAGCCGATCCGTCGCCTAATCTTCACGCTGTCTTTGTGCGTATCCAAACCGAAGATGGTGGCTTTTCCTTTGGTGGGACGAATGAAATCTAACAAAGTCCGGATCGTGGTGGTCTTACCTGCGCCATTTGGCCCGAGATAACCGAATACTTCGCCTCTCTCGACCTCCAAATCTAGATCACCCACGCCAAGGGTTTTACCATAGTACTTGGTTAATCCCTCTGTGCGAATTACATTGTTCATTCTTTCCGCCTCCTCTCCCTCCCATAGCACACAGCGCTTCTTTAGGCAGGCCGCTTATTCTTATCCTGCAGTAGCCCCGCGAGCCAAATATCAAACGCAGTCTTTCCTGCTTCTCTTAATGAGAAGACCTTTTTGTCCAGCACCCATTGCATGGGCAGAAATTCCGCAATCGCCATCAATGTTGCACTGACATGTGTAGGATTAAGATCCTTGAACTTTTTTTGCTCCACACCCTTCAAGTACGCCCTTTCAATAAATGCACGATTGAGTCTGAAGCTTCTTCTCAGTTTTATCTGAATAATATGATCCTTCGTTGACCCCAGACTCTTTCCCCAGTAGAAGATGAAGAATTTTAGAAGCTGTTCCTGATTCTGGTAAACCTTTAGGCCCTCTAAAAAGACCTCTTCCAAGAGTTTTATGGGATCGTCTATCTCTTTCGGATAGGCAAATTCCTCAAAGAATTCAGCAAAGACATAATCCAAAAGGGACAAAAACAGGTCATCTTTGCTTTTGAAGTACTCATAGATCGTCCCTTTGGCGATTCCAGCTTCATTGGCTATCTCTTGGACCGCGGCGTCATGAAATCCCTTCTTTGAAAAGACCGACAATGCTGCTTCCAGTATCTCTCTTTGTCTGTCTTCTTTGTTGACTCGCAGCGGTGGCACCTGCTCTTGCTCCTTTTCTCCTATCGCCCAGCGCCGGCTCATTTGATGCGGCTGAAGTCGCTGTTAATGACGGCAAATACAGAGCCCTAGTCTTCAGAATTATTCTTGTCTCGCTCGCCAGCTTCTCGCTACTCATGATATCTTTAATGACCGCTCAGTCGGAACACATATCGTCATTTTCCATCCCGTTATTCATTCTACAAGGTAACATAGATATATGACTGACCAGTCAGTCATATATTAGCACAGCCTTTTCTTAAGGACAATAGGATCGGCGAAAAGACGCATGGTGGACTCTTCTTTGCCATTTTTTTTCAAGTACTTGATTCCGTCTTTCTGGCCAATAAGATAAAAGTACAAGGAGCAGTTGCCTACTCCGGCAGCAAACAGTGATCGCAGGAGCTTTCAAACGTGCAGTCAGCGCACATGAGTGCGTTTGAATCTAGGGCTCTTGGATATGATAATAGAGCCCGAAGTCCACCTAGGTGACAAAGGGAGGTCACCATATGAGCAAGATAGCAGTAATAATCGATGATTGGTTTGAGGATGTTGAATACACACAGCCAGCTAAAGCCTTTGAGGATGCAGGTCATAGGGTAATAAAGATTGGCCTGAGCAGAGGCAAAAGAATAACGGGAAAAAGATCCGGTTCGAAGGTCACAATCGACGAGGCAGTCAAAGATGTCTCGGCTGCAGATTATGATGCATTATTTATCCCTGGCGGCTATTCTCCCGACAGATTGCGCGCTCATAACGAGGCTGTTCAGTTCGTGAAGGAGTTTGTTGAGAGCGGCAAACCAGTGCTCGCCATCTGCCACGGCCCTCAGCTGCTGATATCTGCAGAATCCCTTCAGGGCAGAAAAGTTACGTGTTATAAGTCGGTCATTCAGGAGATCAAAAACGCAGGAGCTATATTTGTTAACAGAGCGGTGGTTGAGGACGGGAATCTGATCACCAGCAGAGATCCGAGAGATATTCCTCCATTCATTGAGGCCAGTCTCAAGAAGCTAACTCAGTTGACGCAGGCAGGCGTGAGGAACAAATAAATACAGTTGGCCATCAGCAACTTTCGATCAGCGATTTGAATGCAAGAAGACCTGCTTGTTCCTGCCGGTAGCTGGTTTTTTGGTCCCACAAGTGACTCGACGGATTATCTCGTTTCTTTTGGCTTGTCGCTCGTCGCAACTCGCTCATCGGCCTTTGCGTTGGAGAGAGGAAGAATCTAAAGGCGCAGTTCGGCAAGGAAGTCCCAGATTGTCTTGAAAAAGGCTTCCGGATTGTCATGGAACGGGAAATGATCGCTTTTTGATATCTCACAGATTCTTATCCCTGAGCGATGCAAAAGGTCAAGGTAGGAATGCTTGGGGCTTTCTGACCCTCTTATGAACAGCCTGGGCATGTCTAGATGGGTAAACATGTGCAGCAAATCCAGCTTTTCAGAGTAATCAACGAGGGACTTTGAATAGTCCCAGAAAGCCTCGGGAGATGTCTGCCGCTTCAATGCTTGCACGAGTTTTTGATAACCCATGTTTTGGGTCAATGAGAGCTCTCTGATCAGATTGGGAAAGACGATCTTCTTGAACTCTTCACGTCCATGTAGGCCTGCCCTGCAAGATATGAAGCAGTCCTCGAGAGACAAGTTACCCTCCACATTAACAAATCCCTGGACGGCTTTCGGATACCGCTCACAATATAGTAGACCCACCAGTCCCCCCATGCTGTGCCCAATAACGACGGGGGAATCCAAGCTGACTGCATCTGCTGTTTTTCGAACAATTTCTACCAGATGAACCATATCAAGTCGTGCATTTTTCGGATAGGATGAATTGCCGCAGCCTGGGAAGTCAAAGGCCATTATGGTGAAATTTTCCATTTCATCCAGATTGGTTGCGGCCGAAAAATCTTCTTTTGAACACCCCAAACCATGGAGATACAAGATGGTCGCATCATGCGCCTCCCGCAAGAAATAGCATATCTCCAATGATTCACCTTGGCATAAGACACGGTTTTGCTTGGTCTCCATGCATGACCCCACGTTTCTGACACGCTGGTCGATTCGGCAATGTATGTGCTATCGTGGCGAGCTGAACAGCAATGTAAAACTTCGATATTGTCTGCTTTTTCACCTGTCCATTTTTTGATATGATGACCAAAGGCAAAATCGATCGCCAGGGAGACAACCATGGCCGAGAGAACGTTCGAAGAAGACTATCCCTTTTCGATCTTTCTTTTTGCCTCCCTCACGAGCCTCCTAAACTATCTGTTGGGAGCGTTGATTTTCTACCTCATTTGGGGAGTCCTGCCAGCCACAGTTTACGTAATTATTGCGCTTGTTTCACTGATCTTGGCCATGAGATTCAGATGCGCCCATTGCTATTACTACGGAAAAAGATGCTCTACCGGTTTGGGAATCACAGCCGCGTTCCTGTTCAAGCAGAGAGATAATTCAGACTTTAGCAATCCCAGCAACATAACACCAGTGGCTATAGTTAGCTTCACAATACTATTCTTGCCGCTCATTGTAGCAATTGTCTATTTGCTATTTGAATTTACGCCTCTTCTCCTGCTTCTTTTCTTGCTGTATCTGCTGATTGCAGTGGTTCTGGGATTCTATCTTAGAAGCAATCATGTATGCAAATATTGCAAGCAAGGGGAATTGGATTGCCCGGCTTATGAGGGAATGAAAGGCAGAGCAAAAACCTAGATGGACATCGCCCATCTCCGCAGCAACTATAAAAAAATTGAAATAGCTGTTTGGATAGCTGCCCTTCCCTTTCTACTCTTTGTCCCTCGTCTCAGACCGTTGGCATTAGCAGCAGTTGTCGTATTGCTTGCCTTGCGGCCCTGGCTCTCAGGAAATAAGTGGACCAGGACACCCCTTGATTTTCCAATCCTCCTGATCGCGGCCACGGGGGCCTTATCATTGTTGACCTCGATTGATAGACCCGCAACCACATACAAGATATACCAACTAGCCATGTACCTGGCCCTCTATTTTACCATTGTCAACCATATTGAAGAGGAAGAAGAGCTACACCAGCTGGTGAGCCTGGCTATTCTGGTTTCTGCTCTACTCTCTCTGGTCGCACTTGTTTCCTGGCTGGTCCCGGCCGCAACTGCGTATCTGCCCATCCAGTCACTCAAGCTCCTGCTGTCGCCGCTGCTCAAGCTTCGCAACGCCCTACTTGATCCGGGCACAGGATATCAGAATTCGCTTGGCGGTTTCACTCTATTCTTGATGCCAGTCGCATTCTCCTTAGCTGTCTGGGGACACAAAGACTCCAAGAGATACCTGATGGCCTTGGCATTCATCCTAATGATGATCATCCCGTTCCTTACCAGCTCTAGAGGTACGCTCTTTGGTCTCTTTGGCGCGATCTTCGCGTTCATCACCATTAAAAAACCAAAGACAGGCATCGCAGTGCTCATATTAATTGCGGGATTGACAATCTCCTTTCAGTCCCAGTTAAAGACATATCTAGAATCGGATTTCACTTTCATTGCCCGCGTATATATATGGCAGAGTTCGGTTGATATGATCCGCGAATTCCCTCTTACAGGCGTGGGATTGGGTGCGTACGAAGCTGCCTACCATTATTTCCAATTGCCCGGAGCAGAGATGTACACCCCCTTCTCAAGGCATGCTCACAATATACTCCTGCAGCCTGCCGCTGAGACCGGAATGCTCTCTCTGCTCGCTTTTGGTTGGCTTCTGTTTTTGGCACTCCGAGCAACTTTCAGATTGCAGAAATACTCGACAGGGTATCATCATGCCTTGTCTCTGGGTCTTTTTTGCAGCTTAATCGGCTTTCTCTTCCAAGGCCTGATTGACTCTGTAAACGCGGGCGTGCGCCTGGGAATGCTTTTTTGGCTAATAATTGCGTTGGTCATGGCTGAGTGGAAGATACGAGAGTTAGGCACAGAAACACAATCTCCTAAGACAAGAATCCTGAAGTCCGTGTGGTCAAGGCAGAAGAAGCTGGTGTTGCCGATACTGGCTATTGGTCTCCTGTCGCTGGGCGTGAATCTCAATTATCTAAGGAGCAACATTGACAACAATTGGGGCAATATAATGTTCTGTCGGGCGCGAAAAAAGGGAATCAGCAAAGAGAGGCAAATGCATCTGCTGCAAGGAGCTGCGGTCCATTTTAACCGTGCAATCGCTCTCTATAACCGCAATGCTCTTCCGCACAGAAATCTTGCTCTTATCTATCTAAGCACTGATGAGCATGAAAAGGCTTTCGAGGAATCGCAAGATGCACTAGAGCTCGCACCCGATGACATCCGAGCTCACTTATGCTTGGCCCAAGTCTACACATACCAGAGTAAGAAGATTGAAGCTCAGATGGAACTAGAAGAAGCAAAAAGCCTGGTTCTCGGATCCGCCGTGAGCCCAGAAGCATTAGAGATAAGGTCAGGTCTGATCCAATAATTCAATGTACAATGCAGCAGAACGGTCACAAGCTACAGCTAGGAAACCCGTATCCTCAAAAATGGTTTGCAATTTGCGGTTGTCTGTTCGCGCAACATAAAAGCAAAAAACCAGATCCGGAATGAGCTGGCAAAGCTAGACCTAACCGATCTATGTGGTTCTAGGCTAGCCGCACACCGAAAACCGAACGCCGCTTGCTTGGCGGGCACTGCAGACCCTGACCACAGCGGCACATCTTTCGGCCAACGGTGAACGGGCTTCGGTGAACCAGTTTTTTGCACGGGGCATTCTGCAATTATAAGGACCTCGCCCTCATTGTGTGCGGGCAGGGATCGTAAGAACATCTCCCGCTTCGATCAGGTTTGCATCGCTTACTTGAGGATTTGCCTTGATCAGATCACCAACCTCGATCCCAGACTGGTCCGCAATCGACGATATCGATTCTCCCTGCTTTACTGTGTACTGTTGCGATGCTTGACTTGAAGAGGCAGCTGGCGCCTCCTGGCCATAATTGATGTCTGGTTTTGCCCGCACCGGCGCATCTTCCTTATCATTATTTGATTTTTGCGGCTTTCGTTCATCTTCCTTTTGATACAACGGAATGTCAAAGACACGGCTGATGAGTGGCGCAGCCTTGTCATCATCTATCAGCCAAAAACTCAATTTCTTTCCGGCATCTTTGTCATAGATCATCTTAGGACTACCCGGCACCGTTTCTGTTTCAACATCACTAAGGTCTATCTTCCATAAGATCTTGCCCCAAAACAGCATCTCCGTCACGGACAGGTTTGTTCGCATATGAGATGCTAACTGGTTAACCATTATTGGCAATTCAATGAGGTTGTTGGACTTTTTGATCTGCTTGGCAACTGCCCGGACAAACTTCTGCTGTCTTTCTATTCTTCCTATGTCTCCTTTTCTGTCAAACCGGAAATGCACATAGGCCAAAGCCTGTTTTGGACTCAAACGCCGTTTGCCGGCCGGAATGGTAAAAGGGCGGAAATTCCAGAATCTGGGACTGCGCATCGGTTTTTCGACTTGAATCTCGATTCCCCCAAGATAGTCAACTATTTCGTAGAATCCCTGGAAATGGACCTCAACACGGCGATCTATCGGAATACCTAGGTTCTCGGTGATTGTCTCTTCAACAAATGGTGCTCCTCCAAAGAAATATGCGTGCGCAAGCTTCTGCTCTCCATATTTTCCCATTGGCATTCGGGAATCTCGGGGAATCGATACTATAGTGACCTTGCCATTTGCAGGGTCAACCCTGGCCACCATGATCGTGTCCGATCTGGTCTTATCCTCCCAGTCCGTTGCCTCGATCCCTAAAACCAGCACATTTATAGGCTCGCTTGATTCAATCTTTTTGGGGCTTTCGTAATTCTTGTCATTATGGGTCAGGCTCACGCTTGCCTGTTGACTCATTCGGCTCAAACCATAGAATCCATAGGCAATATAGCCAGCCGTTAATAAAAAACATAGCCATGAGGCTATGATAAAGGCTATGCCAAATACGGATGAGTAACTTCCCTCGCCGCTTTTGGCGGCTTGACGTTCAGATCCAGCCCTTTTCTTCAGCCTCAGATACTCTTTTATGCCGCCAAGTTGAACCTTTGATAGAACGTTTACGGTGACTGGATCAATGCGTGATCTGTTGTGAAGTGCAGGACGTCCCAGCTTTTCCAGTAATCTGAGCGTCCTTCTAGATGAAAGCCCCAACCGCCTGCCGAGCTCTTTAACCCTCAGCGGCTCTTTCACAGCGATCAAGGCTTCGATTGCCTCGGAATCTAGATTGCGGAAGTTCCCTGCCGGGTCCTAGTTCAGAATCCGCACACTTTCCTCAATGAACTCGGAGGAAAAACCCAATCGTTCCGCAAGCTGGTTTGTGGACAGTGAGCCACCAGGATGCTGATACAATTCAGGCCTGAACGGTCTCAAATCTTCTTCGAGAACAGGACTGGATGCATCTTCAACATGCAGACCATACCTCTGAAGCCGTTCAACCAGCTCGTCGACTTCCAGCCCCAGCTCCCTCGCATACTCACTCAGTTTCTTTTCAGCCATCTGGCTCCTTGATCAAAAGCCATACTGGAAGCTTTCTCAATCTTCACACTGATATGGATCTGACGATCATCAAAATCACGTTGGCTATGATGCAGTACCAATTCCAGACACAGCAAACCCGGCCCGACTCTTTGGCATATTCCGGCTTCCCACCAGATTGCTAATAAAAGTAATATAGCATAAGCCATCAAATTTGAAATATTTTTTTGCCATCTCGTGGGAAGTCCAGTCCGGCCAAATACCTGCCCGGTAGCAAATGGAAGGGAGGGATTGGACTTGGTCTGTTGAGGATAGCGGACTCAGGAATCAGCAACATTCCGTAAATTTCTGCAGTTCAAGTTGCACAACTCATGCAACTAGAGGAACCGTTGGTTCAATCTGGGTAACATTTTGTCCCAAAAAAGAAACACTTGATATTCTTCTGAGTTAGTGATATATTGTCTCATGAAATCCTGGGGTAAAATCTTCGCAACCTTCGCCGCAGCACTCAGATCCATTGGAAGCCAAGGAGAAGCGTCATGAGTAACGTTATGATCGTCTGTCCGTATTGTCGCGGGCAAATTGACACAGGGCTTCAGACGACAACTCTAGCTTTCTTCAAGGACCCGCAGTCCCTGAGCGGCAAGCTCTCCTGCGCCAATTGTGGACACAAGATTAGGTGGACAAGAAAAGACCTCTTCCTCAAAAGATCCAGTCTGCTTCCCACCAACCTGAAAATCTACGCAAGCCATTAGACCGGAGCACAACCGAGCCAAGTGGAAGAGTTCAGCGTGCCACTACTTGCCCGTCCAGCAATTGTAGTGTTGTATCGGCTTGGTCGCACATCCGCGGATCGTGGCTTACCATCACGCATGACATTTGGCGAGAATGGATGTGTTGGCGAATCATTTCCACTACTTTATGGCCGCGTTTTGTGTCGAGGTTTGAGGTGGGCTCATCCACCAGCATGATCTGCGGATCATTCATGAGCGCCCGCGCAATTGCCACGCGCTGACGTTCCCCACCCGACAGCATTTCAGGCTTGTGCTTCGCGCGCATTTCCAAACCAAATTCGCATAGCAATTGTGTAGCCCGTTCGCGGTCAGTCCGGGTGATGCGCCCGCTCAAATGCGGTATAAGGAGCAGATTGTCCAGAGCAGTGAGATACGGAATGAGATGATAATCCTGAAATACAATGCCAATCTGTGCCCGCCTGTAGGCTGCTGCGGCCCTTCTGTTATTAGCCGCAATCCGCACACCGTTTATCAGTACCTCACCCGATGTTGGTGAAAGCAACCCAGCAATAATCGAGATCAAGGTCGTTTTCCCAGAACCTGACGGGCCAAGGATTGCCAGCAGATGGCCCTTTGCAAGCCCTAGCGACACGTCCTCCAATGCGACAACTTGGGAATGACCGTGCCCATATACTTTTGTTAGATTCTTGACTTCCAACAAGCTCAACCAGATCTCCTTCAGTTTCCTCGCTAACTTCCCTGGGCGCGCATGCGCCTGTTAGTGCTCACCTGTATCCAAAGCTGTTGCGGGATCAATCTGCAGAATGCTGCGCAAAGAGAAGAGACTTCCTAAATAGGCGGTTAGATACACAGCTGCGATCGTCACTGCCCATCTTGAAATCCTGAGATCAAATCCCATGGTGGGAGGCATAAATCTGCTGGAGGTCACCGCAAGCAACGTACCGATTATAGCTCCTGCTGTGACCAGCAATGTAATCTGAAGCAGCAATTGCCTGTAAAGGTATCCGCTGGAGGCCCCAAGCGCCTTAACTGCCGCGATTTGGCCGGTCTTGTTTAGTGTGATTATGTAAAAGAACACACCGATCACAATTGCCCCGATAAATAGTGCCACAAACTCCATCCCATTGACCTGCATCAGCATGATGGGCATTCCTTTCATGCTCAGAGCTGCCTCTTTGACCGGTTCTACATCAAAATCCTCCCCCAGGGCGTTCTCCACATCGCTCGCGGTGGTGTCTTCTTCCAGCTCTGCCACGGCTATGGTGGCACTATCCTTTACCGACTCGGCCATAATCGCTGCCGATGGCATAGTCTGCCCGGCAGCCTGCTCTTCCGCTGCCTCCTCCATCCTGCCCAGCAGAGTCGCCAACCGGATTTCCTCCCACGTATCCATAGTGACATAAAACACAGGAGCCATAACAAAACGCCGGCCCTCGGTGAAACCGGCAACCTCAAGCTTGCGCTCCGTAGGCTCCAAGTGTAGCTCGTCCCCAACCTCGACGCCTTTGTCCTGAGCACTTTTATCAATGATTACCTGATCTTTCTCCAGATCACGGCTCTCACTTCCTTCAACTACGGGGAGATCGACCAGAGCCTTGTCCTCCATTCCAAAGATGTGCCCGTCAAACGGCTCGTTGCTGGAGTCAACTGAGACCTGGACATGGCCCACGCCATACGCGCTCTTCACGCCCTCCACGGTCTTGATTTCCTCGACTGCATCAGATGTCAGGACGCTTCGCTCCAAGGTGAGATAAGTATCGCCCTGGAAGACAACTACATCCCCCTGGAGCTGGCCCACCGCTCCCGTCATGCCGCTGATCAGCCCCTCTGAGAAAGCAGAAAGGACCACAATTAGCGCTACGATCAAGCTGATCGTGAACATGATCATGCCGAATTTCAATTTGCCATGCAGTATTTCCTTTATTGCTGGCATAGTAATTCCTCAATGAGTAATCAATAATCACAAATGACGAAAAAAGAAAGAGAATGCCGAATACTGGACGCTCGATCCTAGATAG
>CAYFXD010000143.1:0-5297 GCA_964347095.1 uncultured Actinomycetota bacterium | reverse complement strand
ATCGCTGTCACAATGAGGTTGAAAAACGGCTCTCTTGGCACAATCAACTATGTCTCTCATGGCGAGATGCGTTTACCGAAAGAAAGGATCGAGATTTTTGCAGATTCTTGTGCTGTAGTGTTAGACAACTTCCGAACCGCCACATTTTATAAGAATGGAAGAGTGAGCAAGGCGAGGGGTTCCAGCAAAGGCCATGCTGAAGAAATCCGCTGCTTTTTGAACACAGCTGGGGATAGCCATCACATGCCGATTGAGTTCAGGAGCTTGATCGCAACCACTCGCACAACCTTTAAAATCCTGGAATCTCTACGAACAGGTTTGCCGGTGAGCATTGAAAATGAATGACAAGAGAATCGAATCCGCTTTCAGATCATTATTGGAATATTGCAGCAATCAATATTGGAAGGGGTATGATCCTTACGACGGTTTGAATAGCAGGATACTCGAAGCCACGCCGCTCAGTCAGAGCAAGCTAGCCCGGCTGGTTCTCACCCAATTCTGCAAACGGTCACCGATCAATCTAAGAAGCCTTCTCTTGGTGGAGAAGGGCCATAACCCCAAGGCGCTGGGACTGTTTCTGTCGTCACTTCTTCAACAGTATTCAGTGTGCAAGGCCAAAGAGTGCAGGGCAAGTCTGGATGAGATTATTCAGTTATTAAAGAGGGCCTGTTCCAAGGGATACAGTGGGTATTGCTGGGGCTACAATTTTGATTGGCAATCCAGAACATCCTTTGTACCCAAAAGCACACCAAATGCTATTTGCACAACCTTTGTTGCAAATGCTTTTCTTGATGCCCACATGGTGCTGCGCGATCAAGAATTTGCTGAGATTGCCAGAAGTGCTTGCGATGTCATTGTTAGAGATCTAAACGTGATTTCTGACAAGAACGGGATCTGCTTTAGTTATACGCCATTGGATCACCAAAAAGTTCACAACGTGAATCTTCTGTGCGCTGCACTGCTCTCTAGAGTCTATGAGCTGACTGGTGAGACAAGGCTTTTCGATTACGCATATAAAGCTGTAAACTTAACCGTTTCCTATCAGAATCAAGATGGTTCATGGTACTATGGCACACAGCCTTTTCAAAGATGGATAGACAATTTTCATACCGGATTCAATCTGGTTGCACTGCACCGTTACATGAAGTTTTCGGGCCAAGACAGATTTCACAAATCCTTGCAGAAAGGTTTTGAGTATTATCGGAGTCACTTCTTTGTTCAAGATACCAAGCCCAAGTATTATCACAACTCCTTGTACCCAATTGATATTCATAGTGTGGCCCAGAGCATCATAACCTTGGTTGAGCTGAGGGACTTTGCTGAGGGCAACATTCTGCAAGCCGAAAAGATTGCTCAGTGGAGCATTGCCAATATGCAAGACACTGAAGGTTTCTTCTATTTTCAGAAGCATAAGTCTTTTACCAACAAGACATCTTACATGAGATGGTGCAACGCGTGGATGCTATATGCTCTTTCTTCGCTGTTGACATTGAAGGTCATGCAAAACGAAGACCTGGGCATATCTGATTTTGACCGAAGAAAGGCTGAGGCAAACTAATCAAAATGGCAGATTATACTATCTATGTTGATTCCATAGTGGACAAGAGACTGTTCTTTGACTTCTGGAGGTTACCTTATTCGACTGACAGAACAAAGGCACCAAATGCTTCAATTGTTTTGGGCAGTGGACTCGAAAAGCAACATGACAATTCAGTAGTACTGTTGCCAGGAGACGGCGAAGCACAGCTCTGTCACCTATTACATGGGATTTATCTATTTGCTAAAGTTCGAAGAATACAAGGATGCCCTGAACATCTTGAGGTAATCACACCGGTATTTGATCAGAAAGAAAGACCGATTTCGTATATTCTAAAAGATCCAAAACAGGAAACGGTCTATCTTCCGTTTAGTATTGACGAGGTTTTTGAAAATTTCTATTACGAGAAATACTTAGATGGAAAAGGAAAGACCTTTCTTCCGAAGCCTCTGATGGATCTCTATTACCTCGCGAAACCCTATCTGCCAAATTCGCTTCAAGTTCAAGCGCGGATTCATCTGGCCAAGCTCCAGGGCAAGAGGAGGTTTCCGCGCTGGCCTTTGGAAACAAGCCTTGAAGATTTCAAATGGTTTGTTCTTGAACTATTGCTGGGAGTCTCACGAACCAAAAGAATGCCATTTTTGTGGTTCTGGCCAGAGGGGCAGGAAGCTTGCCTGCTCTTGACTCATGATGTGGAAAGCGGACTCAGAGCTAATGGCGGCATTCATCGCATAATCTCAATAGAGAAGAGCTACGGATTTCAATCAATCTTCAACGTCGTACCTTTCATGTACAAGGTCGATCACCACCTAATGAATGAAATCAGGTCTCAAGGCTGCGAGATAGGAGTCCATGGTTACGCTCATGACGCAAAGTTGTTTTCCAGCTATGAAGCCTTCAGGGCGCGAATACCTGCAGTCAATGCAATTGCACAGACTTGGGGTGCAGCTGGTTTTAGATCGTGTTCCACTTATAGGAATCCTGATTGGCTTTCATTTCTGGAATTCGATTATGATTGTTCGTTCTTTGACACTGATCCTTATGAACCTCAGCCGGGGGGATGTCTAAGCTTTTTCCCATATTTCATTGGGCGCCTTGTGGAAATCCCGACAACGATGCCCCAAGATCATACGCTGTTCGTGCTGTTGGGAATGAAGAATACAAAGATTTGGCAAGAAAAGGCACAGGAGATAAGGAAGCGCAACGGCTTAATATGCCTGATCGCCCATCCGGACGAGGGATATATTGGCGATGAGGATAAGGAACAGCATTACGTCGAGATCCTTGATTTCTTTGCTGGCGACGACAAGCTGTGGAATCCACTTCCGCGAGATGTTGCAAACTGGTGGAGGGCAAGACACCAGGCAGAGATTGTTATCGAGGGCGAGAACATGAGAATTAAGAATGGCACACCAAGTATGGTCATAAGATGGGCGACTCTAGTGAACGGGAAGCTAAAGTTTGCAGAGAATGCCAAGTCTCAACAGTAATGGAAGTTGTCGTGCAAGAGTCTGACAAGAGTCTGACTTTTGCCTCATCATCCAGTACAAATGGTGTTCTATGTCAGGACAATTGTTCTTCTAATTTTGAGGTTCTACTCGATTGTTGCTCCAGACTAGAAGGGCTGGAACTGGCTGTTTCGTTCTCCCTTTCGTGAGATTACGATCCTACAGCTTCGGATCTTATCATAGCTGTGCTCTTTTGTGACCGGTTTGCCGTGCTTGTGTGAAAGATAAGGCAGATTCGCGAACGCGAGGATGAATGAAGTTGTTTGATTATGCCGCATAGAGCATACAAGGAGCCTGATACCAGGTGCGGACGCAGCATCGAAGTAAAAGGAAAAACAATGCTGTCAAAAATGTTAAGACTGCTAGATCCGGCGAGGACCCCGCCTGTACGGAGATCTGATGATTAGCATACTGCGCCTAGAACTTGACGATCCAAGATGGGCTGATTTTGTGGACTCTTGTGATGATGCATTTCCTTACCATCAGGTCGCTTGGTCCAGACTGTTGGCTGATTCCTATGGATACGATCCATTTGTTATAGGTGTTGTCAACAGAGACGACGACATTCTGGCAGGTATGCCCGTAATGGAGGTTTCGAGTCGCCTAACCGGGCGACGTTGGGTGTCGTTGCCTTTTACGGACTACTGCCCGCCCTTGTACAAAGACAGCCAGTACCTTGATATGCTAGCAGACTACCTGGCATCGCAACGAGAACAGCAAAGTCTATCGAGGATTGAGGTCAAGTGCGGGCTGCCCGACGGGAAGAATGTCCACACGAGCTCAAATTATGTGCGCCATACACTTGACCTTGCTCAAAAATTCGATGAGGTAGTTCAGGGTTTTTCTAGAACGCATAAGCAAAACACACGAAGGGCATGCCGTGAAGGATTGAAGGCCAAGACTTTCGTCTGCAAAAAGGCTTTGGATACGTTCTTTTCCTTGTTGGTCGAAACACGGCGCAGGCACGGAGTACCGGTTCAACCCAAGCGCTTCTTTGACCTTTTTTGGCAATATATCATCGCGAGAAACCAGGGTTTTGTGGTGCTTGCGTACAGGGATGAGACTCCGCTGGCAGGGGGAGTTTTTCTCAACGATAACCACACTCTGACTTTTAAATATGCTGCGTCTAGTTTGGCTGGACGTGAGCACCGAGCAAACAACCTGCTTGCATGGCATGCAATTGAGACAGCCTGCGAGCGAGGCTATCGGCTCTTTGATTGGGGCAGGACAGACATCTCAAACGAAGGTTTGCGGATTTTTAAGGACCGATGGGGCTCCAGGGAAATACCGCTTGGCTATTCAGTAATTTCTGTTCGCGCTCCTGTCGCCAAGTCGGCTATTGCAGCCGAAATAACGTCGAGACTGCTAAAACATGCGCCCCCATTTGTGTGTGAATCAGCTGGCAAATTGCTGTACAGGCATTTTGGTTAGGAATACTTTGGATTGTTTTAGCCAGCAGGAGGAACTATTGTCAAAAGCATGTCCGAAATATGACATTTAAATTTCGGCTTGATTTTGCAGAAAAGGATGCGCTCATCGGAAAAACTGGCTTGTTGCCAGAAAATATAGGTGCGATAGTCATTGGTGGTGACTTTCAGGGCCTGGGCATATTGAGAAGTCTGAGTCGAAAAGGTGTTCCAACTTGCTTGTTGGATAATGAGATTTGCATTGGTCGAATCTCTCGCCATAAGAAGATGTTCTATAACTACCGGGGTTCAGAGAACGAGGGAACGTTGTTGGGCTTTCTGGACAATCTTGTCAACAAGGAAGCTCTACGAGGCTGGGTTGTTTACCCCACCAGAGATGAAACGGTCAAGCTTTTATCACAAAACAAAGAGCAACTTGAAAAGAATCTTCGTGTTCCGACACCGCCCTGGAAAGTCATCAGATATTTCTATGACAAGCGACTAACCTACAAACTGGCCGGTGAGCATGGCGTTTCGATCCCGCAGACCTGGTATCCCAAGAGTCTAGAAGAACTGCTAGAGCTTGATGTCAGGTATCCGATTATCATAAAACCTGCTATAAAGGACAACTTTTTTAGCAAGGTGAAGCGGAAAGTGCTTCTGGCCAATAATAGAGCTGAGCTTCGCAACGCTTATAAAAAAGCTAGTTCAATTATCGATGCCTCCGAGATCATGATTCAAGATGTAATTCCTGGTGGTCCTGATAATCTCTTCTCATTTTGTTCGCTCTTCAAGAATGGTATGGTCATGGCCAAGTTGATGGCAAGAAGATCGAGACAACATCCA
>CAYFXD010000142.1:0-14771 GCA_964347095.1 uncultured Actinomycetota bacterium | reverse complement strand
GTCGGCTTTTCTATTATTGTTTTTCTCCTACGGTCATGTGTATGAAGCGGTGCATGGCTGGCAAATCAGCGGTTTTGAGATGGGCCAGCATACATACCTGCTGTCCCTTTGGGGCCTGCTATTTGGCCTTAGCGCCTATGGGGTCAGACGGATGACTTGGGATCTTTCCAACGTGACAAAGATTTTGAACGTAATGGCTATCTCCGTAGGCCTGGTTACTCTGGTGAACATTGGAATGTATGAGCTGCGAGCCGAAGGCGCATGGACAAATCCCTTGGCAGGCGACAAGGAAAGAGCTAGTCTGGATGTGAGCTCCAGGGGAAAACCGCCGCGAGATATCTACTATATCATCCTGGACGGCTACGCCCGTTCGGATATGTTGCAGGAACTCTATGGCTACGACAATTCTGGATTTATTAGTCTTCTTGAAGCAAAAGGCTTTTATGTTCCCGCAGAAAGCAGAGGCAATTATGCTCTTACTCATCTTTCACTCGCATCGGCACTGAACATGGGATATGTCAATCATTTGGGAGATGAGCTGGGAAAGAACCCCAAGTCGCGGAGATTGCCATATCAAATGATTGAGAACAGCAAAGTAATGAATCTTCTAAAAGACAGGGGTTACACCTTCATTCATTTCAGCTCGGGTTGGCGGGTGACTGACAGCAACAAATATGCTGACGTGGACATTAAGTGCGGACGAGAGAGCCGATCATTCATCGGCGGAGACAACGAGTTTCTTCTGCTGCTGGTACAGACGTCTGCCCTCAACTGTTTGCAGCGGCAGATGGTCCAGCGTAATGCCAGGCAGAGGATACTTGGGACCTTTTCCGAACTTGGAGAAATTCCTGAAATTGAGGGGCCAAAGTTTGTTTTTGCCCACATCATCCCTCCTCATCCTCCCTATTTTTTTGGCCCAAACGGTGAGAATGTGCGAAGCACAACAATCAAGATGGATGGGCCGGTCTGGTTGCAGAAGAAGAATTATCTAAATCAATTGACGTTTGTGAACAAACAGCTGGAGAGGCTGGTTGAACAGGTGCTGTCAAAGTCCGAGACACCGCCGATCATCATTTTCCAGGCCGATCACGGCTCGGCCTCAACCTTCTATGGCCGAAGCAGCTCTGGCTGGGACCGCCCAAATCGGCAGATGCTCGGCGAGCGCATGAGCATATTTAGCGCCTACTATCTTCCGGACAACGGCACAGTTTCTGACTCGGCAAGTCCCGTTAACACCTTCCGTCATGTCTTCAACTCCTATTTCGGAGCGGATTATGAATTATTGCCGGATAGAAGCTACTATTCAACGTATCAGAAGCCTTATAAGTTCACCGATGTAACGGAGGACGTTGACAAGTAGCAGGAGGGTGAAGACACACCAGGCTTCTTCACCAAAGGCGCCGGCATAGCCTGGATTCAAGTCCAAGCAATCCTGGTGTGCCCCCAGGAGCTTCCCAGCAAAGTCCCTGACGCTTATCTGAAGCGCAAGCGACAATCCTGGATTTGTTTAAATCTCATCTACATAACGTGCCGAATGCTCTATAATGTTGGTCAGCCCATGAAGGGAGTTAGAGTTGGCATTCAAATTCTGTCCTAAATGCGCAGCATCCTTCGAAATCAGGGAATTGGAAGGCCTGGAACGCCTGATCTGTTCGGACTGCGGATTTGTCTTCTATCAGAGCCCAAAGCCCACCGCTAGCGCTGCGCTTGTGGACGGGGACAAGATATTGCTGGTAAAAAGGGCCATCCAACCCCAAAAAGGCTTCTGGGATTTTCCGGGGGGCTTCTTGGAGGAAGATGAGCACCCCGAACAGGCTCTCAAGCGGGAGATCAGAGAAGAATTGGGCCTGGGCATTGAGATCATCGAGTTGCTGGGAATATATATGGATCAATACGGCTATGGCAAACAAGGAGGGCGTACACTAAACATATACTATCTTGCCAAAATAGCGAAGGGCGAACCGAAGCCGGCCAGCGACATCGATCAATGGGGATGGTTTGGAGCTGATGACATTCCCTCAAATATGGCTTTTGCCAATAATAATGAAGCTTTGCAGGCCTGGTCAAGGAAACTGCGAGAAAAGGGTTTGGAAGGTGCAGGCAATTATGGGAATTGAAGAGGATCTGGAGCAGAGACTAAGCGAGATTGATCAAAGCCTCTACGAAGAACAAAAAGCAAGTGCCCAAAAGATAATTGAATACATTCACGAGCTGTTGCGGGATCTACAGGTGGAGGCCAAAACTGACTTCAAAAGGGTAACCGTTTTTCTGTTCCTTAAGGGATTTCATATTTTTGAGGCGGTTAAGATATTGTGCGAAAAGGACCACGCGATTAGCGCCACCATTTTACTGCGTACCCTGCTTGAGGGTACAGCGAACTTACTCTATATCTACAAAAGGCCTCAACAGCGAAGCAAGAGATTTCTGGCTCACGGTCCTGCGGGGACTATGGTTATGTTGGAAACCCTGGAATACATAAATCCTGATTTTGCTGAAGCGCCTCTGTATGAAGCAGCGAAGGAGATGATCTCCAAACAAAGGGAAGGCATTGATTTCGACTATAAGCCTGAATACAACTGGGCTCGCAAAAGCCATGCTGAACTAATCAAAGAGACCCTGCCCAAGCTGTATTTTGGATTTTGGAAGAGCGCGTGTTTTGTTGCTCATCCTAATATGCTGGAGTTTGGTCAGTATATCCGTGAAAAAGACGGGAAACTGGTGATCCACAGCGAGCCGACCAAGAGCTACCGGGCGTACGCCTTGCTGGCAGCTCAGGGGTGCTTCCTGCTTCTTTTGGAGACTTTCAGCAAGGTCATCAGAATACAGCTAAGCGCTGAAATCCAGGAAGCCATCGAGGAGCAGAAAAAGCTCTATTCATAGAAAAGGATGCTGGATCCTTGATACAAGCTCCAATTGCACGGGGGCTTGGCATTTTGTATCTAGTATCAAGCATCTTCAGTTCTTGACTCGACTATAGGCATTGTTCCGCAGGGGGAGCAAAGTGCCCATTTACTTTTTCTTTCATCCGGCTCTGGGACTTGTTGGAGTCGCTTTCACGCTGACGGCCTTGGCGTTGCAGATGGGAAGGCGTAAGCTTAGTGCGCCTCATTATGCAGTCGGACTGCTTGCCGTGGCCGCAGTCTTTCTTGCTAGAACGGCAGCCTTCTGGACCATCAGGCGGATTATAGCTGACGGAATTAGTATATTTGAAGTCTTCACATTGCTTGGCATACACGGCACGATCACTTTTCTAATGTTGGTGTTTTTGCTGGTTCAGGCTGGTCTAGGTCTGACCATGTACTTCTTCAAACGATCTGTTAGGCAACTGCTTCCTTTCCACCGCAGCAACGCCTATATAGTAGTTGGATTGGCCATGATAACGCTGATCATGGGGACCACTACTTTTGTGATGCTTTGGCTCCAGGTCGACATCTGATGAGATCAAAGATGAGGCGACCCAGGACGTTCTTCAGATATTAACTTTCGCCATAGGATATGAGCAACTGAAGAACGTTCCTAGCTTGTATGGCTTCTTGGCTCCACTTTTGACTCTTGGGGTAAATGTCGAGAGTTGTCATTTTACATTACAGACGTTAAACTATATGCTTGAGCCCATTCTAGGGAGAAGGGACCAGAGAAGAGGGAGCAGTCAAGAAACGAAAGGCTGTTTTTTTTGACTCCTAATTCATTCCTAACTGCTCATCACCAACACGGGGATGTAGCTCAGATGGGAGAGCGCCGCCCTTGCAAGGCGGAGGTCGTCGGTTCGACTCCGATCATCTCCACCAGGTCAGAAGTATAGGAGAGCATTTTCTTGCTCTCCTTCTTTCTTTCCGTCTAACAGTCGTCTAACATATTTATTGACCACCAACAACAATCACCGGAGGTTAGTTAAAAATGACTGAAGAAAAAGGCTTAATAGAGGAAATTGAAGTTAGGAGCGAACACGCTGTTGCTAAAGTAAAAGAGCTCGTTCATGAAGGCAACATTCGTCGTATCAGCCTTCAGAATGAGGAAGGGGAGACCCTGATAGAGGTGCCCCTCACGGTTGGTGTAGCGGGGGCTGCAGTTGGGACTCTGCTAGCTCCAGTATTAGCCGCAATTGGTGCGATTGCCGCTATGGCTGCAAAGCTAAAGATCGTCATTGAGCGGGAAGAGCAGGCCCCTTCCGAAATTGCAGCGATGGACGAAGAACAAATGAAGCCTTCGGGCCCGGGGGAGGCTGGCCATACCACGTCTTAGCCGGATTATTACGCTCAGGATCATGATTAGATTGGCCAAGGGCTAATATAGCTGTTGCTTCCCATCATTGTCACTCTTGACTGGGGGCTAGTAAACCTTGCCCACATAAGCGAGGGATACATACTAGGAACAAGACTGGCCAGACAAGTTAAGGAGGCTTTGAAAAAGTCAAAAAAGGTGAACAGTTCAATTGGGCTTTTACGTTAGATTCGTCTGATACACAAGGAGGTTTATACCATGTCAAACTATGAAATGATGGTCGTTGCTTTCGACCAAAAGGACAAAGCCAGGGAAGTATTGAACACCCTACAACAGATGAAGGATCAGGAAATAATAGATTTGAAGAATGCGGCGGTGGTTGTCAGGGAGACTCCAGAAAGGGTCAAGATTGACGAGACCCATGACTTTGATACCAAGCAAGGTGCGATAGCCGGAGCACTAGCTGGTGGCTTATTGGGCTTGCTCACAGGTCGCATGATTGGGGGTGCACTGCTTGGGGCCGGTGGCGGTGCTATCGCTAGTAAAACAACCGATCTGGGCATTGACGATGATTTCTTAAATAACATTGGAGACAACTTGGGACCCGGCCATTCAGCTATTGTGGCTACTGTTGATTTTGAGCATGTTGACAGGGCAATGAAGGAGCTGGAGAAGTTCGAAGGGGGCAAGATCCTGCGGCATAGCTTAAGCGATGAGGCATACCAAAAGCTCTCGGATGCTGTTGAGGACTAGTCCATTGGCCCAATCCGATTACAACCTGTTTAATTCAAATAATAGCTCAGGGTGTATCGCAGCCAACTGCTAGACTGCCGTAGAGTCTAGAGATTAGTCTTCCCGTACAGTCGGTTCGACTCCGATCATCTCCACGAGGTCAGAAGTATAGGAGAGCAAGAGAATGCTCTCCTTTTTTAAACAAAAGTTCGTCTTCGCAGTGTAAGAAACTGCTAACGAAAAATGGACGCTATCTACGCACACTTGCTGTGTCAGCCGAAAAAGCCGAACATTTAAGTTTTCTAAAACAGCTTATTGAGGCGGGAAAGATAAGACCGGTTATCGATCGACGCTATTCGTTTGAACAAATCCCCGAGGCTCATAGCTATGTCGACAAAGGACATAAGAAGGGAAATGTAGTTATAACTGTGGAGCATAATAACACAACGTGACAAGGCAACTTACAGAAAAGGAGGGAAGAACTGGGTTGAGACAAAAAGAGTGCAAAAGCTTTAGAAGATGTGAAGATAAATGTGAAAATAAGGCTTTCATTATTATGGGCAGCTTTATTATGGTTTTATTCGATAACGATATTGTCTCGTTGCCGTAAGGCGATAGTTGTGACCGGTCGGGGCGAAGCATCTCAGCACAATCGGCCCAACACCGCGTGTGTGGAGACTTGATATAGGATACCGGTAGCTTTCCTTAAAACCCTTGTAGATCTTCCCAGTTCAAGTAATATGTCAATGGTTTCAGAGTCTTCTAAAAAGCTCGAATAGCATCTACTTAGGCCCATAGCTTTTCCCTTATACTTTGATGAAGCTATTCTCCATCAACTGGTCAAATGTTCAGATCTTGCTGGATAGTTCCGCTTCTTTCGGGTAGTTCCTCTCTCCAAATCCCCGCCTTCTTGGCAAATTGCTTTGCCAGATTCATCTTTTGATGCGAGAGCTTATCAAAAAGTCTTCTAGATTCTTGCCTGGTACTTTATTTCAATTCTCTTGATCGCCCGATCTATCTGTCAAAAAAGGGAGCCCAGGCGGCAAGAGTTCAATTGCATTAGTTATCCTTTATAGTGAGCGCGTTCTGAGTAATAATAAGTATTGACTAGTAGTAAGTTAATAGTATAATAAAATATATACTGATAAAGAGTGGGTGGTAGCTGATTATGTTGGATTCACAGGAGCATCCTGCAGTTAGGAAGTTTGCAAAAGAATTGAACTCGGGCACCGTGTCGCTTGTTCTACTTGCTATTATCGAACGCTCCGATAAGCTGCTTTATGGATATGAGATTGCAAAACAGTTGGAACAGAGTGCAATTGATGAACTTCCCATGAAACGAGGAACGCTCTACCCTGTTCTGCGCTCGATGGAGGAGAAAGGACTTCTTGAGAGCGAGGTCGAGCCATCTATTTCAGGGCCGCCTCGCAAGTACTATTCCATTACCGATCAGGGACGGGAAGTACTTATTGTATGGAAAGAAATGTGGCAACGGACTCGCAACTTTGTGGATGGGACATTAGAGGGAGACGTGGGTGGAGATGATTGAGGAATACTTAGATCAATTGAGGCAAGAACTGGGTAAAGCGAATGCAGATCCGGCTCTTATCCAGGATGCTGTTTATGATGCGGAAGAATATCTCCGCAATGAGGTGTCTATAGCTCGTGAGGACAATGCTGAGACCGCGTTTGAGCGCGCAGTTAAAAGCTATGGAACCCCGCAGGAAGTTGCCGGTTCTTACCTTGAAGCTGAGCTAACCGTGGTGCAGGCTATGCGTTCACCCATGCCTTCTCAAGGTAAGTCCTTGTCTGGCCGTTTCTTTGGCGTGCTTGCTGATCCCCAGACATATGGCGCTCTCTTTTACTTGTTGCTTTCGCTGGCAACAGGTGTTGCCTACTTCACCATTGCTGTGGCCGGCGTATCTCTTTCTTTGTCCTTATCAATCCTGATTATTGGTATATTCGTGATCCTTCTGTTTGTTGCTCTGGTCCGAAGTGTGTCTTTTATCGAGGGGCGGTTGGTGGAAGGATTACTGGGGGTGAGGATGCCGCGGCGGCCGCGAGTTGTAACGCATCAAGGTAAAATAATCGAGCGGATTGTATGGTGGCTAAAGGACAGGAGAACATGGACCACGTTATTATATATGCTCCTGCAGCTACCCCTAGGAGTTGCTTACTTCACTGGTGTTGTAACCGGGCTTTCTTTGTGTCTTGCAGCTATTGCGGCACCATTCCTTCAGGTCCTATTTGACATCCCCATAGGCCAATCGTCTGGTTATGTCTATTATCTTGAGTGGTGGGCAATGCCTGTTGTAATAGTGCTAGGCGCCCTTTTGACAGTGATACTCATGCATGCTGTGCGTGGGATTGGAAAACTACATGGAGCTTATGCAAAGTCAATGCTCGTTGGTGACGTGGAAGAAAGGGAATCAAGGGTAGAGTGATAGCGCAAAAACGAGAAAGCGCAGAGCACCGCACGTGCTCTATCGCTATCGGAGGAGTAGCAATGGCTGAGGTAGATATCTATAAGGCAGGCACAACGGGAGGCATGAAAGGAGACACAAACCTAGACTTCAGGGTGCCAAGTCTGTTAAAGGGGTATAGCAATGGGTGTGGCTGAGATTTGGGTTGGGGAGGGCGGAAGGCCATGAAAAAGCTGATGCCTATTATGACAGCAACGCTAGTAATTCTGGTGGTTGCAGCGGTTATTGCTGCTCTTGCATATTCTTTCATGACATGCTCAAGTTTCTAATAACAAGCGCTGTGTGACTAATTGCTCTATCTGTTTAAAACGCGCATTCAAAAGGCCTTGTCCTGGCTTTAGGCAAAAGAGCTCGGATATTTGCTTGCTGATGATAAATGGGAGAAAAAAGGATCAAACCATGTCCAAGCTGCCAGATGAGATGAGTATAGGGGGGCGAGTATTCTACTTTCCTCTGACCAGAATTGCTGTTGGGATTGTAGTTTGTGTGTTCGTCATATTGGGAACTAACGGCATTGTCAGATCGATTCTTGTACCGGAAGGAGATGTTGCTAGGATTATCCGCTGGTTATTATCGGCATTTGCTTTGCTTGGCTCCTATTACTTCTTGTTCAAGTATTATGAGAAGCGAGACATAATCGAGTTGTCAAAGACAGGCTTATTTAAGTACAGTCTGCTTGGTTTCTTTATGGGGACATTGTGCATTTCGTTCATCATTATTGTCTTCTATGTCTTGGGATACTATCGGGTGCTTGCTGTCAGTAGCACTTCCGCTCTGCTCATGATGCTGGTCTATTTCACCACAGTAGGCTTATTTGAGGAGGTGGTTTTCAGGGGAATCATATATAGGATTACTGAAGAGAGCTTGGGAACGAACTTGGCATTGATCGTTTCCGCTCTGATTTTTGGCATCGCCCATCTTCCAAATGAACACGCAAATGTCATAAGTGTAGTCTCAGCAGCATCTGCAGGTATGCTCGCAGGGGCACTTTTAAGTTTGACAAAACGATTGTGGTTGCCCATTTCCTTTCACACCGCATGGAACTGGTCACAGGCATCTCTTGGCGTGGCGGTTTCCGGCATAGACATGCCCGGTTTCCTCAAAGCTAGATTGGAGGGCCCTGAGCTTGTCACTGGAGGAGCGTTTGGACCGGAGAACTCGATTATTACAGTGTTGCTCCTAATCATTCTTTTCTGTGTGGCCTATTACCTAACATTAAAGAAGAGAAATGTGATTAGAAGAGCTATCGGAAAAAGCCAAAGGGATTAATAATGAATAAGAATAATTTCGGACAGCCGAAGAACGATCGATCAAAACAACAAGAAGATGCAGATGAAAGCGATTGTATGTGAAAAATATGGGCCTCCTGAGGTTCTTCAGCTCAAAGAGGTAGAAAAACCTACCCCCAAGGACGATGAAGCACTAGTAAAAGTTCATGCAACATCCTTAAATGCAGCTGACCTTGAGACTCTAAGAGGTGTGTTTGTGATCCGTATTGCAGCGCCTCTAAAACCGATGTATAAGATACTTGGAACTGACGTAGCCGGGCAGATTGAAGCGGTTGGAAAAAGCGTAACGCAGTTTCAGCCAGGTGATGAAATATGGGGGGATTTATCTTTTCCGCATAATCATGGCGCTTTTGCTGAGTATGTATGCGTTCCTGAAAATGCACTAAGGCTGGAACCGGCCAGTATGACATTTGACGAAGCATCAGCCATACCCACAGCGGGAGTCGTCGCCTTGCAGAACCTGCTCTGCAAAAGACCGATTCAACCAGGACAAAAGGTTTTAATTAACGGCGCAGGTGGTAGCGTTGGTACATTTGCGGTTCAACTTGCTAAATACTATGGAGCTGAAGTGACCGGCGTGGACAGCACAGAGAAATTGGACCAGCGGCACTCGATTGGTGCAGACCATGTAATTGATTATACACAAGAAGATTACACCCAAAATGAGCAACGTTATGACCTTGTTCTTGATGTGGTGGCCTATCGTTCGATTTTCGCCTATAAGCGTACGTTGGGTCCCAAGGGAATTTTTATCTATGTCGGAGGTTCCACAGCTGCCATTTTCCAGGCTCTGCTCCTGGGACCATTAATTTCAAAGATCGGGAGCAAGAAAGTGGGTATCGGGAAGTGGAAACCAAACAACAAAGAAGATTTGGCTCTTTTGGAAAAGCTTTTTGAAGCCGGCCAGGTCGTACCTGTTATAGATAGGCGCTATTCGTTAAGTGAGGTCCCTGAAGCTCTCCGGTATCTTGAAGAAGGACACGCTCAAGGAAAAGTAGTCATAACTGTGGAGGCTTGAACTGGTATTGCCGAAAGTCATATGATCAAAACCCCATGATGTATCTTCCCCGTTCAAGTAATACGTTAGCGCTTTCAGAGTTTTCAAAAAAGTTCGAATAGTGTCTACTTAGGCCCACAGCCTCCCTTTTTGGCTTGATAAAGCCATTCCTTTTAGTCTGTTCAGATACTAGTACCCTCCTTTGTGCGGTCAAGCTCCATAGTCTGCTTTTTCATTCGATAGAGCCGAGCGGCTGCATGTGGCCTGGTTGATGCAATGCCATTTTATCAATTCCGCTTTGGCCATTCTTTGACAACAGAGGAAACGGTCTGATATCATACATTCAACTTGAAAAGAATATAATGCCCTGCGGGCCAAAGATCCAGGATTTAGTGGGGAAGTCCGGTGTATCATACCAACCGGTGTGAGAGTCCGGCGCTGTGCCGCAACTGTGAGGTCTTCATAGACTAAGCCAGAGCACCGACCTGCGGGAGATGACTTTTTGGACACGAGCATGAGGAAAAGTCGGATTATCAAGCCTTCCCAGCTCAAGAAGGTTTTTTAATTTAGAACCTCTTTTGCCCAAAAAGAGGTTTTTTGTGTGTAAAATTGCCGTGGTGTGACTTGAGGGTGTTCGGATGAAAGACAGTTTGAAGAGATTTGTAAAACTAAATCGGGCGGAATTGGTTGTATTAACAATCTCATTAATCCTGGCCCTGATCACCGGCACGATCTATTTTCATTTCACAGCAACCGCTGGATCAAAGAAAGCTGCAGCGTCATCAGCGAACAAAGAAGAATCGGCAATCTTAGGATCTAAAGTTGCAGGAGATAATGGCCAGTTAGCAGATGGCAGCGTGGAGGGACAAGATAAGGAGCGCGCCGCGTCCGGTGAATCAAATAGTGGACAGCAATCAACCGGGCAAGGAAGCAGTAGCAATGGTGGAGGATCACAGCAGAACGCTTCCCAGAAGCAAACATCTGAATCACCACAATCCCAATCTGGTTCAAGCAAAAGCTCACGAATCAATAAAGATTCCAGCTCAGGCAACCAGAACTCATCCTCTGCAGGAGCGGCTAAGGACCAAAAGAAGATTGTCCAAGTCACTCTAGCTATTGACACGGAGTCCAGAAAACGCGAGTTTCCGATGGAAATGGAGGAAAACAGTACCGTTTTTGAGCTGCTGCAAAAAGCTAGCAACAAGCATGGCTTTACCTTTAGTTACTCAAGCAATGCTGCTTATGGGATTTTTGTGGAGGAACTGGACGGGGTGAGAAATAATCCCTATACAAGCAAGTACTGGTTGTATTACATAAATGGCAAGTATGCCAGCGTAGGTGCGTCCAGCCAAAGACTATCTGAAGGAGACGTGATTCTGTGGCGCTACGAGAGCTCTCAATAAAGCAGCCATTAATACAAGTGCAAGCTCCGAAATTGGCAAAACTGTTCCTTATCTGTCTCCTATTTATGGGTAGCCTGCAAGTGCTGCTTTTTGCTGGAACCGTGGAGGCAGCAGATAATCCTGTTGTAACGGTGAGGATTGAAACACCAGGTAAGACAATCTGGAGCGGTCAAGTTGAAGTGCAGGGATGCACGATTGCTGATGCAAACGGAGCAGCTCACGTTATCGATGGTCCAAAAGCAGCATGTGCCCTTGTTGCGGCTGCCAATCAAGGCGGTTTTGGTTACACCTTTGAGGATAGCGGTTGGGGTCTCTATTTGAACGAAGTGGACGGCATTGAAAGTGATTTCAGCAACTTTTGGTTGTACAGAGTTAACTATTCTTCGCCTCCGATTGGACTGGCTGATTATGAGCTATCGAACGGAGACGAGCTTCTCGTTTCATTTGGCCCTTGGCCTGACACACCTCTGGGAGTTTCCTCAAGCACACAGGTACAGGTAGGGGAGCAGTTCACTATTTTAAGCAGCTACTATGATGACAATCAAAATGACTTTCTGCCGATTGGAGATGCAAAGGTCTACTTGGGAACATCAGTATTACAGACTGACCAACAAGGCAATTTGACAGCAAGTCTGAGTCAAGCAGGCGTCTATCCGCTCTATATTGAAAAGGACGGCTATGTAAGAAGTGCAAGAATGCAGGTTGAGGCAATCGACACGGCAAAGTCCGGAGTCCAGGTCAATGTAAGTATTGTCAATATTGACCAGAATCTTTGGCAGGGAAATGTAGTTGTTGATACAACGGAGTTTCTAGACAGCGACGGTAATTCACACAGCATTGAGCATCCCACTGCACTGGGAGCTTTAGTTGAGGCATGTGAAGCCAGTAGCCTGCCGATTGAGATTGCCAGCTCTTCATATGGCTTTTATGTCGTGTCGGTCGCCGGCATTTCTCCTCAAGGATGGGATGGTTGGAACTATAAAGTAGATGGAGAATCGCCCTTTGTCGGAATGGGTGCCTACGATATTTCGGATGGAGACAACATAGTAATCTACTATAGCATTTGGCCCTGGAAGCTGGAAGCGGATAAAACCTCGGTGCAGGTTGGTGAGGAAGTAGTATTCACCGCATATCAATACGATTCATCGAACAAACAGTGGCAAATTTCCTCGGATACCACCATAAAGATTGGCGACGCAGAGTATCAAACCGATCAAGACGGCACGATCACAAGAACCTTTGAGCAGCAGGGCGGTTATGAAGCGTATATCAGCTCCGGTGGGTGGCAAAATAGCCAAAGTGTAACCATAACGGTTTCCGAAAAAATACCACAAGAACCTCCTGTTAGTCGGGAGGAGTTGTATCTATCGGCCCAGAAGGCTCTGGACTATCTGAGAAACCAGCAAGGAGAAGATGGGTCGATTGAAAATGCCGGTGTAAGTGCTTGGTGCGCTATTGCTTTTGGTGCGGCCGGCATTTATCCGGAAAACGTTAGCAAACAGGAATTGTCTTTGGCCGACTATTTGAGAACCTATGTTCCGGCTCCCACTGACAGTGCAACTGATTTTGCCCGGCAGATCCTGGCTGCTTTGGCGTCAGGGCAAAACCCGCGGGGTTTTGGCACCGATTTGATCGATGGCCTTAAAGCGTTTCACCAAGAACAGCAAATAGGTGAAAAAGGCCTTGTCAATGATGACGTCTTTGCGGTTGTTGCACTGCTTGCTGCCGGTGAGAATGTAGATCAGGAAATAATAAGAGATGGCATTGGGTATATTGTGAGCCATCAGAATGGTGACGGCGGGTTCAGTTATTCAACGGCTGGTATCAGCGATACTGATACCACCTGTGCAGCAATTCAAGCATTGATTTTGGCCAAGGGCAAAGGATATTCCGGTCCTTCTGATCTGGATGCAGCATCAATGAACGCCAAGGACTTTTTGAAACAGGCCCAAAACGATGATGGAGGGTTTCCGTACAGCAAGGGAGGCATGTTTCCCGATTCCAATTCAGCTACAACCTCTTGGGCTATTCAGGCCCTGATTGCCATGGGCGAGGATTTATCCGATTGGAAGACGGCGGATGGAGCAACCCCGTATCATTTTCTGCTTGGTTTACAAAAAGAGGATGGGTCTTTCAGCTGGACAGGAAAAGATCCAGGCCAAAATCTTATGACAGCTTATGCGATTCCCGCTCTTTTTGGTCAGGCCTGGCCCGTTGTTCTTGCCGAGAAGCCCAATACCACAACCAGCCCCAGCCTACAATATGATCAGACAGCAGCAAACTATGCGGATCAGAGCAATGCGGACAATAGCCACAACGCTAGCAAGGAGCAGAATGGTGCAGGTGAATCAACCGGTGGAGTGCTTCCCTTTACCGGTTTTTGCATCCTGTACGTAATAATTGGACTAATTGCAACTCTGATAGGGTCAAGGCTATGGTTCCTTGGATCCAAACATGAAAGACGGTAAGAGATGAAGAGATGGATCTTGTTGATGGCGATACTTGCTATGGCCACAGTCTGTTCATCGGGAGCAATTATTACGGATGCTATCAGCCCGCTCGAAGACGCAGGCAAAGAACTCGACCTGGACGGAAGGCATGGTAAAGTTGCTGCTACACAAATATCCGTGGCAAATGCGGGGACTGGTTTGGATGGGAGCAGGAGAGGTTCGATATCTGGGGAGCGCAAGACGGCATCACGCTCTCATGTCAATTTGCCTGGGGGGGACAGGATCTTTGTGCTCTTGGTTTTCATTGCTTCAATCGTTGCAGCAGCAGCATCAATAATTTCAATGATTATCAAGACAAAAAGATCAAATAGGGAAGGAGGAATTCATTAGGACAGGAAGAATAAGTAGCAATCTGCACGGTTTGTCTATTCAAAAAGGGAGGAAAAATGGAGTATATGCTGATCTTATTTGGAACAATACTAAGATTCTTGCCGCATCCTGCCAACTTTGCGCCGATTGCGGCCATAGGGCTTTTTAGCGGGTGTTATCTCAAAAAGAGGTATGCCTTTTTGCTGCCCCTGGCTGCGATGCTCATTAGCGATTATTTTATAGGGTTCTATTCCTGGAAGATAATGATCTCCGTTTACTTGAGCTTTGCCTTGGTTGGACTGATTGGCATATGGCTAAAGAAACATAAGAGCGCGTACACCATTCTGGGAGGGGCTCTCATGGGATCGGCGCTGTTCTTTCTAGTTACTAATTTTGCGGTATGGGCTTTTGGATCACTCTATCCTCGTACCTGGACCGGTCTCTTGGCATGCTACGCTGCCGCCATTCCTTTCTTCAAGAACACTCTGATGGGTGACGTTTTCTACGTGGGTGTACTATTTGGCATCTATGAACTAGCCCGTTATTGGGTGGGGAGAAAGGCAAAAGAATCAGCGCTTGTTTGTGAATAACTTCTTTCGGTAATTGACAATAAAATTCTGCGAAGGTCAAATTATTCTGGGCTTACAGTGAACAAAGGTGTGGGTCATCTATCGGCAAATAGGGCTATTTTGTGCTGTGATGTCATGGTGCAATGAGCCTAGTCAAAACCGCTTGATATATCTTCCCAGTGCAAGTAGTGTGTCTGTGGGTTCACGGTCATGCAGCAAGTTCGAATAGTCTCTGCATGGGCCCACAGCTTCTCTTTT
>CAYFXD010000141.1:0-2512 GCA_964347095.1 uncultured Actinomycetota bacterium | reverse complement strand
ACTCGGACAAGGCGCAACATTGATGATTCCAATTACGTTCTTGGCAATTCCTCTGACCGGTCCCTTGAGACTAAACCCAAAGATCGCATCAACCACCAGAGCAGCCTTTCTGAAACCTGCGGTCAAATTATCCAGATTGTGCTCGTCCAGGATTATAGTGCTGACGGACATGGCACGGAGCGCGGAAAAAGCATCTTTGGCATCATTGGAGAGCTCTTCGGGAGGAGCCAGGGCAAATGCAGTGGGTACATATCCCATCTCATGCAAGTAGCGAGCGGCGACAAAACCATCTCCCCCGTTATTTCCCTTACCACACACTATGAGAATATGCTCACCCGCAGGCACAGTTTTAGCGATTTCTTGGGCGACCGCTTTGCCGGCTTTTTCCATTAGCTCGCGCACGGAGATATGCAGTTGCTCGATGGCCAGCTCCTCGATCCGCTGCATTTCTCTGGTGCTCACGACCTTCATACGACACCTCTGTCACTACTTTCGCCGCCCAAGGCCACAGCAGACGCAACCGCGTTATCATGGTTAAAGGAGAGGCTGATCAGAATATCATCTATGCCGGATTCTTGTGCCTTTTGGGCAGCTCTTCCATTCAGCCCAACCACCGGCTTGCCCATCTTGTCGTGTGTAATCTCAATGTCGGTCCATTTAACCCCTCGAAGACCGATTCCCATGGATTTGAGCACCGCCTCCTTGGCGGCGAACCTGAGGGCAAAATGCCTGTGAGCGTAAAGCTTCTTGCAGCAATATTCTTGCTCGCCTGTTGTGAACAACCTGCCAGCTAATTTGTCATACCGATCCAGGGCTGTTTTCATACGCTGAATCTCAACTATGTCAACACCAACACCTTTGATCATGTCTGATTCCCTGGATATCATAGTTAGGCTTCACTCTGGAGCGAGCCTATTTCGTCCCACGGTTGGCGGTTTGCGCAAACCGAACACCGCGAACCGGCTTTGCTTCATTCCACTGTCACACTCTTTGCCAGGTTTCTGGGCTGGTCAACATTGCATCTGCGTAACTTCGCCATGTAGTAAGCCAACAGCTGCAAGGGAACTACAGCCAAAATGGGAGATAGAAGCTCGTGCGTATCAGGGACATAATAAACATGCTCTGCATAGCTTTGTATCTTTTCGTCCCCTTCAGTAGCAACAGCGATCACAGGAGCTCTCCGGGCTCTCACTTCCTGAATATTGCTTAGCACTTTGTCGTAGACCTGATTCTTGGTCGCTACGGCAACAACGGGAACAGTTTCGTCAAGAAGTGCGATCGGTCCGTGTTTCATTTCCCCTGCAGCGCATCCCTCGGCGTGAATGTAAGATATCTCTTTCAGCTTGAGAGCACCTTCCAAAGCGACAGCGAGCCCAACGCCGCGACCCAGAAAAAGAAAGTCTGCAGAATTGCAGTATTTCCTTGACCACTGCTTGATCAAGTCAACATTCTCCAGAATCTTGGCGACTTTGTCGGGAAGGCGCTTGATCTCATCCATGATAGAAGCCGCTTCCTTTTGGTCTATGGATCCCCGAATAGTCGCCAGATAAAGAGCAAGCAGGGACAAAGCCGTCATCTGTGATACAAGAGTCTTGGTGGCTGCGACGCCAATTTCCGGTCCAGCGTGGGTGTACAGGACCCCGTCAGCCTCCCGTGTGACTGTGCTGCCGACCACGTTGGTGATGGCCATTATTTTGCCATTCTGATTCTTGGCCGATCTTAGTCCTGCGAGCGTATCTGCTGTCTCTCCGGACTGAGTTATCACAATCACCAAAGTGGATGGAGTTATGATGGGTTCCCGATATCTAAACTCTGACCCTATCTCAATCTCCACGGGCAGTTTTGCCCAGTGTTCGAGTGCGTATTTGCCAGCAATACCAGCATGATAAGAAGTGCCGCATGCAACCACAAAGACCTTGTCAAAAGCTCTTATTTCCTCCTCCGACAGCTCAATCTCATCCAAGTGGATGCAATAATCATCAGACATTCTGCCGCGCATCGTCTCTCGAACCGCAACAGGCTGCTCAAAGATCTCTTTTAGCATGAAATCATCATAGCCCGCTTTTTCCGCTGCCTCTTCATTCCAACTGACCTCAAAGAGATCACGTTGAATCGGTTTGTCATCGAAGGTGGACAGCCGGAACCCGTCCCTCCCTATTTGCACAAGCTCCCCGTTCTCCAAGATCAAGACCTCTTTAGTATATTTGAGAACCGCTGGTATATCCGAGGCCAGAAAGTATTCGCGCTCTCCCACCCCTACGATCAGCGGGCTTTCTTTTCGGGCGGCAACCATCAAATCAGGATGATCGCTGCAGATGATAGCCATGGCAAAGGAACCCTCTATTCTCGGGATAGCATCTTTAACTGCTTGCGCCAAGTCCCCCTCGTAGAGCTCCTCCACGAGATGAGCGATTACCTCCGTGTCGGTATCAGATTGGATTACGTGGCCCGCTGCCTGCAACTGTTTCTTTAGGGTGAGAAAGTTCTCAATAATACCGTTATGAACAACAGC
>CAYFXD010000140.1:0-6121 GCA_964347095.1 uncultured Actinomycetota bacterium | reverse complement strand
AAGTAGGGCCAATGCCGACATCCATTGAAAAGACAAAGCCGAGTCCAGAAAAGTCTGACAAGTTTGTGCCCTCTGAGCTGCAAAATCTCGATTCGCAGCCTGCAAAACGTTCTCTCGAGCCCAGCGAGGACCCAGCCGATGCCCTGTTTTCGCTCCTTTTTGAAATGATACTCTTCGTACCTTATATTCTTGGACTATTGATATTCTTGGTATTGACCCGCCAAAACGTCTTCTTTCTATTGTGTTGGGTGCTCATGTCACTCACTCTTTTTGGATTCGCAAGCTTGCAGTCTCTTTGGTCTTTCCTCCTCGATCGAACATCATTCGATGATTGGGCATGAGTCTCAAGCTGCACGATTACGCTTCTAGTTAAAGATGTTGATCGATTCCTTCCTTGGTATTTGCGCCTGCCCCCTAGCACTATCCCTGGGTTGCGCAAGGAGGCGGACGCATTATGACTTCGTCTAGTTTTCGGCACCTTGTGGCTTTTTATTCTCATTCTGATCCCACCAGTCCCAGCAGCCTTTCCCTTTGTCGGCCCCTCTTTGCGTACTTAAACAAGATGGTGGGGAACGCCGCTGATGCAGAGGATCTGTTGCAAGAGACACTAGTCCGAGTGGCTCGAGGACCAGCTCAATTCGAGCAAAGATCTAGTGTTAAGACTTGGGTATATAAAGTAGCAACCAATGTGGCAATCGATTCTTTCCGTCAGAATAAGAAAGGTCAGTACATAGAGTTTGATGAGGGTGACGATCGTTCGGATTTTGATACTAGGCACTCTATGATTCTTGACCAGATGAACCAATGCATTCGCCGTGTTGTCGATTCTTTGCCTCCGGACTATCGCGCAGCTCTCATCCTTACGAGTTTTGAGGCCAATCCATGGCTGAGACAGCAGATATTTGTGGTATCTCTGTATCAGCCGTCAAAGTGAGGGTCCATCGAGCAAGAACCCGACTAAAGAAGCACTGTTTAACAAATGTGACTTTTGCCAAAGCGCAGATGGAAACCTAAGGTGCGAAGAGAAGCATAGTAACTCTTAGCTCGCCTTTCTGCGACTGAGTATGTGCCGGAGGGTAACAGAGATAGTTAACCCAGCGATTCTGAGTAGGTTAGAGATTCTGCGCCGTTCTGCGTAGGTTTCACGCAAGATGTAGTCATCACGCTCGATAGCGTCCAGGACACATTCAAAACGGGCGCAATACCAATAACCTACGATTTTGCATCTCAACACTCCCATTTGGTCAAAGTACTCTTTGCCTTCGCGAAAATATCGTTTTGCTTTGTTCACCCGCTTCCTTACCCAACTTCTGAAAGCAGGGTTCTCTACATCTTGTGGGCCAATATCATACGCCTCCAGGTACTCACTGGGAATATTGACAAATCCCTCTTTTATATCAAGCATCATGTCACGCAGCAGATGAGCAATATGGGCAGCGGTCGCTGCCAGATAACGGCCGCTAGTGACAGGATAAGAGCGATTATTGCCAACGAAATACTGGATTCCGTCAGTCACTGCCTTGCCCAAACAATCTGTGTATTGCACCAACTCGGATTCGCTAATAAGTCGCCCTTTGCGGTAAGCATCAAACTTAATGATGGCAAACATATTGCGAATATAGGATTGAAGCCCGCTATTCTCGCCCCGGTCATGGCTTATGAGATCAGCAACCATTGACTCTTCCAGCTCCAGTTTAGCGGGTTTTCTTTTCTCATACAGGTTATCAATCAGCTCACCTTGCCGCTCGATGAAGGACCTGCGTTCTGCATCTGATTTGGACGAGTCATCAACTATGTCATCGACCCAGCGAAAATAAGCGTAAGCACGGTAGAAGTCGTAAACCAGGTCCTTGTCGGCCATCAAGCGAATTGTATAATAGGTCTGCTTGCTGCCAGTTCGAGTAATAGACTTTGCCAGAGCTGCTGTGGCATGTGTCACGAAACATACCTCTCATAATCTCTAAATGTTCTCTGCTATATTTTTGACAGAATAAGCTTACACTATCCACCGGCTTCATCCAAATGCTTGAAATCTCCCTTCTTCAATTTCTGCAGATTTTAAGTTCGATGCATCTCCATCTGGGGGTACACAAACCAACAGATGCGGCCTCAAGTGAGAGGATGGAGAAGAAAAGCCAGGCTCTAGAGGTGCACTCGTGGAAGGACCAATGAACAGAATTTGAACTTCTTCGTGCAGCCAAGGAGGTCAATTGCAAAGTAAAAGAGAAATGCCTCCTTGAAGTGCCCCCTTGAAGCTATGCTCAAGCACCGTTGTACCCTTCTCTTGCTCCTTCTGCATGCACATCAGGCAACCACTGCATCTTCCAGTGCTGACACGTGCGCAACGTTCTGAGCCTTCCAGGCATCAAAATCCTGACAATTCACTTGACGGCAAGTACTGCATGATCTAACATATGAACGTTGCTTCATATATCGCACCAAGGGAGTTCCCTGTGACAGAGGCAAGGCAGAGCATGTTTAGTGCTCATCAAAGCAACATCGTGGCGGCTCTGGCAGATTTGCTAAGGGTAATTAGCGACGAAAACCGGTTGAGGATTCTCTTTCTGTTGAGAGAGGGCGAGCTTTGCGTGTGCAAGATATATGATGCCTTGGAGCTGTCTCAGTCGTTAGTTTCCCATCACCTTGCCATCTTGCGATCTTATGACCTGGTAAATGACCGCAAGGAGGGCAAATGGGTTTACTACTCGCTCAACAGGGAGACGCTCGAAAAGTTTAGCAACTTGCACCAGGCTGTTTTTAATATGAAGAATGTGAAGGCTAGCAGCTCACTGTGAGCCTTGCACGAGAAACTAGAGTCGCGCATAGGTGCCAGCGAAATGCCATCGACCCCGGGAATGCTACAGAGGAGGAATCTCTTTGTCCGAGTACACAAGGGATGGACGAGAAGAAGATATTGCCGCAGGTCTAGGTATTTTTGAGCGCTACCTGACAGTTTGGGTGGCGGTTTGCATGATTGCCGGAACTCTTATCGGTTATCTATGGCCTGCGGTCGCCAACACTCTGTCCAAGGCGACCTACGCCCAAATCTCCATCCCTGTCGCCATTCTCATCTGGGCTATGATCTACCCCATGATGGTCCAAATTGATTTCTCTAGCATTTTGCAGGCAGGGGAAAAACCCAAGGGGGTAGTGGTTACCACGGTATCGAACTGGCTGATTAAGCCTTTTAGCATGTTTTTGTTTGCCTCGCTTTTTCTGCAGGTAATCTTTGCGCCCTTTATCAATACGACTCTCGCCAAACAGTATCTGGCCGGAGCGATTCTTTTGGGAGCAGCCCCGTGCACAGCAATGGTCTTTGTCTGGAGTTACTTGGCCAAAGGTGATCCTGCTTATACTCTGATTCAGGTAGCCGTAAATGATATGATTATCCTTTTTGCATACGCGCCGATTGTCATGTTCCTTCTGGGCATCTCCAAGATGATAGTCCCCTACGACACGGTGATTCTTTCGGTGGTATTGTTTGTCGTGATTCCGCTTGCCGGAGGATGGATATCTCGGTCTTATCTCCTTAAGCAAAAAGGGCCAGTTTGGTTCGAAGAAGTCTTCTTAAAGAAACTGGGCAATATCACCATAATTGGCTTGCTTTTGACGCTGGTAATAATCTTCATATTTCAGGGACAAACCATCATAAACAATCCCCTGCATATTCTACTCATTGCCGTCCCTCTCACCATCCAAACCTACTTCATTTTTGCCTTCTCCTACGGTTGGGCGTGGCTGTGGAAAATTGACTTTCCCGTTGCAGCCCCTGCCGGTTTCATTGCCGCCTCCAATTTCTTTGAGCTTGCCGTAGCTGTTGCCATAGCTCTGTTCGGACTTAAGTCAGGAGCAGCATTAGCCACGGTCGTCGGCGTGCTTGAAGAAGTTCCTATTATGCTCAGCCTGGTTTGGATCGCCAAGAAGACCAAGCAATGGATCGAAAAAAGAGCTGCCAGAGGTGCCCTGGCAATGGAGGAAGCCTAGCAAAGCAAGCCGAAAAGTACAGCTTGATTGCTCAAACGGAGACAAGAAATGTTTAGAAAGATTCTCTTTCCCACCGATCTGTCAAAAGCATCCCAGAAAGTGATTGACTGCATTCCTGACTTCAAGCGAGTCGGACTGCGAGAGGCAATCATCCTGCATGTTATCGATATTAGAATAGCAGGCGGAGCAGCTCCGGCGCTGCAGGAAGCTGACAGAGAAATGCTCGGTCAAAAGAAGAGGGAGCTTGAAAAAGAGCAATTAAGGGTGGATGTTAGAGTTCTGATTGGTGTTCCTTCTGTTGAAATAGTATCCCTAGCCAGCAAAGAAAACGTCTCCATGATCGTAATGCCGGCCAAGGGAGAGAGCTTTGTCGAGCACATTCTGCTAGGCAGTGTCACAGAAAATGTAATCCGCTATGCTCATAAGCCGGTCATAATTCACAAATTTGCGCAGTTGCGGGAAAAGAGCAAGGAGGAGTGCGATCTAGCCTGCAAAGACACGTTCAGGCGAATTCTCTATCCTACCGACTTTTCGGATTCTGCAGAAAAAGTCATCGAGTACTTAAAGGAAGTGGCAGACGCCGATTGCGAAGAAATAATCATCTACCACGTGCAGGATACGCGCCACCTCTCGCCCCACCTCATGGACAGAATAGATGAATTCAACAAGATAGATTCTGACCGCCTTGAAAAAATCAAAGGTCGATTGGAGAAATTTGGATTCAAGAAAGTTACCATAAGATTGGAGACAGGTGTTTCAATATCCAAAATCTTAGAAACTGCTGAAGAATCGGATGTCTGCCTCATTGCCATGGGAGCATATGGAAAGAGCAGAGTCGCCGAAATGTTTTTGGGCAGCGTGAGCGAGAATGTGGTAAGAAGATCAACAAAACCGGTATTGCTGATTCATGCTGGCTAGTGCCAGCAACAATAGCTCCTTGCTTCACTACAGGCCAAATTGTGGGAAGAACTGAAAGAAGATGGACATTCTAGCTGCTGAAAAACTCACTCTAGCCATTCAGGGAAGGCAAATTCTGAAAGATCTTAGTCTTTCCGTCGAGACAGGAACAATTCATTCTATTCTCGGTCCGAACGCAGCCGGAAAATCGAGCCTCGCTTACACGCTTCTAGGCTGTAGCGGATATGCTCCTCAAACTGGCAGGATTCATTTTAAGGAACGGCACGTTACAGATTATCCACTGTCAAAACGAGCTAAGATGGGCATGACGCTTGCCTGGCAGGAGCCAGCCAAGTTTGAGGGGCTTAAAGTCAAAGACTACATTGCTGTCGGCTTGAGAGACAAGAGCCAGTACCTGTTAGAAGAAGCACTTCACTATGTATTGTTGGATCCCAAGGATTACCTGGATAGAGTGGTAGACAAAACCTTAAGCGGCGGCGAGAGGAAGCGCATTGAGTTGGCATCAGTCTTTGCCATGAAGCCGGAACTGGCTATTCTGGATGAGCCCGATTCCGGAATCGATATATTGGCGCTGGAAAATATTGTTGACATGATAAAAGAGTTGAAAGAACGGGGCACCACCGTGCTTCTAATTACCCATCGCCAGGAAGTATCGGGAATTGCCGACTCCACATCTCTTATCTGCTCAGGGTTCATTGTTAAGGAAGGGCGTCCCGATCAGGTTGGAGAATACTTCAAGGAACAATGTATTCCCTGCCCCACGCATGAATATGCGGCCCAAGAAGAGAAGAAAGAAAACAATGCAAGACTATGAATATATGCTGGATGCATATGCGCAGGCAGGTGGAGAACCTGAGGTTTTTAGAAACCCTGGGGTCGCGCATGTGGTGATTCATGAGAATAAGGTTATTGGAAGTCACTTGGTTGCCGGATTGATTTTGGAGCCCCGCGAGACCGCCTCGGGCATTGATATCCAATTGGCAGTTGAAGAGGGCGCCAAGATAGAAAATCCAGTACATCTTTGTTTTGGCGTCCTGCCCAAGGAAGGCACCCAGGAAATCAATATCACAGCACAAGTCAAAGATAGAGCAGCAATCAGACTTCTGGCCCACTGCGTATTCCCTAATGCCACAAGAGTAGTTCATGAAATGATTGCAGATATTCAAATCGGCAATGAAGCTTATTACGAATATGCCGAGGTCCATTTTCACGGCGCCCT
>CAYFXD010000139.1:0-6205 GCA_964347095.1 uncultured Actinomycetota bacterium | reverse complement strand
CTCCTCGATGCAGTCTCGGATGGCATTTTTAATTACCGGAACTCCTACCCTATCGAAGGCTCCCTTAACCGCCAAAAACTGCATCAGCACCGCCTCGCAATCGGCCTTCTCCTCGATCATCCGCTCCAAGCCTCTGAACTGCCCTTACAGTTTTCCAAGCCTGGCGACGATCTTCCTCCCATGATCAGACCGCTCCGTCTCAAGACGCCGTTCTTCATTATCGTTTGCCACTGTCCACCTACTATCGCAGTGCATCCTATGGATGACTACTTAGTCTTTTTTCGCAGCTGAATTATTACCTCGACTTGCCTCGGAGGTCTCGGCGCCTTGGTCAGCCTGCACAATCCGTCCCAGGCTCACAAAATTCCTGAAATAGTAGCAAGCACCGTGGTGATCATAGTCTGAGTGTTCCTGAAAACCGCATTTGGGACAGACCAATGGCCGCCGGCCATAGAGTCGATAATTCAACTCACCAAATTCCTTCCCCTCGGGAAGCTTCATGACAAAATGTGTCCTGCAACTCCTGCAATTAACTCTGAATTTATTCTTTGCCTTCATCGCTGGTTTTAGCTCCGATCTGCTTCACTTCTTGTCTCCTAAATCATAACCTAGCAGGTGCGGCAAACTCAAAAGCCCAATCTTTACGCTCAGAAAACGACAGACATAGCCCTCACGGGTCTGCTACAGACGCAGGCCCAGCGTTGGCGTACGATTACCTCGGCGGATTGCAGAGATCACAGGGCATAAATCCACTGGCCTTGGCAATACTCAGATACACGGGCTTGCTGCCTGAACCGACCCTGTCGCAGGTTGGAATATGATAGTCAATTCCTGGTTCATTTATGTACACCATCACCTGCTGCCCTTGCTGCACATCAAAGGGAACTGGACCTGCAGAGTCACTTTGCTGCGCAAACGACTTCCAGATTGCTTTCCTCTCATCTCTTGCTTTGGTCTCCAGCTCTGCAAACTCGTCCTCATGAGCAATATCCGGCGGATAAGGCGTGGCCTCAGCCAACCCTTCCTCAACCAGCTTGGCATTTACAAAAACGTCACCCACATATACATATCGCAACAATCTCCCAAACATATCCTTCTCGGAGACATCTTTAACTAGACTTACGACCCGTCCTTCAACCAGTTCCTTGTTCTTGACAGTCGCCTCTCTGCTATATTCCTCTCCCTCTTCAGGGCAGTCAATTCCAATATAACGGACTTCTCTGCCACCCTCTACTTCAACGGTATCTCCGTCGATTACCCGAAGGACCATAGTGGTTTCCTCTTCCAAATTTTCTACTTGCGGCTCTCGAGTGGCTTCCCTTTTTGGCTGCGGTTCATTCTTGGGTGCAATGACGGCGCGCGCCGGTTTTCTCAAGGTTTGAATCTCGGACCAGGTAGACGCCGCGAAGCTACCAGCCAAAGCATAGATGGCCAGATCAAGAATAATTCCTCCTATGATAAGCCCCTTTAGAAACAAAGGGAGCTCTTTAAACCATTCATTGTTTGCTCGCATTGAAAACACCCTCTCTGTTATCTAATTGGACGCCTACTTCTTCTACTTGCTTCTCAAATCTCCTGCCATCCAAACAAGCGGAAAGACCGATTCTCGATCCTCGACAAACAGGCTATGATTTCCCTTTCAAAGAGTCCACTGCGGCGAGGAAATTGGCGTTCTCGCTTCACTCATCAGCCAAGGACAGAGAGCAGCACTACCTTGAGGTGTGCAATCTTGCATCTTTCCGACAGATCATAGCGCTTCTTTCCTCAATTCATATTGGAACCGCGGTGTATTTCAATTAATATTGGTACTGTAGCAATTCACTTGAATCATTAAATCATTAATAAGACCTTCAAAGAGGGAGGCGAGAATGACGCCACAAATTATCTATTACTGCGAAGCCCTGGAAAGTGCCATGAAGTTCGAGAAACGAAGCAGGGACTTCTATCAAAACTCAGTGGAAAAGGTGGACGATCAGTTCGCACAGAAGACGCTCGGATTCTTGGCCGAGGAAGAGCAGCACCATATGGACAACATCCGCAAAGTAAACCAAGAACTCATTAAAGAATCAGAAAATTTCGACTTTGTTGCCTACTGCACCTCGGATTTGCCCGAACGGATTGAGAAGCACCTAAAAGAAGTGGTCGACCGCCGCTCCAAAAAAGTTTGGCCGCAAATGAGTGACCTTGAGGTCTACGATTTGGCATTGGATATGGAAAAAGCAGGTTACGGCGTTTACCAGGACTATTACGATGAGAGCGAAGACGAAAAGACCAAGCAGTTCTTGGATTTCCTGATCAACGAGGAAAAGATTCATTACGAGCTGCTACAGTCTACAAAGAAATACTTAGAGGATCACTCGTACTACTTCGAAGATTTCGGCGGCTGGATCTTTAGCGGAGTCTAAATCAGGAATTAGCTTGTAGGTTGAGCAACATAAGATGCAATCTATGATGGCAGTCTACTACAAGCTAGTAAGCTACAACCTACCTTTTCCCTTTTCCTGCAAGCTAATAAGCCACAAGCTACAACCTGCCTTTCCCTTGGTGCGTGGCTATCGGACGAGCAGGACACCAGCGATAATCAGCAATACACCGATAATCTTCTGGACAGTCAATGTCTCGCCCAATATAGCAATACCCAGCATGGCTGCGACCAGAGGGTACGTGGCCGCAACTGGAACCACCCTGGAACTCTCTGCCGCTCGTAACGCATAGAAATATAGACCTTGGCCAAGAAGACCGGCCAGAATCCCTCCGATTATGATATAGAGAAGACTGCGCAAATCGACTTTGGGAATTGCTGATATCTGGCCGGTTATTAGCACGGCGATCAGTAAGATCACTGAAATGGCCACGCTTCTGACCGTCACCGCCACAAGGGGGCTCATCTTGGCAATTCCTGCTTTTTCGAATACTGGGGCCGAGCCCCAGCATAGGGCCGTAAGAATTGCGAACCAGATCCAGTTCATTTTTACCATCCCCTATAAAGGCAGTAATTAGGAGTTAGCTTGTAGCATTTAGTTTACAGGAAAGCCCATTGTCTCTCCTGATATCCCATGACTTGCCTGAATCCTAAAGCTCCTGGTGCTTGAACACAATGCAACTTGCTACTAAAACAGCGATAACCAACGCAAACGACATCAGAAGCGGCCACAAGCCGGCCCCGATTGTCTCCTCGCTCTTTATGATCTTATCTGCGACGATTGCCAAAGCGTAAGGCGAGAACCGCGTCATAACCTCGCTTATGCTCGGCAGGATTGACAATGCAAAAAGAGAGATCAGCGCAACACCCCCAGCCGCAACCTGGTTAGAGAATAAGGTGCTGAAGAACAGGGTGATGGCAATCAGGAGCAGGTAATATACTGCGTACAGAAGCGTGCTTCGACTGAATAAGGCCAAGCTGTCCTCTCCAAACAGAGCCCAGGTATATACATAGCATATCGCAGCCCCAAGCAGAACTGAGCAGACCACCAAAACCGACTGAGCCAGATATTTGGAAAGGACGATAGTAGCGCGGGCTACCGGCTTGGTTAGAATGAGATGAAGAGTTCCCTTGGCTTTCTCTTCACTGATCAGGCCCATTGAAAGCAAGATGACAGCCAATGTGCCTATCTGACTTAAGTTCTTAAAATACTGCGAATAGGATTCCAGCGCCGAAGGTTCGGGTAATTGAAGACCGATGTTTTGGGCCTCCATCTGGCTCTTTAGAATCTCGGGCAACAATTTAGTGGTAATCGGGCTGAGGAATCCAAAAAAGATAAAGATGATCGGAACGACCCAGATTTTGTAGGTCTTCACAATCTCTCTGAATTCTTTCTTGGTAAACGTGCCTGCACTCATCCCGGCCTGATCATCTCCACAAAAATATCTTCTAAGGTGGGCTCCACTATCCCAAATGCCCTCAAAGGCGCTTTGGTCTCTGTCACTATCCGCGCAATCTCTGTCTGGCCTGTGGTCATGTCATTCACTTTTACCCTCAGTTGATGGCCCTCGCGTTTGACCTGATCAACCCAGGAATATTTGACCAAGGTCTTCTCCAAAGTCTCTGCTTGCGCCTCGGTCTCGATCAGAAAGACCGGCTTAGCATACCTAGACCTCAACTCAGAAAGGCTGGACTGGGTAACCAGTTTTCCTCGATTCAGGATAGCCACAGTGTCGCAAACCCTCTCCACATCGCTGAGAATATGAGTCGAGAAGAATACAGTTGTCTCCTCTCCCAATGAATCAATCAGATCAAGCACTTCCTTGCGACCGATTGGATCAAGCGCGGACGTAGGTTCATCGAGAAAAAGCACCTCCGGCTTGTTTACCAAGGCCTGAGCAAGACCAAGCCTTTGTTTCATCCCTCGCGAAAAGCCACCTATTTTGGTTTTGACTGTGGCCAGATCGGTGAATTCCAACAGTTCATTCACTCGTTGACCAAGCTCGGCCTTGGGGATGTCAAAAAGCTCTCCGACAAAGGTCAGATATTCTCCTCCATTCATCCAGTTATAAAAGGACGGGACGTCCGGCAGATACCCTATCCTGTGCCGAATCGCCAAGATGTTCGCCCCAATGTCATGATTCAAAATCCGTGCACTTCCCGACGTAGGCTTGGCCAGCCCCATCAGCATTCTCAAAGTCGTTGTTTTTCCTGCCCCGTTGGGACCGAGAAAACCAAAGACCGAACCGCGTTTGACAGCTAGATTCAACTTATCAACCGCGGTCAGCTGTCCGAATATTTTGGTCAGATCTTCTATCTCAATAACGCTGTCTACTAACTCGGTTGAATCAGCCAATCGTTCTACTCTTCCTTTCTGCCAAGAACAAAATAGAGAACCGGCCCGATGATATTTACAAATACAATAATCACAGCCCAGAGAATCTTTTTCTCCCTGTTCATCTTGGATCGCCGAACTAGATCAACCAGAGCCGCTGCGGCAAGCCCCAGTTGAATCAGGACCAAAGGTGCAAAGATCAGAAGATCTTCGATGCTCATTGCTCACCTCGAAACCTGGGTCTACTACAATTCGATATGGGTTATATTGTCTTGCTCTGTATCATATAGACAGAAGGATGGTGCACTAATTCTCCCCATGAGTTCACCCGGGTTCACTAATAGACATTTTCCTACCCTATTAATCTGCTGCTCGTGAGAATGTCCATAGAAAACCGCTTGATAGTCACCGGTTGCAGCCAAACCTCGTGCCAATTTTGGATTGTGCACAAATGCAAGCTTGCAGCCCTCAACCTCTATTTCTCCCAGGTCGCCGTGGAGGTTTATGTTGGAGAACTTGTTATCCGCAAAGTCGGTCATCAAGTACCGATCCCCATCTACATTTCCAAAAATGCAATGCACCTGCCCCTCGAATTCGGCCAATTCCGCAAAGACAAAAGGGGCACAGAAGTCTCCACAATGGATGAGCATATCCGCCCGTTCTTGCGCCGCCCTTTGCAAGGCTAGTCTTAGATTCCAAATATTGTCATGACTATCACTAAAGACCGCTAAGATCATGCCCGCCTCCATAACTTTTTGCATTTTGCCCGCCTGCCCAAGCCTATAATGCCCTCAGGCACCCGCCTGCCAACGCCTAAACGCGATAGCCAATGGCAGGCAGGTTGGCGAACAGGCACTTTTCAGTGTGCATTCTTCCTACCTGTTACCCGGTATCTGAGAAAGAAAGACAAACTCCACACCTTGCGACTGAAAAACAGGAATCATTTTCTGAATCGCTGCAGGTGTCTCTGCTCGCTGAATGTGACCAACCCCAATGGAGCGTCCGTTCCGCCTGCCCGGGTTGCAGCTGGGGCTCGGGCGGTCGTGCCTCTGGCGCACTTGGTCCTGAATCTGCCTCAGGCGGTGGCTTGCTTTGCGAAGTTGGCCCACGCAAATCCTGACTTCCCAAAACAACAAGGTGACCACGACAGACGCAAGTATAGCGGAGAAGACGAGTCTTTTCTTGCGCCTCCTTTTTTCGATAGCAAAATAATAGTTTTTGCGTGTAACGTAGTAAGAGCGCATGGCTGTCTTATAGTTGCATCAATCTCTGGACCCGCTTTGCTGGACAACCGCTTCTTTATTGGGACTTAGATACGAGAGCCTCTGATTGAAGATATCCGATGCCTTTCAGAGCCGGCACAATCTCCGTTGCGCCGGGCTCAAAGCTCCTTGACAAAAATCTCTTCTGCAATCTCCTTTTCCAAAGCAACGGTCGTTTCATCCACC
>CAYFXD010000138.1:0-22113 GCA_964347095.1 uncultured Actinomycetota bacterium | reverse complement strand
AACCGAATGGACTCCCGATAGCAATAGCCATCTCCCCAACATTTACATCATCAACGGAACCGAGGTCTGCGGCGGGTAGATCTTTTTTGTTGACCTTGATGACAGCTAGGTCAGTTTCGGGATCTGTTCCCACAATTGTTCCCTTGATGTCTGGATTGGCACCGATGGTCACAAAGATCTGATTTGCATTCTCCACGACATGATTGTTGGTGATAATGTAGCCGTCCTTACGAAATATGACACCAGACCCTTGCGCCGTCTGCTCCAGATTATCGTGGAACCTGTCCGTCAAAGAACTCTGGGTCCGTATATTGACCACAGAGGGCTGTACCTTCTCGGCAACAGAAACGACGGGCATGCCGGAGGAATCCGCCGACCGATTCCCCCGAAGTACAACCCGCTCAACTACAGACATTCCATTGCCTCCTCGTAGAAGAGTCAACGGGCTTACTCCCAGCAGAAGTGATGTAATCACGGTAGCGACAATCCCGCCAATAAGCGCGCTGACAAAAGCCGCAGTGATAACACTGAGCGCAAATGTAAATGGAGAGAAGTGGTATTTCTCCAGTCGGCTTTTGTCCGCAGTGAGCTCTTGAGCCTGAGCCACCTCGTTCTCCTGGGGATAAAAGGGTTCAGGCTCATCTTGTCTTGCTGAGTCAGGCTCGTCCACATGTATGTTCTCGGTTTCATCCATCCTAACCATCTCCTCTTAAGAAACTGTCTATTGATGCATGCCATTATGCCCAATAATTGCTACGTATTGAGACGCAATTATCATAGCCGTTGAGTCTGAGAAAATCCTGAGAGAAATGAGATCCGATCCACGGGCAGAGACAGCTTGGCATCGCCAAATGGCTGACCACCTCATGCTTCGAGATCCCGATGCCTTCCCTTCGCCATACTTCACTATAAAGCCAACGAGCTGAATCTATCAAGTATATGGGCCATTTGTAACTGGGAATTCGCCCGGTTTTGGCATAAAGGTCAACCACAAGCGTGACAAGGGCGGTCAAATCAGAAATCGAGCTGGAACAAAAACAATGGACCGACGGCAGATGTCCAGGATAGAACCGATTCTTTTCGGGAAACCCAAAACGCATTGATGCCATCTGCTAGACTAGTGGCAGCTATATCTAGATCGGAGGCAAGCGCATGGAACACCAGAAATTGCCCGCATTTGCAATTGGAAATGATCACGCCGGCTTTCGCTACAAAGAAATCATCAAAGACCACCTAGGCTCAATGGGCTATTCCGTCACTGATTTCGGTACTGACAGTGCTGCTCCCGTTGATTACCCTGATTTCATTGGGCCAACAGCTGAAAGCGTGGCCAGTGGAGAACATGACTATGGCATAGTGCTGGGTGGGAGCGGCAACGGCGAGGCAATCGTGGCCAACAAGGTCCGAGGCATCCGCTGCGCGGTGTGCTGGAACGAAACCAGTGCCCGCCTGGCCAAGGAACACAACAACGCCAACATGATCTCCATCGGAGAACGGATGGTGAGTCAAGAGGAAGCCATTCTCATTGTAGACACATGGATGAATTCAAAATTCCAAGGTGGCAGGCATCAAGCCCGAATCGCGAAGATCGAACGGCCCAATCCCAACTGGCAAATTCCACTTGTATGAGATTGTTTCCTGCATTTTCGGGGACATAATTATCAGAGACTACAGACTACAACGCACCTGTTTGTGCATGCCTGAGCGGCAACTTGACGGTGAAGGTGGTCCCCTGATGGGGGGCACTGGACAGATCGATTGTGCCTTTATGGAGATCAATGATTTGCCTGGCCATCGCCAGCCCCAGCCCAAAACCCGGTACTTTGTTCTTGGAACGGGATTGGTCGACCCGGTAAAACCGGTCAAAAACACGAATCATATCTTTCTGGTCAATCCCGATACCGGTATCTTTGATCTCGATGACCGCGTGCCTACTGTCATGTGCGGTGCTGACAGAGACCTTGCCTTTGGCTGGCGTATACTTCACTGCGTTATCAAGAAGGATGCGTATCATCTTCTCGAGACTGTCTCGATTTGCCTCGATGATGATGTTGTCAGTCCCGATCTTTAGATCTATGTTTTTCTTGTCTGCCAGCGGCTTTATCTTTCTAAATGCATTCTCAATCACTTGGCCCAAGTTGACCTGCTCAAACTCAGAATCATGGTTGCCTTTCTCGTATTGAGCCAGGGTCAGAAGATTGTCCGCAAGGACCTGTAGACTGTCGATATCCTCCAGATTGCTTTTGAGTGCGTCTTTGGCCTCTTTCTTCGTCAGTTTCTTGTCCCGAAGGGCTACCTCTGTCGACGCTTTCAGCGCAGTCAGAGGCGTCCGGAGTTCATGGGAAGCATCCGCTACAAATCTTTTCTGTTCATCCAGGGCTTCCTCGATCGGCTGCAAGGTCTTTCCCGCCAAAAAATATCCTGCAGCTCCAGAAAGCACCAATATGACTCCGTTTGCATATATCAACATCAGTAGAACCCGACCCTTGGCGATTGTCAGATCCTCCTCAAAAAGGGGTGGTTCCTGTGGTTCCGGCTGCATCATCGGAGGAAGGCCTCTCATTCTGCCCATCTGAATCTGGCGCTCTATTCCTGCGAATCTTCTTTCTAACTCAGAAGCAACTCCCCGGTAGAGGACCATGCTAAAAAGTATGCAAATCAGCATGATGATAAGAAGATACCAGGCAGTCAATTTGAGTCGAGCAAGTTGAAACACTATTCCTCAACTCCGACCTTGTAGCCAAAGCCTCGGACCGTATGGATGAGAGGAGGCTTGTCCTTGAATGGTTTATCAATCTTGTTTCTTAAATATCCGACATAGACCTCAACCGTGTTGGGCAGAACGTCTGCGTCGTAATCCCACACGTGATTTATGATCTGATCTTTGGCCAGGATCTGTCCTTTGTGTCTCAGAAGATACTCCAGCAATGCAAACTCCTTCTTGGACAGCTGGATGTCCTTATTTCCTCGGCTTACTTGATAGGTAAGATTATTGAGGTTTAGATCGCCAACGGTCAGCACTGCGCCCAGGTTTCCTCTGGGTCTCCTTGTTAAAGCTTTTATCCGAGCCAATAGTTCCACAAAGGCAAACGGTTTAACCAAGTAATCATCCGCCCCTGCATTGAGGCCTTCTACTTTGTTATGCAATTGACCTCGCGCGGTCAGCATCAGGATGGGCGTGTGTATATGCTTCTCCCGCAGTTTCCAGCAGATCTCCACACCATCAATGTGAGGCAACATCAAATCCAGGATTATCGCATCATAATCTTGAGATGCAGCAAGATCAAAACCTTCAAGGCCATCATATGCGACATCAACAGCATATGCTTCCTGCTCCAGCCCCTTTCTGATAGAGTTTGCAATCTTATGTTCATCTTCCACAACTAAGATTCTCATCTTAACCCGATATTATAAACGTTTTCTGAGAAAAAGCTGAGAGCTTTGTCTAAATGCAGCAACAGTAGAAGGCATAAAAACTTTGCTCAGGAATTGAGAAAAGGATGGACATAAAAGAGGCCGGGGATTCCGGATCTGACCGTAGATGGATTGCCGTTGTGCAGAAATGGGTTTTTCAAGCTCAGCAGCCCGTGTGGATAACAGAAGCAGATTCATGTCTACTGTGGTTTGATCGAACGACGCTTGTCTCCATTTAATCTAGCCAGCAAACTGCTGATCGGAACAATATTCGGGTATTCTTCACGCATTACCAGATTGAAAAAGTCGCAACCGCCGCAGGTGGCGATCTTCCCTGCGATCGATCCTTGGTTTCCATTGCGCCCCAAAGTGCCGCTGACCACCCAGCATGATCTACCTGCATTTTTCCCCTCATTCACGCCGTCCAATCTCTCCTCAAGAGCAGCCGGGCACGTCTGCTTTCGTCTTCGGCCATCTCGACTGGCTCCCTTTCCGCATTTCATGAACTCCCAGCAGTTTTGCTTTTTCATAATAACCCCACGGCTGTGATGAGACTGCGTGCTCACCTGCAGTCTGATTCTACTGCTAAAACCAAAATCGAAGTTCCACTAATTCTACGCCTGCAGCCCTGTATTAGTATTTTACCACCTTTCCCACCATTGTCGCTACAATACAAATCTTCCCAGAATCTAATTGTGGCATGCAATATGCGCCCGTGAACCAGAGCGAGACTGGCCGCCAGCTTCCACAAGAAGCAGCCAGCTCTATCTACCCTCGGAATGGAAGGCACATAAAGAGCTTGCGCTGTTGAGCAAGGGTTGCGATTCCTCAACCGGGGGATATTCAAGTTTTTCGGAGTTGACAAGCGCCCCCTGCCGGCGGATGGTCAGAGAAGGAAAAGAGACAGAAAGACAGGACATTTCGCCTTCAAAACCTAGGAGGCGGCTAAAACTATGAAACGGGGAGGTTTCACAGGCACTTTACCACACAGACCAAAAGGCTACAGGTAAATACTGGAAACGGAGCAGCCGGCGCGTCAGAAGAAAGCCACCTAGATCCAGAGGAGCAAATCTAGGTGGCTTAGAGAGGAGGACATTCGTCTTCAACATTGCTGTTTTCGGCACCTATCAACAACTTCCCTTCGCTTTTGGGAGCGTGAATGATGAGGGACCATCTTGCCGTGATCAAGGGATCAAATATAGACAGGAATGGATGCCACATCAGCCTCAAGGGCCTCTGTATTGGAGTAGGTCTATTGATCGATTTGATTACGATGGGGCATACTAGGCATACTAGAAAGAGAACCAGAGGAGTCGGTCTATGGCCAATAAGCTCAACTGCTGGGAATTCAAGAAGTGTGGAAGAGAACCTGGGGCAACCAACGCTCGGAAGCTCGGCACTTGTCCAGCAGCAACAGATGAACGACTGGATGGGATACATGGCGGCAAAAATGCTGGTAGAGCTTGCTGGGTTGTTGCGGGCACGTTTTGCGAAGGTGAACCTCAAGGAGCCTTTGTGGATAAATATGGTTCCTGCACCCAGTGCGATTTTTATGATCTTGTGGTGAAAGAGGAGGGCCCTGGGTGCATCATGCCTTCTGCTCTACTTGCCATGCTGCATGATTGAAATCAAAGACCCAAAGAGTCAGTGGTTTTTCAATTAATCTAGTTTCAGACGGTTAAAAGGGAAATGAGAGCGTTAGGAAGGAGTCGTTAGGGGTATAGGGACATCCTGCCGACTATGGATAGAAAGATTGAAAGATGCTGGAAAGCAGCTTACCGAAAGAACGGGGAACATTCGATTGTAGGTTGCTGTCCTTTTGTTTAGCATCCATTGCTTCTATTCGGGCCCGCGCAGCCAATGGCGGGCAGGGAACCCCCCCAACCGTCGCTTCGCTCCTGAATCTTTCGATTTTGCACTACTCACCAACTCACTATTCACTTATCACTTTCTCTGTGCGCCCGGCAGGAGTCGAACCCGCAACCTTTGGATCCGTAGTCCAACGCTCTATCCAATTGAGCTACGAGCGCATCCTCTAGACAAGAGACTCGATTTCAGCATATACGGTTTTGCTGTTATCTAGTCTCTAGTTTCAAGTATCTAGTTTCTAGATGGCGGAGAGGGAGGGATTCGAGTCGCTTCGCTCTTTCGAGGGACAACCCAGAGTTTTCCCTCGAATAACTCCCTTTCCTTATGCTAGATCAAGGGAAATCCTTTCCCCTTAACAACCCCTTTGGTTCGAATCCTTCAATGCCCCGCAAACCTCATGCTGCCCACCACATACCGGAAGGTTCACATTTTCTTGGCGGAGAGGGAGGGATTCGAACCCTCGAAGGAGTTTGCACCCCTTAATGGATTAGCAATCCATCCTGTTCAGCCACTCCAGCACCTCTCCTGAATTGGTCTTTTAGCAATTTTGCTCTGTTCACATGTTTGGGATTATTAGGACCTATATCGATTATATACTTTTCGACATCAAATCAGCTTGTATACCCAGACATTTTTTCCTTTTAGGTTTTGTTTTTGCGTATACGCATTTGTCGATCACAGACTGTTTGTGATCAGATACTCCAGATTCTTCACAGCTAACTTGCCTCTTTGGCGGTGGGGGTGAGATTCGAACTCACGAGGGCCGAAACCCTGCCGGTTTTCAAGACCGGTGCAATAAACCAGACTCTGCCACCCCACCTGCTTAAATCCAGAAGCCGGAACGCAAAACGCGAAATGAAATAGAAGAATCAAAAAGCCAAAACCGGATTGGCTCCTGCGGGCTCCGGCTTGCGAGCATTGTCCGACTTCTGGCCAAACAAAGCAAATCGCAACACTTGCCTGAAACCGCATCTAGCCTGCGCCAAGCAATTCTTGGGTAAATTCAAGGCGACTTCATAAGACCAGGTGAATCCGCGTTCCTAAGACAGGCTTCTTTTCTCTATCCTCTCAATTCCACCCATGTATGGGCGTAGGACCTCAGGTATGATTATGCTTCCATCCGCCTGCTGATAATTCTCTAGGACCGCGGCAACAGTTCGGCCTATCGCTAGGCCAGACCCGTTGAGGGTGTGAACAAATTCAACTTTGGAGCCGGCGCTTTCGCGGAACCTAATATTTGCCCTTCTTGCTTGGAAGTCCTCAAAGTTACTGCAAGAAGAGATTTCCTTATACCCCTCGTAGCTTGGCATCCAGACTTCTAAGTCATAGGTCTTTGCGGCCGCAAACCCCAAATCGCCAGTGCAAAGGGTCACCACCCGGTAGTGAAGATTTAGTTTCTCTAGCACTCTTTCTGCATCCGCAGTTAGTTTTTCCAGTTCATCATATGATTTCTTGGGCTTGCAGAACTTCACTAGTTCCACCTTATCGAATTGGTGTTGCCTGATCAATCCCCTGGTCTCGCGGCCTGCGGCTCCAGCTTCCCTCCGAAAACAAGGTGTATAAGCAACATATTTCTTGGTCAGCTCGGTCCCGCTCAGGATCTCATCCCGGTGGATATTTGTCACTGGAACTTCGGCCGTTGGGATAAGATACAGATCGTCATCCTTGCACTTGTACAGTTCTTCGGCAAATTTTGGCAGCTGACCCGTGCCAGTCATGGTGGCTTCATTTACTAGCACAGGTGGCAGCACCTCCAAGTAGCCATGCTCTTTTATATGCAAGTCAAGCATGAAACTCGTGAGAGCCCGCTCCAGGGCAGCGCCCAACCCAAAATACAGGGCAAAACGTGCTCCAGCAATCTTGCCCGCCCTTGGAAAATCAAGAATCTGCAGTTCCTCGCCCAGGTCCCAGTGGGCTTGTGGTTCAAAATCAAACCGAGGGGCGTTCCTCCAAGTCTTAACAATTTGATTGGCGCTCGGATCTGCCCCGACCGGCACCGTCCCATGAGGAATGTTTGGAATGCCCAGCAGAAAATCTTGAAGCTCCTGCTCTTTGGCGGCAACCTCTCGGTCCAAATGCTTTATCTCTTTGGATAGCTCCCGCATCTGCTCAATCCTCTTGTTGGCATTGTTTCCTCGCCTCTTCATCTCTGCAATCTCTTCCGAGACCTTATTGCGAGTAAATTTATGCTGCTCTACTTCAAAGAGAAGCTTTCTACGTTCCTCTTCAAGATTGGAAAAGGCTCCCAGATCAACGCTGGCCCCACGCTTTTCCAGGGCTTGCTTGATCACATGCAAATTATTGCGAACGAACTTCAAGTCAAGCATTCTTGCTCCGTAATTGGTTTGGTCTCTCAACCAAGTCGATTCTGATTGTTCGCTTTGATCAACAAAAAAGGTTTGCGGTTTGCAGTCAGCGGTTTGCGCAAACCGACCACAGACAACCACAGACCTGCCGATTCACAAGCTTGGCGCTCGCAATCGATCATGCCGATATTTTCACCTTGGTGGGAAATTTGGCCATCACTCGGCTCTCGGATAAGAGCCTAGGATCTTCACGTCCCTTATCTTGCACTGCAGGCATTTTATGGCAGAGGCAATTGCCTCATCGCCAATATGGCCTTCTGTATCTATCCAAAAACAGTAATCCCCAAGACCCTTTTTGGTCGGTCGGGATTGGATCTTGGTTAGATTGATGTAACGATAGGCAAATTCTTGCAGGATTTGGAGCAGACTTCCAGGCCGATCTTCGTAAATAAAGCACACCAAAGAAGTCTTATCATTTCCGGTGCGAGGTGCCGGCTCCTTTCCCACTACAACAAATCTGGTTTTGTTGTCCTTGAAATCTTCAATATCTGACTCCAGGACATCCAGATCATAAATGCGGCTTGCTAGCTCAGTACCGATGGCTACCTTATTGCCTCGGTCTTCGGCAACTCTTTTGACTGCCTCAGCAGTACTGTTAGCCGCTTGAATGGTCGCCCTGGGCAGTCTCTGAGCCAGGTATTTTCGGCATTGAGCAGTAGCTTGAGGATGAGATATTATGACGGAAACATCTGTCAACTTTGTATTCCTCTGCCCAATCAGATTGTGCCTTGTAGGGATGATTATCTCATTCTCAATAAGAGAATCCGAATCAAATGTAAGAGAATCTAGCGTGCTGTTGACCGACCCCTCAATTGAATTCTCAATAGGTACAATACCTCTGCTGACTTCTCCTATATCAACCGCCGCTATTACCTCTTGTTCGGTTGAAAAAGGTACCAGATTCTCTGAATCGACATCCATGCGTGATAGTAGCGCTTCTTCTGTAAAGGTTCCATGAGGTCCAAGAAAACCCACTTTTTTTGTCATATACACCTCGAATAATATGGTAATAGAAGTTATCAGAGTGATCGAAGACAGGGATCAGGCTGGGAGCTCTGGTCCGCACACCCGATTACGGCCTGTTGTTTTTGCATTGTATAAAGCGCTCTCAGCTGCTCTGGCCAAGCCTTCTAGGTCAGCGGTGTTTAACGGGTAATTGACGAGGCCTACGCTAGCGGTGAACTGGACTTCCTTCTTACTTTCTAGTCCCTGGAAATTGTGCTGCGCGATAGTTTCGCGCATTCTTTCTGCCGCCACAAATCCACCCGAAGCATCGGTTTCAGGAAGAATAACTGCCAGCTCGTCTCCTGAGTAGCGAGCGATGATGTCAGATTGTCTACACTTGTTGGTGATCAGCTGGGCTATCTCGCCAAGAACCAGCTCCTTTTGTTCCATTCCAGCCTCTTCCTCATACGCGGCCAGATCATCTATGTCCAGCAACGCTAGTGATAAGCATCGATTATACCTTCTGGCTCGTTCCCACTCGCTTTCCAATTGTCTTCTGAAATAATCATAGTTGAACAGATTGATTGAATTCTCGGCCAAGGCCAGCTTCTCTATCCCAATCTCCAGCTCCGCCTCTTTGCTTGCTATTGCCAACTTGATTGCCATCAACTTGAGCCACGCCATTTCTTCGTCACCAAGCTCACCGATCCTTTCCTTCTTGGCAATCAAGACCCCCATAAGATTATTGGCATCGAACAGAGACCGCCCCTCCAGAGACAGCGAGCTCTCTTCGAATGGCCCCAAGAGACTACGGGCAAGCGCAGCTCTGGAGATCTCTTGCTCAAGAGCCTGCGGAATATTCTTGCTCACTGAAGAGATGCTACCTCTGTCCGTGTCCAAGACAACGAGCAGGTAGAGATCAATTCCCAGAGCCCTTTCGATATAATTCCGAATTTCGGCGTCTATCATCTCTATCCCCTTATTGAATACAATGCATATGATGCCGGTGCAGTGCTTCTTTTATCCGGATGGCACTCGTTGCTCTTGCCATTTTCCCAATTTACGCAAGGGCTTGTCCGATCGCCTCTTTTTCTTCAATTGAAAGATTGAAGACGGAAGCTCCTCCCTGGACAGGCTTGGCATATACCCTGTTTTCCTGCCTTCCATTAATTGAACTGATTATTAGGCCATCGCCGCGGTTGTCGAGCAGCGCCGCAGCAAAGCTCAGCTTTCCCCCCACATCTTCAAATGCATCGAACCTGATCAGCCCAATTTTTTGAACAACGAAAGAGAGATTCTGGCCCAGATCGCTTTGAGCCTCCTCCATTCTGGCAAGATCAGCTTGAACACGCCCGAGCTCATGAGACAGCCCCACAACGAGCTCCGCCAGGTTACCGGCCTCAGCTGTCTTGGCGATATTCTCGTAACGCCGCTGGAATCGTCTTAGAGCGATAAAAAGCCAAGCTATCGGCATCGCTAGCAGCACAGAGATCACAATGAAAGCGATAAGCAGAATGCTCGGATGAGTGTCAATAGCGGCCATGCTGACTCGCAATACCCCTCTCAAACCGCATCATACCGGATTATAAATCATCGAAAGTCCGAACCACAAATGCAGCAATCCCTGCTAAGCCTGAATCTATCATGTGGTCAAAGATGTTTAGATTATAACGCAACTACGGGGCTTTTGGTATTGGGATTTCGTTGACATTTGGATTGGCATGGTTAGTATTGCATAGTAGAGCGCCCTTTGTCATGGTCTGCAATGGGAGAACCAAACATGAAAAAAAGCTCAACTTGGGACAACGCTGTTCAAGAAGCTCAAGAACTCCAGGGGAAATTGAAGACGTTAGAAGAGATAATTGCCTCCATGAGACAAGTCGTGGTGGCGTACTCTGGTGGCGTTGACAGCACTCTGGTGCTGAGCTTGGCCGAAAGTATCCTCGGACAAAACACTCTGGCCGTTACCGCTTCCTCAGAGATCATCCCCCAAAAAGAGATTGCAGAAGCCAAAAGGTTTGCACAAGAGCTAGGGGTCACCCACAAAATTATCTATCCTGCACCATTAAAGAACAGGGACTTCACCGCCAACAGCCCCGAACGATGCTATTACTGCAAATACAATCTCTGCTCGCTTTTGGAAGAGATCAAGGAAGACGAAGGCGCGGGATTCATGCTCGATGGCACAAACTTGGATGACACAAGAGATTACCGCCCAGGGAAGAAAGCAGCATCAGAATGGGGTATGAGGAGTCCGTTATTGGAAGCCAGTCTAACCAAAGAAGAGATTCGTCTGTTATCAAAGGCCCGTGCCCTCCCTAACTGGGATAGGCCGTCCAAGGCTTGCCTTGCGTCCCGCATCCCCTACGGACAGGAGATTACAAAAGATGCGCTGAGAAGGATAGAGCAGGCTGAGGACATAGTCAGCCGCTTTGGGCCCCGACAAATACGGGTCCGGATGCATGATCCAAACACAGCAAGAATTGAAGTGGAGCCGGATCAGATTGAGAGCCTCGTTGAAGAGAGAGCCAGATCTTTGATAGTCCGCGAGCTCAGAGAACTTGGCTTCATGTATATAGCCATCGACCTTAGAGGTTATCAAGCAGGAAGTATAAATGAGCCCATCTGGAAAACCCAAAAATAGTTATGAGATCAGACTTAAGAAGCTCCTTCGACAAGTTCAAGAAGGCAGCGTTGGATGGCAACACGCGTTCGAGCAGCTCAAATCCCTGCCTTTTGGCGATCTGCATTTTGCCAAAGTCGATCATCATCGCAGCTTGCGGAGGGGCTTTCCGGAAGTCATTTTCTGTCCGGGGAAAACCACAGAGCAAGTAAAAAAAATCGCTGCCGAACTCCTGCGTGAAGAGCAGCCTGTAATAATCACCAAGGCGACTGAGGAGATCTTCACCGAAGTTCAGAAGCTGGTGCCGGAGGCACGATTTTGCCTGGATGCAAAGATTATACTGATAGAGAAGAACAAACCTGAACAGACAGGATGCGTTCTGGTCACGAGCGCCGGCACAGCCGACCTTCCAGTTGCTGAGGAAGCCGCTGTCACCTGCGAAGCTATGGGAAACAAGGTCGCCAGGCTATTTGACGTGGGAGTCGCGGGAATCCACCGTCTGCTGGCCCATCAAGAGGTCTTAGCCAGAGCAAGAGTCATTGTGGTCGTGGCAGGCATGGAAGGAGCCCTGCCCAGCATTGTTGGAGGCCTGGTCTCTGCGCCCATTATTGCAGTACCGACCAGCATAGGCTATGGGTCCAGCTTCGAAGGATTCGCACCCCTCCTCACCATGCTAAATACATGCTCCCCCGGTATTGCGGTAGTCAATATAGACAACGGATTCGGAGCAGGATATATAGCAAGCTTGATAAACAAGATGGGAAACGTTGCCTAGCTTTTCTGAGCAGATTGGCATAGAGATCACCTGTAGCGCAGACTTGAAAAAGCCGAGGCTCTTTGTCAGGAACCCCGCCAGTTCAGACGCCCTAGTTGGTGTTCAAGTACTTGATGTTAGAATGTGGGTCAGGCGGCAAGCTGAGAATAAAAAGTATGAGAGAATAGTATGCGAGATGAGGCAGGATGAAAATCGCCTATTTTGATTGCTTCTCTGGTATCAGTGGTGACATGGTACTCGGGGCCTTTCTTGATATGGGCCTTAAGCTGGAGACATTGGCTGAAGAGCTGAAAAAGCTTCCCTTGGACAATTATCGGGTCCATGCAGAGCGCGTTTCAAAAGAGGGAATCTGGGCAACCAAAGTTAAAGTGCATACAGAGGAGAAAGGCGTTGTAAGGACCTGGACAAACATTCGTGATTTGTTCACGGCAAGCGGGCTCAAGGAACCGCAAAAAGACAAATGTCTGCGGATCTTTGAAAAGATTGCTTTGGCCGAAGCCAAGATCCACCGCAGGAACATTGATCAAGTTCATTTTCATGAAGTCGGGGCAATCGACTCGATAGTGGATATCGCAGGCACAGTAATCTCCCTTTCCCTGCTGGAGATTGAAGAAGTCTACTCCTCACTTCTTCCTGTGGGGACGGGATTCAAAAAAACTGATCATGGGACCATTCCCATTCCTGCACCCGCCACCCTCGAAATCCTGAAGGATGTACCAGTATACAACCGCGGGATCCCAGCTGAACTGGTCACCCCCACAGGCGCAGCCATCATCAAGACACTCGCGGTAGACTTTGGAGATCCACCGTTGCTTGCTCCCGAATCAATCGGATACGGAGCTGGCAGCCAGGACTTGGAGATCCCCAACGTGCTACGGATTATAACCGGAGCGTCTCGCGCGGAGGAACAAATGGACTGTAAGCTACTAATTGAGACAAACATCGATGATTCCAATCCCGAGTTCTCGGGATACATAATAGAGAAGCTTATCAGCACCGGTGCTCAGGATGCATGGCTTACACCCGTGCTTATGAAGAAAGGCCGGATGGGATTTAAGTTGTCAGCTCTCACACCCGTGGAAAAAGAGGAAGAAGTGATAACGGTCCTTTTTGAAGAGACAAACACTTTGGGCGCGCGAGTTTCTAGGCAACAACGGAGAGTGCTCAAAAGAAAGCAGATTGAGGTAGACACTGAATTTGGCTCCGTACATGTAAAAATAGGCTATTGGGCGGGAAAGCTTATAACCCTTTCACCTGAGTATGAAGATTGCGCAAGGCTTGCCCAGGCAAGGGGCATTCCTCTCAAGAGAGTGTTCGAGGCGGCCAAGAGGGCTGCGGAAGACGCGGAACACGAGGTCATTCCATAACAAACTTCAACTCGCACACATTGTTTCCCGTAAACTTCTCCTTAGGAACCGGCCCTGCAGTTACTGTAAGTAGATTGGTCACGTCCGAGTCTTGGGTCGGCTTTAAGCCCAAAAAAGTAATCTCCTTTTTCTTGCCTGGGGAAAGCGACGGTATATAGATGCGTTTTTTCTGTTCCTGGGGATCAGTCACAGATTTTAGGGCCGCGACAACCTGCACATTTGTTTCAAGCTGATTCCCCTGGTTTTCTATCACAACGGTTGCTGATATAGTATCGGCACCGGGTAGCACCGCCAGATTCTTGGACGATACGTACTTGATCTGTTTGGGCTTGGTTGAGAGCCCCGCAACATTGATCCCATGTATCTCTTCCAGATCCTTGGATCCTTTCAGCTCCTGTAGATAGGACAAGATGCTTGCCCTCTCGTAGGCCGTACCGTCAGGTACAAATTCTGAGGACGCAAATGACTCCTTGATGCCCTTCTTCTTCAAGGCCTTTTCTGCATCGGCAGCAAACTTCTCATAGGCGTGATCGCTAAGAGCCAGCTCCTTCAGAGCACCCGCCACTTGACCTTCCGCTACCTCCAAATCTTGATCCTTGAGAGCGTTAAACAGCGACGGGCTGTACTTCTTCAAGCCGCTTGCCCTCAGCTCCATGGAAACGGTCAGATATATATGAGCTTGGCGCAGTTCCTCGGGCGGCTCAATTTTCCTACACTCTTCAAACGTTTGCCTACTCTCTTTGCTGTAATCCGATAATCTGCTTCTCAAGTCTTTCCTCAACACATTCTTCACATCGGTCCTCAATGCTTTGAATCCTTTGGCGACCTGATTCGACTCTTTGACAACTTTTTTTGCCTTCTCCACATAGTCTTCAAGCTCGGAAGTGCCTCCCGAACCTATGTTGCGGCCAAAAAGTCCAATAAGGTAAAGAAGAACTAGCAGCGCTATCAGGAGTATCAGCAGTCGTGTAGGAGATTTCTTGGGCCTTGTCTGCTGCGGAAACCTCATTCTTCTAGTGGAATAGGCTCTCTTATCCAAAATCGCTCACTTCCAGTCAAGCGGTTTGCGGTTCGCGCCGAGCGGTTGGCGTAGGCCAAAAACGATTTTGTCAGTGGCTGACAGCTCGCTATTGGAAATCGGGTAGCTGTTTAGATAGGATCTTCATTTCATCGCCGCCAGTCTTGTGTCCTGGTTTAGTTTGCGAAAACTGACAACCGCACACTGATGATCTTAAATAACCGGCCGCTCTGCATATGACTACTCTTTCCCTGCTCTCCATTTTGCCTAATCCCTTTATTGTGCCGAGGACGGGAGTCGAACCCGTATGAGCATTCGCTCACTAGACCCTGAACCTAGCGCGTCTACCAGTTCCGCCACCTCGGCTCGTTGTGGATGGGCCGCGTGCGGTTTGCATTTGGCGTTTTACGCTTTGAGCTGTGCGGTGTCATCTTGCCTATTTCGCTTTTCATTTTGAATTTCCTTTACTTCCTCAATTGCTCATTCTCTGCCTCAAAACCGGTTCACCATGTACCGAATTCCCTTGCGGTTTTTGGCATTCATCTGTACAAGTCGTCTACTGAAAACGTCAGCATATCATTGACTTGCCTAAGATGATAAACTATCTCAGAGAACAGTCAAATATAATATGAAACCCAAGATGGTGGTTGCAGCGCGGTGTGCCTGTCGACCAACAGTACATTCTCCCGGCCAATCTTACCATATTACTTGGCCTGCATCGATACGGCAACCCGACGACATGATTATAGATTCAGCAGGAAATACAGTATAACTACACCAAAAAGGTAATCAGATGGAAGAAGAGCTGCTGCTTAATCGCTATAAAATTCTCAACAAGCTGGGAAGTGGGGGTTTCTCTGAGGTCTATAAAGCATTTGATACCCGAATGGAGCGAGTGGTGGCAATCAAGAAGATTGCCGCCAGCCGCAAGGCTGCTCCGCGGGCTCCGCGGGAAGCCCGTACTGTTGCACTGTTGAACCACCCCAACATCGTCACGCTTTACGAGTTCGAGGAAACCCCCGAATATTACTATCTGATAATGGAGTTTATAGAGGGCATTACACTTCAGGAAATCCTCGCAAAACATAACGAACTGGCCATCGATCAGAGCATCATCATAACCTCGCAGATCTGCCAAGCCCTGGAATGTGCACATCTAAACGGCATCGTTCACCGAGATATTAAGCCCGAGAACTTAATGATCCTTCCAGATGGAAGAGTCAAAGTCATGGACTTTGGAATAGCTAGGTTAAAAGACTCCTCTATCACCAGGGAAGGAGACGTGGTGGGAACGCTTCCTTATATGTCGCCTGAGCAATGCAACGCTGAGTACGTGGACGAGCGAACAGACATATTCTCCCTGGGCGTTGTTCTATATCAAATGTTGACCGGCGTGAGTCCGTTTGAAGCCGAAACGCCGGGAGCAGCACTTTTCAAGATACTTAATGCAAGTCCCTCTCCACCAAACAGGATTAATCCCAAAATCCCAAGGGGCCTGAGTAACACAATCTTAAAAGCTCTGGCCAAGGAACCTGACAAAAGATGGCAAAATGCGGCTGAACTACGCGCTAAGACGGCCCGTTACAAGAGTTCAAGTGCCACGGCCAAGAAAATATTGGGGCCGCTCTTTTCCAATCAACCGGCAGAGAGTTGGACCGATGAAAGCGCCCTCACAATGGAAATCGAAGGGCTTCGGGCCCGCACATACAGCTTCGCCCAAGAGTATCAAGAGGTACTTAAAAGATTCTTCTCTTCCGCCATGGTCAGCTTGTTAAGCATATCCCTCCTTCGAACTTTTGAATTCTATCCCGAAGGGCTCAACATCATTTTTCCGCTATTTTTGCTGTTCGCTGTATTTCTGTTTCCGTCACAGGGCATTGCAGCGTTTCTGCTTATTCTGGTGCTCCCGATATTTAATTTCTCTTTCCTGCTGGGACTTGCATATTTGATCCTGGCAACAGGATATTGGTTTTTACTTGCACGCCACAAGCCCCATTTTTCTCTCGTTCCATTTTTGCTGCCTTTTCTTGCCAAGATCAATCTAGGGCTCATCTTTCCGGTGATTGCAGGCATTTTCTTTCCACCAGTAGAAGCAATAGCACTAACTGGAATAGGATGCCTAAGTCTTGAAATAGCCGATCTTTTTGGAACTGCATCCACACACCTGAATTTCCTTCACATACCCAATACTTACCACATCCTAGCCTCACCCGATGCAAAAAGTTTCAAGGTTGTGGCGCTTGCGATTGAGCCTTTTATCGAACACCCTGCTCTGTTAATCCAAATACTTCTGTGGATAAGCACCGGCTTGATCGTGAGCCTGATCGCCTCCCGAAGAGGTTCTGGCAAAGATATTGCAGGTCTTACTGTCGGAGCGACTCTTGTGACCATTGGTTACACTTGGCTTTTAGAGCAGATCGGAGCAACCCCTGTGCCTTTTGACCAGTTAATGCAGCAACTCTCTTTTTCTCTTATAATGTTGTTGATTCTACTCCTTCTGGTGCCCAGTGAGTTCCAGCAGGGCCGCGAAACCGAGGAGGATCTGGGAATAAGCAATGCCTCCGATTCTGATGGCAGAGGTTTTAGGGAGAGTGCATGAGTCTAAGGAAGATCGAGCAACGACTGGAAACCTTTTTCGAAGGGCTATTCGCCAGAGGTTTCAAGGCTAAGATACAACCCCTTGAACTGGGCAAAAAGCTGGTCAAGGAAATGGATGGCCAGAAGACTGTAAGCATTGGCAAGGTCTATGTTCCAAACGAATACAAAGTGTTTCTAAGCATGCAGGATGTCAAAACCGTCAAGTCCTATGAGGCCGCTCTCGTCGCTGATCTGGCGGAATACTTGATTTCCCATGCTCGCCAGCAAAAGTACACCATAATCGGCACTCCAAAGATAGAAATCGAGGGTGACGAGAGTTTGTCACTCGGAGAGATCAAGATTACAAGTAGTCTCACTGCAACCGATGAAGATGCCGAGCCGCCAGATCAGACGCAGATCATACTCCCGGATGAAATGAAGGAGGGAGTCACATTAGGACGCAGGGCCTTCTTGATCCTGCGAACTCCCTCTGACACACTCACATTTCCTCTTCTTAAGAAAAAGACAGTTCTCGGCAGATTGCACACCAATGACATTGTTCTGGAAGATCCAAACGTATCCAGGGTACATGCTGAGATCAAGCTGCAAAAGGAAGGGTATACCATTTTTGATTTGGGAAGCACCAATGGCATTCGCATCAACGGTAAGCGGCGAAAAAGATGGGTTCTGCATGAAGGAGATATTATTGCTCTGGGAGAGACGGAGCTGCTTTATAAGGAATAGGAAAGGGTTTGGGGAGTCAAGGGTCAAGAGGCCGAGCCAAAGACGCACAACTCATAGTGAGTGTGAAGAGTGGACGGAGACTGAAGTGATACAGCGGCACTCCTTGAATCCCTAGACCGAACCGAAAAAGACCAAGCGGTCTCAAAAAAGCCAAGAGATTTGGATCTCGGTCTTCCCCTTGGACCCGTGAAGCCTTGGGTCCTGGGACCCATCAAAAAGGAGTGAACTAATTGATAAACCTGGCTTTGCTCCTCCTGAAGTGGTTCCTTCTTGTGCTTCTGTATATATTCCTGATAGTTGCCATATTTGTCGTCTATAAGGACCTCAAAGAACCGTCCTCAAGCTCAGCGAAGTTAAAGCGCGGGGCCAGTTCCTCGACTCGGGTGGTCATCCTGGAGAGTCCGGGCATGCGGAGTGGGGCAACCTTCTTTCTCACTGACCAAACGGTCATTGGCCGAAGCCCCGAATGTGACATTGAGATTGCGGATAACTCCGTTTCGCACCATCATGCCTCTATTTCGAGGGATGGGGCATCCTTCAAGGTCCAGGATCTTGGAAGCAAAAACGGCACTTATATGAACCAGCGAAAAATTCTCGGACCAACACGTGTGAAACACGGGGACATCATAAAGGTAGGAAAAACAACATTTGAATTTATGGAGCAGTAGATGCGAGTCGGCGTGCTATCAGACATCGGAAAACGACGAGAAAAGAATGAGGATGGATACCTGGTTGAAGGATCGGTTTTTGCCGTAGCAGATGGAATGGGGGGACATACATCCGGAGAAATCGCTAGCGCCACCGCGCTGGGGACGATCAGGCAGAATCTCAGCCAGATTCCTGATGCCAGGCATATGCCGCAATGGTTAACTCATAGTATTCAAGAAGCAAACACCGCCGTCTATCAGCAGTCAGAGACTGAGGTCAAAAACACCGGAATGGGAACAACCCTGACCTTATCGGTCTTGCTGGACAACCAGCTATTTGTCGGCCACGTGGGGGACAGCAGAGCCTATTCCTTGAGAGACAAGGGCTTGAAGCAGATAACCGAAGATCATACTTGGGTTGCGGAGATGGTCAAGAAAGGCGCACTCAGTGCAGAGGAAGCGGAGACTCATCCCCAAAGGAGTATTCTTACACGAGCACTTGGTATTGGCGAAGCCGTCCCCGTCGACATTGCTTCTTCACAGGTAAAACAGGGTGATAAGATCCTTCTCTGCACTGACGGGCTAACCTCAATGCTCGGTGATGAGCAGGTAGAAGAGATAATGAATGAGCCCAGCAACCCGCAATCAATCTGCCAGAAACTGGTTGATGCGGCAAACCAGGAAGGGGGATACGACAATATAACCGTCATTGTTATCGAGATCGAAGACCTTCCCGAATCCGGTACAAAATCACCCTGGTGGAAAGGCATCTTCCGTTAAGCGAGCCCCCGATCCTCAACGGTTTGCCGAATTAAAAACGGCCAACGGTGAACGGTCGGCTGTGAACTGGGGTGTCTTTATATGAGAGTCGCAAACAAAAGAAATCAAGAACTCGGGGTGATGCTGCTGGCTTTTTGCATCGCCTTCTTGGGATTCTATTTGGTATATCTTTTTCAGGAATCAAGGGTCACGACGGAAGTGGGATATCTGGCTGCCGCAATCATTGGCCCCTTTCTGCTGGTTCACGTCGTGGAGCGCTTCCTGGTTAAAAGATCCGACCCGCTGCTTCTTCCTCTCACGGCTTTTCTAACTTCTCTAAGCTTGATCATGATATACAGGCTTAAGCCCAACCTCTTCAATCAACAGTCTTCCTGGATCTTTGTTGGAGTTATGTTCTTGATCGGCTCGCTTTTCTTGGTTCGGGACTATACAAAACTAAAGGAGTACAAATACGTATTTGCTTTAGGCGGCGTTGCACTGCTACTCGCCCCCATGCTAGTAGGAACTGAGAAATACGGAGCCAAACTGTGGCTGACTTTCTGGGGCGTTTCTTTTCAACCGTCGGAAATCGCCAAGCTCTTCATGGTGATCTTCCTTGCGGCCTACTTGGAAGAGAAACGCGAGCTCCTCTCCTTTGCCAACCGCAAGATCCTGGGCGTGTGGTTTCCTCCATTTAAGCATTTCGGCCCGCTTTTGCTGATGTGGCTGATCTCGCTGGCCATCCTAGTGTTTGAAAAGGATCTCGGATCATCTCTTCTCTTTTTTGGAATATTCCTCAGCATGCTCTACGTTGCCACCGGCAGAAAGATATACGTTGCGTTTGGAATTATGCTCTTCATTTCGGGGGCAGCCATCTGTTACTTTATCTTTGCCCATGTAAGAACCAGAATTGATATTTGGCTCAATCCCTGGGTCGACGTCGCAGGAAGTGGTTATCAAATCGCCCAAAGCCTCTTTGCCATAGCCAGCGGGGATCTGGCGGGCACCGGCCTGGGCAGAGGATTTCCCAACTATATACCGGCTGTCCACACCGACTTCATCTTTTCCGCTTTGGCCGAAGAGTTGGGTCTGGCGGGAGGATTTGCGGTGATCACTGCGTACCTGCTCTTCATCTCACGAGGATTCAGAGTCGCGCTGGTCAACAGGGACGAATTCGGCAAGTTGCTCGCTGTGGGCCTGGCCTCTGCATTTGCTCTTCAGGTTTTTATCATAATCGGGGGCGTAACCAAATTGATTCCACTCACCGGAATCACTCTTCCCTTTATGAGCTATGGCGGAAGCTCGATTCTGGCCAACTTCATTCTACTGGCTCTCCTTCTTGTCATCTCACAGAGGGCAAATACGGAGGGAACGCCATGAACAAAAGAATCTCCCGACTAGGACTGATCTTTGTTGCAGCCTTTCTGCTGCTCGTGCTGAATCTCACCTATCTTCAGGTTCTGGCAGCTCCCAGAATCGCCGCCCATCCGAGAAACACCAGAGGAATTGCTCAGGAACTTCTGATCGAGAGGGGGCAGATCACAACCAGCGACGGTCAGGTGATAGCTGCCAGCAAGAAATCGGGCCAGTTTTTTCAGAGAACCTATCCCGCGGGAGAGCTTTATGCTCATATCACCGGCTATTACAGTATTCGGTATGGGAGAACTGGATTAGAGCGTATCTATAACAAGGAGCTCCTGGGCAAGAAAGAGATCGCCTCAATCGACGACTATCTGCAGAGCTTGGCCGAGGGTCAAACCAAGGGGCACTCTCTGGTACTTACCATAGATTCTGAGCTCCAGGAGGTGGCGGCTAACGCTTTGGGAGACCAGAAAGGAGCGGCAGTAGCTCTTAACCCTCAAACCGGTGAAGTCCTGGCCATGGTTTCCAATCCAAGCTATGATCCCAATCCGCTGGCCAATCTGAATCCAAAGACAGCGGAGATCAATTGGGCGAAAGTCAGCAATGATCCGTCACGACCGCTAATCAGCCGTGCAACCAGGGAATGGTATCCTCCCGGTTCGACATTCAAAATGGTAACAGCTGCTGCTGCAATTGAAACCGGCTTGGCTGAGCCGACTACCTCATTTAACTGCACTGGGCAGCTTGATCTGCCTCTCACCACCCATGTAATCAGGGATTTTGGGGGAAAGCGGCACGGACAGATCGCGTTGGAAGAAGCGCTCATTGTTTCCTGCAATAACACCTTTGGAGAGTTGGGCTTGGAGATGGGATCGGATACCTTGGGAGAAGTTGCCGAGAGTTTCGGGATCAATCAAAAGATACCTTTTGAACTAGGAGCCACGCGCAGCACTATCCCCGTGGATCAAGATCCTCCCAGCACCGCCCTGAGTGCCATAGGTCAGAAAGATGTCCGCCTAACAGCACTTCAAATGGCCCTAATCTCTGGCGGTATCGCCAATGCAGGCACGATAATGCAACCTTTTGTAGCGAAAGAGATCAAAGGCCGCAAAGGTGAGACTATCAAACAATTCACCAAAAAGAAGTGGAAACAGGCCATCAGTCCCGAGACTGCGTCTGTGATGCGCGAGATGCTAAAGAAAGTGGTTGAAGAAGGTACGGGCAAAGCTGCCAAAATCCAGGGAATCTCTGTTGCTGGGAAGACCGGGACGGCGCAAGTGCCGGATGAGGCGCCGCATGCCTGGTTTACCTGTTTTGCTCCAGTTGCAGAACCCCAGGTAGCAGTAGCAGTCATAGTCGAAAACGGAGGAAGCATGGGAAACGAAGCAACTGGAGGAAGAATCGCTGCCCCGATAGCAAAGGAAGTGCTGTTGGAAGCATTGAAGTAGAAGGTTACGGTTACGGCAACGGTGACGAGGCCCGTATCGTCTAAGGTCAAGAGGCTACATGAAACCAAACCCGCCACCGCGACCCCCAACGAAACAGGCATCGTGACCCCTAACCGTAACCGATAGTTTCTGGTATATTTAGTAGCTGGAGTGATAAGTAGGTCTGAGAGGTTGCGAGATAAGATGGAACAGCTTTTTA
>CAYFXD010000137.1:0-13789 GCA_964347095.1 uncultured Actinomycetota bacterium | reverse complement strand
GGATGGATCGGGATAATTATGTACACTGATGACCTGGCAGCCCGCGTCTCTAAAAATCTCATCAGCTATTTGGTAAGCTGCTCCATACATAGGATCAAGTACCACTTTGATCGGATGGCTGCCAAGAACCTCAAAATTCACGATGTTTTTCAAATAGGATACGTAATCAGGTACTGGATCAAGCGGGCTGCTCAAACTGCTTGATCGATCAAGCACCACGTCATCCGGGTCCAAAGCAGCGATATTATGCACTATCTGATTGGTTATTTCAGGACTTGCTGGCCCAGCATATTCAGGGATGAATTTGATTCCGTTATAGTCCCCAGGATTGTGGCTTGCGGTTATCATTATGGCTCCGGCCGCTTCCAAGAGAGTGATAGCAAAAGCAGTGATCGGTGTAGGCATTGCTCTTGCCGCCAGATATACGTGGATATTATTTCCCGACATCACTTCCGAGCAGATGCCGGCGAACTCTCTTGAATTCCTCCGGGTGTCATAGCCTACGACTATGCTTTTTTTGGCTAAGTTCTGATCGTTCAAGTAGTTAGCAATGGCCTGGGCAACTATCCTGACATTCTGATCGGTAAATGAATCATCCATTCGGGCACGCCAACCATCCGTGCCAAAAGAAATATCCAATATTTATACCTCCCTTTTGCGATTCGGAGTGAATCGTTTTGGACGCCGCGTGCACACCAAATCAAGCATATGATCCTGCATAGGATGGCCGTCTGGAGAATGAACGATCTAACTGGCTGAAGAAACAATCTTGTTTATGAAATCGACGTAGTGACTGACTTCTGCTTGTGCCCGGTTATCCGAATCCGCTTCAGCGTAGATGTGAAACAGAGGTTCATCCACGTCCGGCAAGACCAATGTCCATCTATCTGTATCATGAATCTTAATACCATCTTTTAACTCCATGTCCTTGCCCTTTGCTGCTTCCATCAGACGCCGCATGACCAAGCCCTTGTGGTCCCACGGGCAGAAAGTGTCCTTCTGTGCTAGATGAAATGTGGGCAGCGACTCTACAAGCTGAGACAGCGGCTGGTCGCTCAAGGCGAGGAACTCAAGAAGCTTGCAGAACGTCATGATTGCATCGTAAGCCGGCAAGAACTGAGGGAAGACATAGCCTCCTCCTTGGGCTCCCGCAAACACCACGTCCTTTCGCAACGACGCTTTCATCAGAGAAATCGGCCTCACCCGGGTTCGAAGGGTTTTGCGGTTGTAGGCGTGGGCAATCTCTTCTACGATGCTGGAAATGGTCAGCGGGACGGCAATCTTGCCCTTTCTTTTTTCATGCTGACAAACTAACTGAATAAAAAGCAAAAGCGCGGAGTCTGGTGATACAATCTGAGCTTTGTCATCGACCAAGAATATCTTTTCACTGGCCGCATCCATAAGGACGCCCAAATCGGCATGAAAAATTTCGACTGTCCTCGATAATTGCGGGAGGAAACTATCAAAATCTTCTTGTGAGACGGCGGCGCGATTATCGTCGGTGTGAGCATTGAGAGACACAATGTCACAGCCGAGTTTTCCCATCAGGTACGGAAGAATCAACGACGAGCTGCCATAGGCATGATCAACAACTACTTTGAACCTTGCTTTGCTGATGGACTTTTTGTCAATAGCTTTGGAAACCCCATTCACATAGAATTCGGTGGCGCGCGTCGGGAAAAGTATCTCCCCTATTTCATTGTAAAAGGCCCGCCGGAAGTCTTCCCGATAGTAGTATCGTTCAATCTTTTTCTGCATATCTTCATCGATGTCTACGCCTTTTGAATCAAAGAAGCTTATTTCAATTGACTGCGCATCAAATGGAGATATCCGCACGTGGACACCACCCTCTCGATGCCCAGTGTGCATGCTGAACCTATTCACTGGTGCGGGGATCACATGCAGGTCCTCGACGTCCACGCCGGTGGCCGAGAGGCCGGATATGATCGATCTCATAATCATCCTGGCCGCAAAACTTGCATCGCGGCTGGTGACGACATGCGCACCTCTTCCCACAGATGTTCCATAGGCCATTGCTAGCCGCACTGCCAGTTCTGGAGTAATGTCAATATTGATCAGGCCACCCACTCCTCTTTTTCCAAAGAGTGTGCGCATTCCTCTGGATTCCCATATTATGCTGCTATTGATTACTGCGCCTCCGTCAATGGTTTTGAATGGATAGACCTGGACATCATGGTTGACCACTGCTTGGTCTCCTATGACGCAATCATCTCCGATTATCACTCCCTGTTCAAGCCTCGTACCCTGTTTGATGTCGCAGTTTCTTCCAACGATTGCCCCATGCAGACGTGCATTGAATCCGATGTAGGAATTGTCCCAGATAACGCTGCGGTGCGTGTGCGCATCATTACTGATGAATACATTATTGCCGATTATTGAGTATTCGCTTATTACAGCGCCTGCCTCAATCTTGGCATGTTGGCCTATGACGATGGGTGCCTGCAGGCTGGCATTCGGATGCACGGTCGCACCATCACCAACCCAAATATCCTCAAGCATTTTGATGCCCGGGGGATCTATCTGGACTTTCTTGTCAAGGATGTCTCTTTGGGCCTGACGATATTGCTCGTGATTTCCAATATCGCACCAATAGCCATCAGCAACAAAACCAAACAGGGGCATTCCCTTCTGCAGGAGCATTGGGAATAGTTCTTTGCTAAAATCGAACATTTGGTCTTGGGGGATGTAGTCAAATATCTCAGGCTCCAGTATGTAGATTCCTGTGTTGATCGTGTCACTGAAAACCTCGCCCCACGTTGGCTTTTCGAGGAATCGCTCTATCCTGCCCTTCTCGTCAGTAATCACGATCCCAAACTCCAGAGGGTTTTCCACGCTTTTCAAGACCAAAGTGACCATTGCGCTTTTCTTTTTATGGAACTGAATCGCCTGCTTTAGGTCGATATCGGTCAGGGCATCTCCACTTATCACAACGAAGCTTTCATCTAGAAAGCCTTCTGCGTTCTTTACGCTTCCAGCGGTTCCAAGAGGAGTCTCCTCCGTTGCATAGTTCAGATTTGTTCCACTGTCAGCTCCGTCCCCAAAATAGTTTTTAATCAACTGGGGCAAAAACTGTAGGGTTACTACAATATCTTCAATCTTGTACTTCTTAAGAAGCTCGATTGAATACTCCATAACTGGTCTGTTCAGGATTGGAACCATAGGTTTGGGTTGATTGCTGGTAAGTGGACGCAAACGGGTTCCCTCGCCGCCAGCCATAATAACCGCTTTCAATGCTTTTCACCTCCTGCTAAGCATCCAAGCACAGAATTCAGGACATATATCCATTCGCAAAAAGGCAGTCAGTATTTCTTGATCGGTCACATAGGAACGCACAAGTTCACCTATATGTTGGTGATTCGATCGATAACTTCTTTGATCAATCTCAGAAGTGCACATCCAGCAAGCAAACTAGGAAAACCTCATTCCCGATTTCATCCACTCAGATTCCCCTGGTATGTGAGGTTTGTATTATTATAGCGTTTTTTGCCAAAGATTTGGGCGCATTTCCAAAATAGCGAGTTCAAAATGGACATCACTGGAGTGGACCATCAGTTCTTTGTTGTTTATTTCCGTGGCAGCAGCCTGGTACTTTGTGTAGCTAAACTGGCTTTCCATTTAGAACCTCAAAAAACCTTACGCTGTCAGCTCATGAGATCATTTTGAAGGCATGAAAAGTGTATTCGATTGCAGCGAAGATGTACACAAGCAGTCCTACCAAGAAAAGCATCTGTCCGGCTCCGAGTCCGAGGATTATGAAGGCAAAAGCAACCATAATAATACCGGTGGCGGTCTTGCCCAAAAGAGTCACGGACATTTGTATTTGTTTGCTTCGCAGGTAGATATAGCCCCATACTAAGAAGAAATCGCGGGCTACCAAAATGATCAGAGCAAACAGCGGTGGTTGCTTAAACTGGGTGTACAGAGCTATAGCAACGATGATCAAGAAGAATCGGTCAATGAGAGGATCGATCATCTTTCCTACCTCTGTTACCTGGCCAAAGCTTCTCGCCACATAACCATCCAAGGCGTCAGTCAGAGCAGCAATCACAAAAACGATAGCTGCCGGTATTCTTTGGGGCGGTGACCCATACACAAAAAAAAGGAATGGCAGGATTAACAACAAGCGCGTAACTGTCAGAAGATTTGCCATGAACGCATCCTGTTCGATTCGGGGCTGAGAATGGCTACCACCACTTCTTCCACCTAAAATATCCAAACATGATTGCGGCAAAAACAAACATGAAGATAAGAACACCCAGGTAGAAATAGGGGATCCCCAGCTCCGGCATGTTCTTGAAGTTCATTCCATATATCCCAGTGATCAGAGTGAGTGGCAGAAACACAGTGGCAACAAGGGTCAGCTTTTTCAAAATCTCGTTCAGGCGATTGGATACCTGACTTAGGTATATGTCCATCGCCCCGCTTACTACGTCGCGTGCTGTATCTATTAGATCCAGTATTCTTATCAGATGATCATAGACATCCAAGTAATAGATATAGACCTGATCAGTGATAATATCAGACCCGATATGGTTGAGAGCATTGATCAAGTCGCGCTCAGGGGCAGCCAGCTTGCGAAGGAACAACATTTGATGTTTGAGAGAGAATAACTCCTTTATGTACGACTCTTGACTCTGTTCGAAGATGAGGTCTTCAAGCTGGTCAATGCGGTCACTTATCCGGTCAATCACGCGGAAGTATTCATCCACTATATTGTCCAAGAGATCGTGCAGGAGCTTGTCAGTGCCTGCTTTGAAGAGATCAGAGTTGTCCAGACATTTTCTTTGCAGCACATTAGTATATGGGACGGCCTTGGCATGAATCGTGACCAAATAGCTTGTACTGATGAACACATCGACCTCCGTGGTTTCAAGCGCGGATTTCATAGGAACATCTTGATCAAGTGCATGCCAGATTAGGAAGAGATGATCTCCATAATTGTTAACTTTGGGCAGATGAAACTTGGTTTGACTGTCCTCAATGGCGAGAGGGTGGAAATTGAAAATTTCGGTCAGCAGCGAAAATTCGTCGTCTGAAGGTGCTTCAATATCCGGCCATATCACTGCTTGCCTGCTCATCGCCGCTTGGATCTCATCGGTATGTATCTTCTCTGTGCCCTTTTCTGAAAAATATGCGATCGCGCTGTGCATTCGCCAGCCTCCTCGTCAGCCTTTATTCTTCGCTTCGATCAATCCTAATCCTCTTTATAGGCTGTAGAAATTCGGCGCTCCATTAGCGCAGACCACGAGTATTGTTATCTCAACCCAAGCTTATTGTCTAGCAAAAGAAAAAACACAATCTACTTGCGAAGGATTATAGTCAAGTGGGGGTAATCATGGAGAGGTTTCTGGTTATTATGCGTGTGGCGCTGGTGTTTATGTTCTTGGTAGTGTTCCCTGGACTAAGCACTCTGTTCGCCACATCCCAGGTGCGAGAAGACTTGGTTGAATATTGTCAGAACACATCACCCTTGGTGGAGCGCGAGATTGAAATGTACCAGCTTTATGAACGCGGAGATTCCTATTCTATCCAAAAGAAGGCCCAGATGGCTGGGTCTGAGTTGATCAGCTATGAGCCCCAGACCGAGGAGGTGTACCAGCTGTACAAGCGATACTTGTTATTGTGGGATAATTGGGCAAACGATAACGTGGCGGATCTTTTCGGCTATGGCCGTGAAGACAACGCACTAATCAGATATCATGAAGATGTCCTCAAGCTTGCTTATCAAGGTGGGGGCGTCCAACGGAGATTTGGAGCGATACGGCCGCTCAGAGTGGAATAAAGACAAAAAGGTCATCACTTCGATATCAAAGAAGTACCTATTGGGGACGGATTAACAGAGGCATTTAAACAGACCAGTCTGCCGAAACTATAGGAAGATAAGGTACGGCACCGGATATTTCCTCTACCGGGCAGTCCTGCCCAAGACAACCGGCTAACTGACTGTATCGGAAAAAAGTAATAATCACTAGTGACAAAGCCACTATCTATTGGGTGGTCGTCTTATTCAAGCTCTGACCGCATTTGCTGCAGGAAGCTTGACTTACATTCCAGGCATACGCACCAGCAATTGTTCTCACTAGGATCTTTCCAAGCTATTGGACAAAACACGTGAAGATCACTTTCCAGTTCTGTGCCGCAAAAATCGCACCGACTGCATCTATCGCCGGATATCGCCATTGGAATCAGCTCCTTTGTCTCGTTCTGAATCGAAAAAGAGAAGGACTCTTTGAGCCCCTCCCTCATATTTACATTGCATCTTTGATATAAGTTTAGTCTATGAGGGTCTGGACGGTCAACTCTTTTTGCTGAGCCCAGGCATGCATCAGATCTCCAGATCATAGGCATTGATCAGCTCAGCCGAAAAATCCTTCCGTTCCCCATGCATCCGGCACCTGTCTTCATTTACCAGGAGTATTCACTGTGAAACACTCATCATTGTGAAATAATGATATTGGGCCGAACGCATAGGGCAGACAAAAATGGATATCCAGAAGCTCAGGGTCATTCCAAAACCGCCGGACGGCACAAGAATGGTGCTCGATCTCAGCCGAGGTGTGTCGCTTATCCTATCAGAAGGAAACACCAACATGACCTGCGGCAATTGTGCTACTGCACTTCTTAGTAACATTAATCCCAGCCGAATCAACTTCAAGCAGATGGTCTTTTACTGCGCTTGGTGCGGCTCCTACAATGAGATTCCTCAACATCACTAGAGAATGACAGCAAGATCCTCAGAGGCCATTCTCTAATTAATGGGCCTGTTCCTAACTCCCCCGTCGATTTCGTGGGCTTTCAGCATAATAGCTGGCGGCTTTTGGCCAGCGTAAGTTGGTGTGGGCATTGAAAAAATACTTTGGCTATTCAGTATTGAATCTCAATATTGCGAAGATTCGCACTAAAACATGAAGGGAGGAAGTTCTGTGAAAAAGAAATTTGATGCATTTGATTTTGTTGAGAGTTATGCGTATGAACACACCGCCCAACTGGTCAATGATATCCGGGAGATCTTTCATAAGCAAATGGAAGAACTCATTATAACCGGCGCCAAGGAAATTGAAACAAACAAGAGGGAAGATTATCTGACCGTCCTCATACATGTAACCGCTCAAGCGACCCTTAGATATGCACTACAGGGATCAGCGGCAATGCTTCAAGCATATCGGTTGCACAGAGGCGAAGAAGTATAATCAAGCCGCTGTGTTCCCCCAAAAATCCGCGCTAGCAATGCTTTTGGCTGCCCCTTCAATACAATTAATCTCTGCTTCTGTTTCGCTGCTTTCGTAAGATCATGCCCAATAAGGATCACGGACACGTTAGCTTTCTCAAAAGCGCAGGTGCAGGAACATAATTCACAGACTCTTCAGCCTTGACAAGTCTCCAAAAATCACACTCCGCACAGTCCTCATATAGCCTTGCTCTTGGCCAGAATATTGTTCATCAGACTTTTGACTCCAGTTATGGCTCATAACAGGTCCCATATAAACTGAGCACTAGCTCCCACGCAGCAGCTGGTAGCCACTTAAGATTTGCCACTTAGTCAATACATACCTACTTCAACTTTTCCTGCAATGCAGCAACTAGCACAAAGTGATGGGGGCCCTCTTCCTGCAAAACGAGCTTGTAGAAATCACATTTCCCGCAAGTGTCGTATCTTTGCGCAAACGTCCCTTGAGGCTCGCCTTCACAAAAAGTCCCTCCTACGATCCAACAAGCCCGCCCAGCATTCTGGCCTCCATGAATACCGTTTAATCGGGTTTCAGTAGCCGCTGGACAGACCCCTAGTTCTTCTACATTATCTCCTCCAGGCTCCCTTTTGCACCGCTTAAACTCCCAACAGTTCTGTTTCTTTGACATAGTCGACCTTCCCTAGCTCTGAGGCTCCTGGTGCCTTAATTGCTCCTCGATAATTCAATATATCGTCTTATTTGGATTCTTCTTTACTCCAGCACGTGGATTAGCGGCCTGGCATATGCTGTGCGACCACAAGCATTGGCTGTGTTTGAAGGATTCCGGTTATTAGTGATAGAATATCAATATTACCAAGACCCTTCGGTCTTGTTAGTGCCACCCAGAGATTCCTAGTTGGATTGCTGGGTGGCTTCTTTCTTATCAAAACCTCGCTTATGCAGTTGGCCGAGCATTTTGACAATCGCTGCATTATGTCTTGAGTACTTGAACCCGCTTCATCTCCCCTTGGTTGGACGGCATTTTCTATTTCTTATCAGCCGCTTCTGTGCGCTTTTACGCTGAACTTCTTGAACTTTAGATTCAGACAGTGTTTTGCTCCGATACCGATCCAAGAAAGAACTCCTTGCTACCACATTTGCCATCGATCAGTGTAGAGCATGAAAGAACTAGCCCTGACGAATTGATACAGCCGCTGGGCCGCATGCAGACAACAAAGAAGAGCGGCCATCTCTGACCACTCTTCCCTTCTGAACTGGTCGGGGCGACTGGATTTGAACCAGCGACCTACAGACCCCCAGCCTGTTGCGCTACCAAACTGCGCCACGCCCCGTTGGATCTATGGCAAGCAATTCATCATCTAAGTGCGTGGATTACCATACTTGGCACCTTCCCATGGCAGCTCCACTATATCCAAGGCCTATAGCGGATTCAACGGCAAATGCTCTGCCTACAATTGGTACCCAAAACAAAAGGACAATTCCACCTACCACTTTGCATGTGCATTCAGCTCAAGAATCCTCTTGCACAGCTTCCTACTTGAGATCTTCTGTCATCAAGGCTGTGGATCTCACCTCGTCAGTGGCACCGCGCCGCATAAGATCACTGACGCAGTCTTTCGGATCTTTGTCTTGATATAGAACTTCAACAACATTCCTGGTTATCGGCACTTCGACATCATGATGTTGGGCCAGTGCTAGCACCGCTCTACTGGTGAGGATTCCCTCAGCGACCATTGGGGATTCTTTCTGAATTTCGGCTAAATGCATTCCTTTGCCAAGATTTTCACCTACGGCTCTATTCCGACTGTGACGACTGGTGCAGGTTGCGATTAGATCTCCTATTCCGGCAAGCCCCGAGAAGGTTATTGGCAGGGCTCCCAGAGTGACTCCCAATCTGGTCATTTCAGCCAGACCCCTGGTCATCAAAGAGGCCTTAGTGTTGTCTCCGTAGCCGAGTCCGTCTGAGATACCAGCGGCGATGGCGATGACATTTTTTGTTGCACCGCCAAGCTCCACGCCTACCACATCTTTGTTGGTGTATACTCGAAAGTAGGGCGTCATAAAAAGCTCCTGAAATTCCAGCGCTGTGCTCTTGTTAAATGCTGCCACCACAGTTGCCGAGGGGATCTCTTTGCTTACCTCTTCAGCATGGTTTGGTCCGGAGAGAACCGCAATATTCCGGTACCAAGTGTTTCCTAACTCTTCCGCGATGATTTCCGTCATTCTTTTAACCGAGTCTGTTTCGATTCCTTTGACCACGCTCAGCAGCTTGGTGTCTTCCTTTAGGTATTGTTTTGACTGACGAATTGTGGCTCTCATTGCATGTGAGGGCATGGCAAAGACGACTCCGTCAAGTTTAGCATCCAAACAAGAAAGATCATCAGTTGCAGCAAGATTCTGAGGCAGCTCTATATCCGTGAGATATTTTGGATTACGCATGCGCGTTCGGATTCCCTCGGCGATAAGAGGATCGCGAGCCCAGAGAACCACATTATGCTGTTTCTTGGCTAACAGGGCGGCAATTGAGGTTCCCCAACTTCCTGCACCTAGCACTGCGATCTTCATCAATTCTCCCTGGTCATGCTAGCGGACTCACCAAGCCTGTTTTCCTGGCCCGCGATGAGGCGCTGGATGTTAGACCTATGCTTAAGAACGACCACTGCAGCGGCGACAATGCTAAATAGAATATATGGAATATTATCTGGAAAGAACCATAACATCAAGACGGGAAAAGTTGCTGCGACAGTGATTGAACCGAGTGACACAAAGCGGCTCACAGCGACCACTATGGCCCACAATCCGAGCAGTATCACAACAATAACCGGTACCAGCATTATCAATACTCCGGTCCCTGTTGCGACCCCTTTGCCACCGGAGAAGCCGAGGTATACGGACCAATTGTGTCCGCAAATGACGGCTATGGCTGCCATAACGACCACTACTGACTCCCAAGTACTTACATTCTGAGGGTGCCGGATTAGGCTCGGTGTATTGGGAAACAGATAACTAGTAAAGCCTGTTGCCAGCAGCCCTTTGCACACGTCCAGCAAGAGTACAAATATTCCCGCAACTGGTCCGAGCACCCGGAAAGTGTTTGTGGCGCCTAGATTGCCGCTTCCATATTGGCGGATATCCTTACCATATCCGAGCTTGGCAACTATCAAGCCAAATGGAATCGAACCAATAAGGTAAGCAGCTACAACAACAAAAATTGCTGTTAGCACGGAAAACCCCTCCACGCAGATTCTAGGTTCAAGCTATGTTCCTTGAGCTCAGCTGCCCGCTTATCAACGCTTGCGCATCGCCGACCTCAGAGATTCCGGCATTGCGGTGTTTCCCTCTACGCTCTGCCCTGCCGGCTCGCTTTCACTGCAGCACCGGTCTTCTTTTTAAAACGCAAGAAGATAGGAGAGCCCATAAATCCAAAGTTCTGCCTCAACTTTCCTTTCAGAAACCGCCGGTAATTCGCATTTACCAGCTCCGGCCGATTGACAAAAAAAACAAATGTCGGCGGAGCGACACTCGCCTGAGTCGCATAAGACAGCCTTAGTTTCTTGTTTCGCTTGGCCGGGGCAAAACCCTCTTCCTTGAGGTCGGCGACCATACTGTTCATTACCGACGTCGATATTCTCATGTAGTAGGAATTTGCCACCTCTTTGATTGCCTCAAAGGTACGGAACAGACCTTTGCCTGTAAGGCATGATACTTTCAAGACCGGTGCATAGTTCACAAACCTCAGCTTATAAGCCAAATCGTCCAAGATTTGTTTCTTCTTGGCCTCGTCCTCTAGCAGATCCCATTTGTTTAACATGACTATGATCCCGCAGCCCCGAGTTTCCACCATCTCGGCTACGCGCTGGTCTTGCTCTGTTGCGCCTTCTGAAGCATCAATAACGAGCAGGGCAATGTCGGCGCGGTCCAGAGCCCGAAGTGCTCTAACCCAACTGTAATACTCAATGTTCTGCTCGATTTTGCCTCTTCGCCGCAGGCCTGCGGTATCTATCAGATCTATTCTTTGCTCTCCCACACTGATTGTTGTGTCAATTGAGTCCCTCGTTGTTCCGGGTGTCTCACTTACAATAACTCTATCTTCACCGAGAAGCTTATTCAAGATGGAGGATTTTCCCACGTTTGGCCGGCCAACGATGGCAACAGAAAGGGCTTTGTCAGCCATTTCCTGCGGCGCTTGAGGCAACTCCTTGATCACCTCATCCAGTAGATCACCGATTCCCAGACCCTGGAGAGCAGAAATAATGATAGGTTCACCCAAGCCCAATTTGTAGAACCGATATTTATCACCGTCCCATTTCGGATTATCTACCTTGTTGACAGCTAGAAGAACAGGTTTTCCCGACTTCCTAAGGACGTCTGCTATTTCTTCATCATCAGGCATCGGCCCAGTTGTTGCATCGACCATAAAAATGATGCAATCAGCACCCTCGACAGCCAGAAGTGCTTGTTCCGTTGTTGCCCGCGCAATCGGGGCTCCTTTGACGAAATCGAGGCCTCCCGTATCAATGAGAACAAACCTCCGACCGGCCCAATCGGCCTGCACATGTTTTCTGTCTCTGGTAACGCCGGGTGTCTTTTCCACGATGGTTTCGTTTGTGGAAGCGATCCGGTTTATGCACGTTGACTTGCCCACATTGGGCCGCCCAACGACTGCAACAAAGGGTAACGTCAACTTATCTCAGCCTCTCTTCTATATTAGCTGTCGGAGAGCGTGGAGAAGATGTGTGCCATCTACAGGCAGTTTTGTGATTCCTAGTTTCAATACAGATTGAAGCTCTTCTATGCTCATATCGTCCAAGAACCGGTCTTGAGAATCCAGCATTACCTCAGGAATCAGCAGCATGCTCTTGATTTGATTGGATCTGACATGCGCAACGATATCACTGGCAGTAAGCAAACCGGCAACTGTCACGGTATCACCGAAAAACCTGTTTTTCACTTGGGCAATCCTATAGTCGCCGCCTATTTGGTTCTGAATCATGTTGAACGCTTGAGCCATGATGGGCCCGGCAAGCTCACCAGTTACAACAGTGAACGAGTCACAGGTCTTAACTGATGATTCAAGCACGTCATCGAGAGCCTGGTCAATCTGGTGCAAGAACAACCTAGCGATTCCGATTCCGTTTTCCAACTGTGCAAAGTCTTCATAATGATCATAAGATGGCAAGGGATAACCTGCTAAAAGGTAGAATTCGTCAGCCAAGAAAACCCATGAGGTGTTCTTCTCCTTCCGATATCGATCCTGCAGGATTTGTATGTCGCGTATCAGATCTCTGCTTTCCTGCTGAGAGAAAAGCTTAAGAGGGTAAAGATTCTGTCTGAATTTGGTCAAACCGACTGGAACAATGCCGATCGATTTAATCAATGGGAAATACAGTTCGAGTGTACCCAGGCTGTTTCGTAAATATTCCTTATCATTCATTCCGGGACAAAGCACAAGCTGAAGGTGGATCTCTGTGCCTGCGCTTAAAAGATCCTGGAGGTAGGAAAGCGCATGGTCATCAGAGGTCATTCTGAGCATCTTCTTTCGTATGATTGGATCAGCTGAGTGAAGTGAAACATAGAGTGGGCTCAGTCTTTGAACGACGATTCGCTCAATATCAGCTGGGTCTAGGTTTGTAAGGGTAATAAAATTGCCATATAGAAAGGACAGACGGAAATCATCGTCTTTAAGATACAAGCTCCGCCTCAGTCCCGGTGGCAGTTGATCAAGAAAACAAAAGACGCAGTTGTTGCAGCATGTTCTGACGCGGTCAAAAATGGAAGAGGAAAATCTTATGCCTATCTTCTCGTTCTCTTGAGCGATCAATCTTACGCTTCTATCGTGACCGTCGCGTTCAATTAGCAATTCAAGATCTTGGTCTTCCATCACTATATGGTAGTCAATAATGTCTCGAAGGATGGTGCCGTTTATGCCTATCAGCTTATCCCCCGCCCGCAGACATGCTCTAGCTGCAGCGCTGTCCTTGATTATTTCTGATATGATCGCACTCATATTCTCTTACCAGTTCATTTGGCGGACTATTCTAAAGACTCCAATTTATCGACGACTTCATCCAGAATCCACTTCGGAGTGGACGCTCCGGCGGTTACACCAACCCGACCTTTCTTGCTGAACCATTCAGCTCGTATCTCAGAGGCCACTTCAATATGGTAGGTGTTCGGGTTTATCCTTTTACACATTTGAGCAAGGTGAGTAGTATTAGCACTATTCTTGCCGCCTACGACAAGTATGGTATCAGTTTTTTGGGCAATCTCTTGCGCCGCAAGCTGACGAAGCCGTGTAGCACTGCAGATAGTATTAAATACAAGCAGCTCGGAAACCCTCGGAAGTAGTTCCGCGACAACGGCTTTCAGATTCTCTTCCAACTGCGTTGTTTGCACAACGACTCCCACGTTCTTTGACAGATGAAAGGATGCGACATCTGCTGAACTCTCAGCGACCAGGGCCTTATTCTGTGCGTGCGCCAGGATCCCAATTACTTCAGGATGATCGCGTTCCCCAACAATTATCAATTGATTTCTGCTTCCCACAGCTCTTCCTCAGGGCTTCCTTACCAGAATGT
>CAYFXD010000136.1:0-5948 GCA_964347095.1 uncultured Actinomycetota bacterium | reverse complement strand
TTGCAAAAAGAGGAGTTTAACAAGATGAGCAAGAAAATGAAGAGAATAGTAATCACCGGGGCCATTGTGCTTGTTCTGCTCGGGTATTTGGTGTATTCGGCTATGGGCAGCAGTTTTCTGTTCTATAAGACGGTCAGCGAGCTCAAGGCGGATGCCTCTCTTAGAGGAGAGTCAGCACGAATCGGAGGCAAAGTTGTAAAGGGCTCCCTAGCGGGAAAATCGAGCCCGTACCGTTTTAGAATAACCGACGGCAAAGCAAATCTTCAAATTGTCTATGAAGGTACTCTGCCAGCATCGTTTCGAGATGATACCGATGTTATTGCAGAAGGTGTCTATCAGCAGAACGGAGAATTCAAAGCCAAAACAATCTTAGTAAAATGTCCGTCAAAATATGAGGAAAAGACTAGGGATGGAAATCGATAATTGGGAGAATTCGGTAATGTAGTAATCATCCTGGCACTTTTTGTTTCAGTTGTCTCCTTCATTTCTCTACTGTATGGTCAAATAGCAAGAGTCAGAGAAGCAGTCGTAGCAGGATATTATGGGATCATTGTAGTCTCCGTTCTGGTTGTCATTGCCTCCTTTGCATTGATTTCTGCTCTTCTCAACCATGATTTTAGTCTTTCCTATGTTGCGCAATATTCAAGTACAGATTTGTCTCTCGTGTATCTAATAAGTGCCTTTTGGGCTGGTCAAGAAGGGTCACTACTTTTCTGGCTTGTGATCCTCGCAGTCTGCATCTTTTTTCTCCTCGTATTCAATTGGAAAGAAAGACGAGACTTGTTTCGTTATGCGATACTCTTGTTGGCAGGGATCCAGACCTTTTTCCTCGTGGTGGTGACTGTTCCCGCTAACCCCTTTAAAGCCGCGCCCTTTGCAATGACCGAAGGGCAAGGCTTGAATCCCCTTTTGCAGCATATTGTAATGGCTATCCATCCGCCGACTCTGTTGGTCGGTTATGCCGTATTTGCCGTACCTTTTGCTTTTGCTATTGCGGCACTAATCCTTGGAAGAGAGACTGAGGAATGGATTACCATGTGCAGAAATTGGGCTCTATTTGCTTGGGTTCTCCTTTCCGTTGGAATCTTCCTTGGCGCATATTGGGCATATGAGGTGCTTGGATGGGGAGGATACTGGGCATGGGATCCGGTTGAGAATACCTCGATCCTTCCTTGGTTCACAGGTACGGCCTTGATCCATTCCTTCTTCATTTACAGACGAAAGGGTTTATTAAAGATTTGGACTATTGTCCTATCTGTTTCGACCTTTCTGCTGTGTCTCGCAGGTACGTTCATCACCCGAAGCGGCATAATCCAGTCCGTCCATGCCTTTGGTGAATCTCCTGTTGGAAGCTATTTTCTATTTTCAATCCTAGTTGTGCTTGGTGGTGGAGGAGGGCTCATTGCTTGGCAGTACAGCCGGCTGAGGACTGAGTTCGCAGAAGAATCAATTGTCTCGCGCGAGTATGGATATTTCCTGAACAATCTGATGCTCTACGCATTTATGGCCATTGTGTTGATTCTTTCTGTCTTTCCATATTTCACTGAGATCTTCATGGGTCAAAAACTCTCCCCAAGCATAGAGACATACAATAATCTCGCAATTCCACTAGGGCTTATCTATCTGCTTGGGATCGGAATTTGCCCGCTTATCAAATGGAAACAGACCTCATTTGACAGCGTGAAGACAGATCTTATCATACCGACCGCCTTGGCTATAGTGAGTTTTGGGCTGATCATAGTGTTCTGGAGAGGGAGCCCATTGGGGATGTTGACGCTGACCGCAGCTGTTTTTGGGACAATCGTGTTGATTCAGACGACAATTAATAATGCACGCACTCGTTCGAAAGCGGCCAAAAAGGGATTCATAAGCTCACTCTACTACCTTTTTAAGAATAACAACCGCCATTATGGCGGATTCATTGCGCATTTGGGAATCATGCTCATCTTCATTGGTTTGGTGGGCTCTTCCCTGTATGCTTCGGAGCAGATTGTTACTTTGAAAGAGGGCGAATCATTTTCCATAGAGGACTTCAAACTGGAATATTCCAAGCCTTATAAGAGAACACAGTACATCAATCCAGAAGCCGACAGGACAGAAGAGAATATCAGAAGAGAAACAGTTGGAGCCACGCTTACGGTCTCAGAAGGCGGAAAAAGTATAGGCGAATATACGCCTAGGCTGGTAAGATTTGCATATCCGGAATCCACCACTATCGCCAAGGTCTCAATAAGAAGGGAGTTTTTGAGGGATCTCTTTCTAGCATTTCAGGGCTTGAATGAGGATGGCACAATCACAGTCCAAGCTAAAGTCAATCCGCTTGTTTCCTGGCTCTGGGTAGGCAGCCTGGTTCTCTTTGCCGGTGCCATTTGGGCCATTTTACCGTTAGGGAAAAAACCCAAGAAGGAAAGGCGCTAATGTTCCATGAAAACAGAGGGCTCGCCTACTTCAAATTCCCCAATCGTTGAAGTTAATCATCTGCGCAAGCAATTCGGGCGCCGCAAGATCCTTGATGGAGTTGATCTAAGGGTCTTTCGAGGCGACTTCCTCACCATTTTTGGTTCGAACGGCGCTGGAAAAACCACACTTTTGCGAATCCTCTCAACGCTGATTCTACCATCGTCCGGCCAGGTTAAGATCGCCGGTTTTGATATCAAGGAAGAATCGGAGCAAGTACGGTCGAGGATTGGTCTTATCTCGCACAACCCATATCTTTATCCGGATTTGACAGCATATGAGAATCTGCGATTCTACGGCAAGCTGTTTGCCGTAACTGAACTGGAAGGCCGTATATCAGACCTTCTTGAGCTGGTTGAGTTAGAGCACAGAAAGTTTGACCTGGTCAGAACTTTTTCCTGCGGCATGCAGCAAAGACTGTCGATTGCCCGTGCTCTTTTGCATGAAGCTCCCATCCTGTTTATGGATGAGCCATACAGCGGCTTGGATGCCAGGGCCACTGAGATCCTTGACAAGGTGCTTATAGGTCTGAAAGGAAAAGACTGCACCTTTATATTGACTACCCATGATCTTCTTAAAGGACTGGAGATGTGCGGCAGGATTGCCATCTTGACCAAGGGAACCATCGGCTATCAGGCACGCAGAGATCAAATTGACGCAAAGCTTTTTCCAGACACTTACAGAAAATGCATCGAGGTTGAGTAGTGGATTATCTTAAGAAGACGCTGGCAATCGTTGAAAAGGACATAATATCAGAGCTAAGGACCAAAGAGCTTTTCACCTCAATGTTGGTTTTTGTTCTTCTCACGATGGTCATATTCAATTTTGCATTTGGCCAGGATGCTCAGGAAGAGGTACTTGATCTGGCTTCAGGCATCTTATGGGTGGCATTTCTTTTTGCTGCCATCCTGGGTTTGAACCGGTCCTTTGTTCACGGGAAGGACGAGGGATGCATGGACGGAGTAATGCTTTCCCCGGTCGATAGATCGGCTATCTATGTCGCTAAAGTCATCGGCAACTTGATCTTCATTTCGATCGTGGAACTGATTACGCTTCCGGTGTTTGTTTTGTTCTTCATAAGAGACGCGACCCAGATAGACTTTGCTCTCTTTATCATAATCATACTCCTGGCAAATCTGGGAATTGCATCCATTGGGACCTTGCTCTCAGCGATTTCTATAAATACAAGAGCTCGCGATCTTATGATGCCAATTCTGTTCTTCCCAGTCATCGTTCCAGTTTTGATCGCAGCCGTAAAAGCAACATCGACAATACTCTTGGCATCCGGCACAGCTGGTGACACCTATGCTTGGCTGCAGCTCTTGTTGGTCTATGATATGATCTTTCTGCTTATATCATACATGACTTTTGAATACATCTTGGAGGAGTGAAAAAGCATGAAGAGAAACAAATTCTTGGTAGTCTTGGCAGCATCTTTCATCCTGATCATGTTTGCTATCTATACGGCATTCATATTTGCTCCTGAGGACAGAACCATGGGCATCGTCCAGAGGATTTTCTATTTTCATATTGCCTTGGCTCTGGTTCCGTATCTGGCATTTCTGGTAGTCGCCATTGCCAGCATTGTCTATCTTGCTAGAAGAGAGATGAAATGGGACATCCTCGCAGCCAACTCAGCAGAGATCGGAGTGGTCTTTGATACTTTGGTCCTAGTCACGGGGCCATTCTGGGCTCGTGTGGCCTGGGGTGTTTACTGGACCTGGGAGCCGCGATTGACGACCTCGCTTATAGTCTGGCTTCTATATATTGCCTATCTACTGCTGCGTCGATCTGTCGGGGAGCAGGAAAAGAGAGCACGATTTGCCGCTGTATTCGGAATAGTTGCTTTTATCAGTGTGCCCATCAATTTCATGGCTATTCGATGGTGGCGGACTATCCATCCCATAGTGCTCAAGGCTACTGGGATGGAGCTTTCACCCAAGATGACAGTCGCCATGATCGCAAGCATAATTGCCTTTGTGGTACTCTACGTGTTGCTGGTGCAGATGCGGAATGCAATTGAGCATGCCCAAGAAGAACTTGAAGTGCTTAAAGATGAAATAGGGAGTTGATCGCATGGAGAAGCTAGGTTTCACCTACATGGTCTTGGCCTATTTTGCGGTGTGGATCGTACTCTTCGGTTACCTGCTCTTTATCGGCCTGAAGGTTACAAACATGCAAAAAGATATAGAGCATTTAGCCGAGATAGTCAAGAAGAAGAAGAAGAAGAAGCAATAGAAGAATGGCCACGGCTAGGGTCAAGAGACCTGTTTCGTAGCGCGGCAACGTTATTCGGCTGGTCCAAACGTAGCTGACAGCCCTTGGACGATACGGGGTTTGTCACCGTAATCTTTGGGCTTTGATCTGGCTTGCATCCGGAATCACTCGCATAGCTACATTTATTAGACAGCAATGGTTGCAGGAGGTCATCATGGAACAAATTGAAGTTGTCCTTTTTTGGATCGCTGTTCTGCTGTATGCTGCTGCGTTCATAACCTACGTCTACTTCTTTACCTCCAAGAAGGAAAGCATCGGCAAGATAGCCACCTACATCGTTTTTGTGGGATGGGTTGCGCATTTCTTCTCGATCCTATTTAGAGGTCTAGCTGTGCAGCATCTGCCAATTGCTAGCTCTTATGAGTCGGTCTCGGCCATCAGCTGGTCGGTGATCACGGCTTATTTGATTGTGGAATATTACTCTCAGATTAAAGTTGTGGGCATATTTGTGACCATTTTGACCTGTCTCTTAATGGGTTATGGTTGGACTCAGTATACACTGCCGGCGGCTCTGCGAAGTGAGCTACGAAGTGCCTGGGTTGCTCTGCATGTGACGGTCATCTTTATCGGTTATGGGGCTATAATCATCGCAGCGGGTCTTGCCATTCTGTACCTGCTACAGGAAAGGCAGTTGAAGAGCAGAAAACCAAGCAATCTCTTTAAGAGACTTCCATCTCTTGAGACCTTGGACCAAATGAGCTACCGTGCAATTGCTATCGCAGTCCCATTTCTATCGATGGGGATTGCCGCAGGAGCAATATGGATGCAGGTGGCCTGGGAAGGCCGGCCTGATATTATCGTGGCTGCTGCAGGTCTTACCTGGCTTCTTTTGGTCGCATACCTTCTTCTTAGGCACTTTGCCGGCTGGAGAGGAAGAAAAGCTGCGATGTTGGCTATTGCGGGTTTTGTCGCTATTCTCCTCATTCATTTTGTGGTGGTACCATACTTAAGCCAATTCCACGGAATTAGAGGATAAGAAAATGATGCTGGATGCTTGATACTAGATACTGGATGGTAGATTAACTTCTTTTGGCAAGTATCTAGAATCTATAATCGCGAATCGAGGATCTGAGGTTTGCAGATGCACTACTATCCCATGTATGTAAATCTGAGAGACAAGAGGTGTGTGGTTGTCGGCGGAGGACCGGTTGCTGAGCGCAAAGTCATGAACTTGTTGGATTGCGGGGCTGATATAACTGTGATCAGCCCGCAGC
>CAYFXD010000135.1:0-14739 GCA_964347095.1 uncultured Actinomycetota bacterium | reverse complement strand
CGATCTCTAGCACAAAGAGGAATCCCAGCAAGATCGAGCATCGTGAGTATATTGGGCAATGTCATTTCATACTGAAGAGAAAAACCGACGATATCAAAGTCTGACAAAGGAGTTTTGGTTTCCCAAGAGAAGAGCGGAACCTTCTGATGCCGCAGCTGTACTTCTAGATCAGCTCCCGGAGCGTAGACTCGATCCGCACAGAATCCCTGCTTACCAATTATGACTGCATAGAGTATTTGCAGCCCGAGATTGGGAAAACCAACCTCGTACAGATCGGGGTAGGCCAATGCAATCGCTACTTCTGCGCCTTCAAGAGATCTGTGAGCCGAATTCCATTCCTGGTTTATATACTGAGCAGGTTTCCTAACCCCGGGAAGTATTGATTCCAGCTTTTCTCGGATTTCTTCCACTATTTCTCTCACTTTTGATGCTGGAGAATATTTGCCTCATATCTTCCGTATTCATGCGGCTGTAACCCTGCTCGAAGTACTTTTGAGCGACGCGCCCCAAGGCCTCGGTTCCTGCAAAGGCCACAGCACCTTTGACCACCCATCCAATCCCCGGCACGAAGTCTAGCAGCTGTCTTGCCAGGCCGCGGAGTGTAAATCCTGCACCTACCACGGCAAACAACTCCCTTAATCTAGTGAACGAGATTTCCTCATCATAGACGGCGGCAATCTTCAGCACCATCCTTATTTGATTTGCAGTGAGAATGGGCATGTCTGCGCCGGGGAGGAATGTCATGACACCAATCAGGCCATTCTGTCTAGAAGTTTGATCGATTACGTTAGCCACTACCGGACCGCGGAAAATCGGTGATCTTCTTGCTAGTGGGATTCCTTTACCCTTCGGATAGAGTAGACCCATTAGGTCAGATGCCAGCTTTCCTTCAATGTTGATATTCTTTGACTGCGAAATCAGTATGACCTTTTTAATGTGCCGGTCCAGCCCCGCATATGCAGACTCCAGCTGTTGCTGCAGCTCAGATGGATGCTCTTTTTGATCTATTGCGATTAGATACGATGAGTTTAACTTCATAATATCTCGCATCTTTTTCGCTTGCTCTTTCATGTCGCTGGTCGGATCAGCCAAGAATAGTATGGCGTCGGCGCTCTTTATCCGTTTTTGAGCAGCTTTTGTTCGCGCTTCCTCCCAGCTGAGAATCGGAAACAGCCCTTGCTCGCCCGAACTCAGGATGCTTTGGAGCCCAAGACCGTCGTCACTGTTCTGACCTATGATCAGTACTTGTACCGATCTTTTAGCCTCTCTTTTAATCTGTTCCACAGTACTAAGAACATTTCTCGCCCTGACCGGCATTCTTGCCATTTCATTCATCCTTTTACGAATGTGTATTGACCAAGCCCTTTTTCGCACCAATGATCAATGGGTAATGACAGACAACGAAAAGAACATCGTTTTTGACCCTAGGTATTCGATCACTGGTCATTCATTAGACATTCGATCAGGTATTCGTCATTAGACATTAGGTAATACCAGTATTATCTCACACATCAGACACAAAAACCGCATAACGAGCGACATAACAACCGCACATCGCCAATCCCGGACCCCCTAGACGAATCTCCTTGCATATATGCCAAGAAGCAGTCCAACACCGGCAAGATTTGCCCACAGGGAGCTTCCTCCCGAACTGATGAATGGAAGCGGGATTCCGGTGATCGGCATAATCCCGATAGTCATCCCTATATTGACCAGGATTTGAAATAACCACATCGAAACCACTCCGATCGCTATCAGCGAACCGAGCAGATTCTTGGCGGTAGAGGCAATCCTGATGCCTCTGGAAATAATAACAAAATAGAGCCCAAGCAGCAGGGCTGAGCCCATAAAACCTAGTTCCTCGCCGACCACAGCAAAGATGAAATCAGTATGTCTGGCGGGCAGGAATTGAAGGTTTGTCTGGGTGCCTGAGAACAAACCCTTACCGGCAAGGCGTCCACTCCCAACAGCGATCTTAGACTGTTGAATGTTGTAACCAGCTCCCAGAGGATCTATGCCAGGATCCACGAAAACCATCAGCCGTTTCATCTGATAGTCCTGCAGAACTTGAAAATTGATCAGCAAGAAGCCAATAAGAACACAGGACAAAATAATGGCAAAAAAATGCCTCATTTTGAGGCCAGCCGTGACCAGCATCCCCAGTAAGACAGCAAACAATACAAGTGCGGTTCCCAAATCAGGTTGCCTAAAGATCAGAAGCCAAGGTATGGCCATGAACAAAAAGGACAAGCCCACATTGGTGACACTTGCGATCTCACCTTTGCGCGTCGATAGGAAAACAGCAAGAGAAACGATGACAAAGATCTTAGCGAACTCAGATGGTTGTAGCTGAAAGGCGCCCACAGGTATCCATCTCTGCGCACCATGTGCTTCCCTGCCCACGAAAAACACCAAGATCAGCAGAAAAAGATTAAGCAGATAGATCGGCACAAGATAGTGCCGCAGCAGATTGTAATCGGAGAACGAGACCAATGCAGCAATAATGATCCCCAGAACAATCCAGATAAACTGTCGCTTAAGAAAAACAAACGGATCAGCGCCACGCTCTGTGCTTCCTTGAGTGGCACTATAGACCATCAACGCGCCATATACACAGAGCGCAATGACGCCCATTATCAAGACAATATCAACTTTCCTTCCAACCTTTGATAGTTTCATGTGTGATCCTTGCAAAAAATGGGTAGGTAACGGGAAGGGTCACGAAGCCCGTTTCGGTGACGGCAAACGTTACGTGAAATAGCCAAGATCTCGGTAAAAAGGGCCTCGTCACCGTTGCCATAACCTTTTTTCTTTATCTAGATACATCCACAATGCCTTTGACCGGCTCATCCTCGATGTCAAGGAGTTTGCCCAGAATCCGTCGCGCGGCCGGAGCGGAGACTGATCCACCATGACCTCCCTCTTCGACCATCACCACAACAACATACTGTGGATCATCGGCGGGAGCATAGCATGCAAACCAAGCAAAATCATCCTTGCCCCGCACCTGCGCAGTTCCTGTCTTGCCCGCGATTTTTTGTGGAAAACCTGCAAATGCGGCGGCTCCTGTTCCTCGTTCGCAAACCAATTGCAGGCTCTGCTGCATCAATTCAAGCGTCTGCGGTTCGATTCCCAGGTCCCTTATCAGTTTTGGTTCAAAATCATGAGATATTCTTCCCTCACTGTTCAAAAGCCTTTCAGCTACGGTAGGCTGGTAGAGCCGTCCCCCATTTGCGATTGCTGCATAGACATTTGCCATCTGCATTGGTGTAGTGAGCAAGTCACCTTGCCCGATGGCCAGATTGACGGTGTCGCCAGGTAACCAGCTTTGATATTCAGGGCGGTTCTTGTTCCAGTCTCTTTTCCATGCCTTATCAGGAACCCTTCCTTCCGCTTCAAAGGGCAGATCGATTCCGGTCAAAGCATCCAATCCACACTTTCTAGCCCAGTCCTGAAGCTTTTCCCCTCCCATCTTATAGAACTTGTAGCCGATTTCGAAGAAATACACATCGCAGGACTCAATGACAGCCGAGACAAAGCTTTGATAGCCATGCCCAGACTTTTTCCAGCATGACTTCGGCCATTTCTTGCCCATCTGCACCCACCGGCCGCTGCAGCGAAAACTGTCCTTGGGGCTCGCCACTCTCTCCGCGAGTCCGGCCAACCCGGTTATCACTTTGAAGGCAGAACCAGGTGGATAAACGCAAGCAATGGCTCTATTATTCAGCGGGTAGCCACTATCCTTTGATGTTAGCTGTTTCCAATCCTTGGATGAGATACCCCCCACAAAGAGCTGCGGATCAAAAGAGGGACGACTGGCCATCGCCAATATCTCACCTGTATGGGGGTTCATAACCACTGCTGCCCCTGCATCAGCGTTGGGATGTTTCTGCGCATGAGCTGCCTCTATTGCCTGCTCAAGTGCTTCCTCGGTTACCTGCTGAATGTCTCTGTCAAGGGTCAGCACCAAATTATGGCCTGGAATAGCATCTATTGACGACAGTACTTTCAAAGGATCCCCGCTGGCATTAACTTCAAGTCGCTGTTCTCCCTTTTCACCCTTTAAAAAACTCTCATATGTCCTCTCAACACCAGTTTTCCCTACAATGTCCCCGAGATTATATTCTTTATATTCTTTGGTTTGCAGCTCTTCGTCGGATACCTCCCCCACATGGCCCAATACATGTGCGGCCAACATTCCATATGGATAATCTCTTATTCCTTCAACCTGGATCTTAACACCTGAAAACTCACTTTGATGTTCTTTGATATAGACTACAGCTTCATCATCTGCGTCTTCTTTTAGGACTCTTGGCTTGAGTGGATCTGCAGTACGCTCAGTAAGCTTTTTTTGGATATCTTCAAGAGGCATTTCCAGAATGTTGGCCAGCCGTCTTAGAACCGCTGGCTTTCTTTCAACGACCGAGGGGATAACCGATATTACCAGACTGGGCCTATTCTGCACGAGAATCTCGCCGTTTCGGTCATAGATAATGCCACGGGACGCATTGAGGGGTACAGCCCTAATCCGGTTGCTTTCAGCTTGAGCCGACAGCTCCCTGCCCATAAGCATCTGCAAAGACCACAGTCTTCCAAGGAGTATGCTAAAGACAATTGCCGCGAATACGCCAAAAAAGGCTATTCTACGTTGAATTCTTTCATCCGGCCGAGCCATGAGTCATTTCCTCGCAACCTAAATCATGCATGGTTGATGGCAGCTTCCACGCTGGTGATGTGCATGAGTATGTGTCCGGTTCCCCGTTTGCAATTTGCGCAAACCGCCAACCACAAACCGTGTTATAATGCATCCTCCTACATTTGGTTGTCTTAGTCTGCAGTTTGCGATCTGCATCGTGTTTTTTACTTGAACACTGGTGCCTTTTTGTCAAAAACCACAATCCTATGCAGCAAATGATAGACCAAAGGAGCTAGCACTGCATTGTATGCGGCCGATGGGAGGATCAAAGTACGAAAAGTGGACCAAAGACGAACTTTCTCGCCCACAAGAAAAAAAAGTCCGCTGTAAATTAATTGATTAAGAATCGTGGCCAAGAATATGGCGATCATCATCAGCATAACGTTGTCGGCAAAGATGGCCTTCTCCACCATTCCCCCCAAATAGCCCATTATAGCCTTGCCTAGAGCGTTGAAACCCACACCCCTTATGAGAACGAGATCCTGCAATATACCTCCTATGAATCCTGCTATTGAACCGGCAACCGGCCCATAGAGGAATGAATAGGTGACCACAACGATGAGTATCAGATCCGGCTGAACACCCAAGATTTTCAGGTGAGGAGCCACGGTGGTCTGAAGAATAAAAGCAGCCAGCAATATCAAGTAGCTTAGAACATAGGCTTGCACATCATTCACCATCCATGCGAAGTGGATCATGCGGGAGAGGTTTCGTGATGATCAATACGTCTTCAAGTTTGGAAAATTCTACTGCGGATTTGACCTTGATCTCCTTGAAAAGACTATAGGCGCGCTTGCCTACTTTTTGAACCGTTCCAACATATATCCCTTTTGGGAATACGCCTCCCAAACCGGATGTGACAATCCTATCTCCTTCTGTGAGCTTAACCTCTTTGGAAATAAAAGAGAGTCGCAGTTCACCATCGATCTGGCCCTGCAGCACCCCTGTGTCTCCTGTTTCCACTATTTGGACCCCCACCCCACTCTTTTGATCGGTAATTAATTGCACCCGGCATGCTTTAGGGGACGAATCAATCACCTGGCCGACCAATCCCCCATCAACAACCACCGGCATATTCTTCATCACGCCATCGTCGCGGCCCTTGTCCAAAATGATCACCGCTTGCCAGTCGGTTGAAGACTTGCCTATGATGTGAGCAGGAACGGTTACAAAATCCGTCTCTTGCTTGAACCCCACCAGTTTGCGCAGTCGCTTGTTCTCCTTTTTCATCTGCTCCAACTGGGCTATTTCCGCTTTTAGCCTCTGGTTTTCCCTTGTCAACCTCCTATTCTTGCTGCTCAGACCTCCTATGCTGGAGACAAATTGGACAGCCGATCGTAGCGGAGTGACAATTCTAGAGAATCCTGACTGTAGCGGTACAACCATATTCACAGTGTATCTTTGAGCGCGATGAAGAATCCCGTTGCTGCTTTCCCCGTAATAGAAGGTTAACGTAGTTACGCTCAAAACAAGGAGTAATCCGAATACTATCCGGCTACGTTTACTTAACTGCGGATACAAGAACCTCACAACCTTATGCAAATGAAATATCAAACTGCCCGCGGTTTGTGGCGATCAAAAGCGGGTGTCAGGATGGGCAGGATCAAAGCTAGAAACTGGATACTAGATAGTTGATGAAACCTAATATTAACACACTTTTAAGGATCATAACGGAGATCTCAGATCGGGCCAAATCACGCCTAATATAGTGCATAAGATCTAATGACGAATGTCTAGCGAGTGTCCGATGACCAAGTGACTAATCTTGAATACAGTGCTTCCTCAGCCCTCAGTCTTTGTTAATTAGTCATTCTTTTGTCAGTAATGCTTCGTCATTCGTCATTATTATCTTTGGGTGCCTACCAAAACTTTCTTTAGAACATCGATCTCTTCAAGAGCCTTTCCTGAGCCCATCACCACGCAAATCATAGGGTCCTCGGTCACATGAACCGGCATGCCTGTCTCCTGTCTCAGTCTCTCATCCAGGCCTTTGAGCAGAGACCCTCCTCCAGTCAGAACGATACCCCGATCCATAATATCGCTGGACAGTTCGGGAGGCGTCTTTTCCAAAGTGCCTTTAATGGCCATAATTATTGAACTGAGCGGCTCCTCGATTGCAGCCCTGATCTCCTCGGATGAGAGAATAATGTTCTTTGGCAAGCCCGACAGCAGATCTCTTCCTCTTACTTCTGCGTCTTCCTCTTCCGGCAGCGGATACGCGGATCCTATCTCTATCTTAATCTCCTCCGCAGTGCGTTCGCCTATCATAACGTTGTATTCCTTCTTCACATGTTGGATGATGGCTTCATCAAACTCATCGCCTCCGATTCGGATCGACTCAGCCGTCACAATTCCACCCAATGAGACAACCGCTACTTCTGTTGTGCCACCGCCGATATCCACCACCATATTTCCTGTGGGCTCTTGAACAGGTAAACTGGCACCAATTGCAGCAGCCATTGGCTCCTCAATCAAATAAGCAGCTCTGGCTCCGGCCTGCAGCGTCGCCTCAAATACCGCCCTTTTCTCAACTTCGGTAACCCCTGAAGGAACACACACCACAACCCTTGGTTTGACCATAAACGAACGCTTATGAACCTTCTGAATAAAATAGCGCAGCATGCTCTCGGTCACATCAAAGTCGGCAATAACTCCATCCTTCAATGGTCTGATCGCAACTATAGTACCTGGAGTTCTCCCGATCATTTTCTTTGCCTCGGAGCCGACTGCAAGTATTCTTCCTCCGTCCTTTTCTATAGCCACCACAGAAGGTTCCATGAGAACGATTCCTCGTCCCTTAACATGAACCTTGGTATTTGCAGTGCCAAGATCAACGGCCATGTCTCTCCCTAACGGGAGCGCAAGAAAATCCAGCATATTATGATCCCTTCGTAATACAATCCCCCACCTTTACAGTGACCGGATGACCTGATGTCTCAGGGCCAACCAATCGAGGCAATAGCGCGAGCCGCTCACAGAACACCCAAAAGCATGGAACGGCGACTAACTAAGCACTAATGACAAATGACGAAGAAGACGCTGGTTTCACAATCAGTCATTCGATCATGAAACATGCCTCAGATATTTGTCACTCGACATTAGGCATTATGGCTAGGCCACCGATTCATAATTACCCCAGCACCTCACCCAGCTCTCAGACGCTGGACTGGGTTGACGCAGACTGGATTTTGGCCCAACTAGTAACTCTATCATCTTGGACGTCAATCTCTAAAATCTCTTTAGGCAGAGTTATGACCCTTTTTATGGCATAATTAGCGCAAATCCCATTAAATGTTCCAGCCAGCACAGCAAAAAGTATGAGTAACGGCGTCTCCAAGAAAATCCCAGGATGACTTAGAAGAAAGCTGGCCAATATCATCTGGGTGATGTTATGGGTAACGGCTCCGGTAAGACTGACACCAACCAAACTAAACTTGCCAAACAACTTTACAAACACAAGGATCATAACAAGAGCGCTCACCATTGCCCCTATGAAACTAAAGAAGAAGGCAGGCGTAAGAAACGTCCCCGTGATCATGGAGCCCAGGACTGTACGGGAAACCACATTGAATATGCACTCCCGCCATCCATACAGTACCAGCAGAAGAAGCGTAATAATATTGGTCAGCCCAAGCTTGGCTCCTGGTATGGGGAGACCAGGGAAATACAAGGTCTCAAAAACATAGAGGGCAATCCCTGCACCGAGAAGCAGCGAAAGTATAACCATCCTTTTTGTTTGCATAAACGCCCCGAGTTTGGTCTGTCAGTGGGAGTTTGTAGGTCGGCAGTCAGCAAGTCATCTTATAAGAGTCTTCACTACTCACTCACTTACTCACTCACTTGCTTACCACTCACTCACTTACTCACTCACTTGCTCACAGCATCCAAAGCTTCTTCTTCCCGTACGCCTTGGACCTTTATCACCACTTGGTTTGGTACACAAATAATGCATTCACCGGACTTTTCAATATAGCCTTGGTGTACACAAGTTTTCTGAAGACACGGGGAAGATCTCATCTTGACTTTGCCGTTTTTGATCTCGATGATGCTGTCTCCCAGTGCTCCTTCGACCTTATACTCACCGTGACCCTCCAGTGCAAAACGGGCAGCTACCTTTCCGTTTCCCAAAACGACTGCTTCCCCCGGCTGGCCCATGGAATGAGCGATCCAGAATGTCCCCAGAAATGAAAAAAATACTGAAAGCAAAAGAAGATAGATTAACCCACGATCGTATTTCGTCAGCAAAATTATAGCCTCACACAAAGGCCTCAAGGACCCACAACTAGTTTGTCAATGCAAATACTAAAGTTTAACACTACAGGAAGATGATGACAAGAAAAGTCACTCATCAAACCACGCGAGGAGGGGAGCAAAAACAAATCAAGCGGAGGCTTTGGCAGCAGGCACAGATACCTTTTCCGCTTCCTTTGTTGATTTTATACATTTGGTGGGACATTTCTCAAAACAGTTTCCGCAATCAGTACATGTCTCATAATCGAAGTATGCCATGTTGTCCTTGACGACAATAGCAGGTGGTTCTTCACAGCACTCCTTCTCACACATCTTGCAGGCAATACAACCCACCTTGCACACCTTGCGTACGTCTTTGCCCTTATCCAGGGAATTACAGGCCACCATAAACTCAGCGCTAACTGGAACGAGCTTCATAATGTTTCTGGGGCAAGTCGTTATGCAAATACCGCATGCTGTACATTTGTCCCTATCAACCTCGGGTAGATCGTCCTCGCCCATATGTAGGGCATCAAAGGGACATGCTGCTGCGCAATCACCAAAGCCCAGACAACCATAGCCGCACGCCAATGGCCCACCAATAAGTTGATTAGCGGCCCCGCAGTGATGAACGCCCTCATAGACAAAGCGCGTTTCCACTTGTCCCTTCCCCCCTCGGCATGCAACTATCGCCACCTGCGGCACCTCAGGCTCGCCAGCTTCAACGCCAAGGATCTGAGCAACCTGCGCTGTGATTTCGTTCCCGCCAGCAACGCAGGAATCATAGGCGCTCTGGCCTGCGACGATGGCCTCTGCCGCGGCTTCGCATCCGGGCATGCCGCAAGCTCCGCAATTTGACCCTGGAAGAACCTTAATTACATGTTCTACTCTGGGATCGACCTCAACGTGGAACTTTATAGAGGCTACGCCCAGTATCACACCAAGGATTACGGCAACGCCCCCCATGGTCAAAACAGCGTATAGAACATACATATAATTCATTCAAAAACAGCTCCTTGCTAACAAATGACCTAAAACCACTGTCTTGATGATGCTATGTCAGCGTTGGATATAGCTAAGCATCGGTCATTAGACATTTCCGCGCCCGGTGGTCGTCAAAACCCGGCGATCCTAGCCGATCCAAACTGCGCTAATACAATAATACATTATTGACGCAACCGCTGCGGCATAAATCACGCACCAGATACTTGATGCTGGATGCTCTATATTAGATAGAACACCCTTACAAGCCAGGTGCTTATGCCCCAAATTGGCTGCGCCTTATGATCTTATCCAGCATCTAGAATCTGGTATCCGGTATCAGTTCTTTCTAGATTCCAAACAAATTGGCAAATCCCGTAAAAGCGAGAGACATCAAGGCAGCCGTAAGGAATGCGATGGGGTAGCCTTTTAGCGAGTTAGGAACCGGCGCAATGTCGATCCTCTCGCGGATCGCGGCAAATAGAATGATGACAAAGGTAAATCCGATTGCTACTCCAACACTGTATATAACCGCTTCCAGAAAGGAAAAATTATAGCCGATGTTCAACTTTAGGAATCCCGGCTTAACACTCTCCGTCGCTGCCGCAAGAACGGCACAGTTGGTAGTGATCAAAGGAAGATATATCCCCAGCGCCTTATAGAGCGCGGGGCTGGTCTTTTTAATGACCATCTCCTCAAACTGGACCAGAGACGCGATGACGAGAATAAAGGCCGGTATGTAGAGAAACTCGCCAACCCCCAGGGGAACCAAGATGTAGTTGAAGACCACCCAGCAGATGGATGAAGCCATAGTCATCACAAAGATGACCGCCAATCCCATGCCGATTGATGTGTCTATCTTTGATGAGACACCAAAGAAAGGACAAAGCCCGATAAAGCGGATTAACAGGATGTTATAGATTAGGGCCGCGCCCAGGAAGATGAAGAAGAATCTCTGAACTTCAGACATGATACGCTACTCCCTACTCTGGAATCGGTTTAGAAGCGCTAACAACAGCCCAAAAGTTAGAAAAGCTCCAGGAAACATGATCATGATCGTCGGTGGCTCAAACCTTGATCCAAGGCTGATGATTGTACTGTCAAAAAGCACAATAGAGCCCGCGCCAAGAAGCTCTCGTATCGTTCCCATAGTCAATAGAACGAGGGTAAAGCCTATCCCCATACCAAGCCCATCGGCTGCCGATCTAAGGACAGGGTGTTTAGAGGCAAATGCTTCCGCGCGTCCAAGGATCATACAATTGACTACAATCAACGGTATCCAGATGCCCAACCTCTCGTACACCGGGACAAAGTAGGCTTTCATGGTCAGATCAACAATGGTGACAAATGATGCGATTACCACAATAAACATGGGAATTCTGACCTGGTCAGGAATGACTTTCCGGAGCGAAGATACGATGATATTTGAACTGAGCAAAACAAACGTTGCAGCCAAGCCGAGAAAGAGACCATTCTCCACCCGAGTAGATACGGCAAGTGCTGAACAAAGACCGATCATCAGCCGCATCAGGGCATTCTCGGTCAACAAACCCTTCTTGAAGTCCTGCCAGAGTGTGCTCAATGTGGTTTTTTCTTGCTCCTCATCATTCATTTATTCCACCCCAACTATTTCTGTTGTTTCTAGTGCTTGCTTGACTCCTTCAATAACCGCTTTGGAAGAGATGGTTGCGCCGGTTATGGCGTCGACGTCTTTCCCGACTTCCAAAGGATCATCACCACTTTTTCCCTGAAACTGCTTTCGGAATCCGGGCTCTTCAATCTTCTGGCCCAATCCCGGAGTCTCTTTGTTGTCAATTATCGATACACCCTTAACCTGTCCTTGAGAGTCTATGCCGACGGCAAAAACCAAAGGACCACCGTAGCCGCGGGGGCCTACCTGAACAACCCAACCGACTGCTTTTCCGTTTTGGGTTCCTTCAAAGATCGTTATTACGGCTTCGTGCTTTTTTTGCGCCTCCGAGGCGAGATCCGACTTTTCCTTAAACCCCTCTGAGCTCTTTATCAGCGGCAAAGCTGCCATGTTTGATTCCATCACTTGTTTCTGGGCCTGGATTTCAATCTGCTTTTCCGTAGCGGCATAGGTCAGGGCAAGCCCGCCACCCGCGACTACACAGACCAAGGCCAGGCTGATTGCAAGCTTGATCACTTTGGCAACATTCTTGTTATTCACTTGGCTCCACCGTCCCATAGATCTTAGGACGCGTATATCGGTCGATCAAAGGAACACAGCAGTTCATAAATAAAATTGATACCATCACTGCCTCAGGCAAATTTGAATAAAACCTAACCAACACCGTCACAACTCCCAGTCCCACGCCGAAAATAATTCTTCCATTCGGTGTTATGGTCGAGGTAACATAGTCAGTCGCCATGAAGAACGCTCCCAGAATCAGCCCGCCGGCCAGCAGGTAGAAAAGAGGATCCTTGCCCAGAACAACAGTCAACACAGCAACCGTTAGCAGATAGTAGAAGGGGATGCGCCAATCGATTATCTTCTTTAACAGCAGTACAGCTGCGCCGAGAAGCAAGAGCAGAGCCGAAACCTCCCCAATCGAACCGCCTGGATTGCGAAGAAGATATGCGGTATAGAATGAGCTTGGCTCCAGGCCCTTGAAGAGTCCTTCTTGTACCTGCTTCATGGCAAACAACGGCGTCGCAGACGTAATTGCATCTATCTTGAGATTTATCCCCAGCATCCTAAATCCTTCTCTTGAAATCAGAGGCTCGTACCACTTGGTAGTCATATATTTAGTCCAGGATAGTACGAGGATCGCCCGGCCAACGAGAGCCGGATTGAAGATGTTGTATCCCAAGCCCCCAAATATTTGCTTGCCCAGCATGATGGCGGCGAAACCGCCGACTATGACCGCCCACCACGGGATCAGAGGAGGCAAGATCAGAGCCAAGAGAAGGCCCGTGAGCACCGCGCTATAGTCATTGATGCTCACCGGCAGCCTTTGTATTTTTTGCCACCCGGCCTCGGTTGCTACGCAGGTTCCAATGCTCAAAACAAGCACCATTAGTGCAGGCAATCTGAAAACCCAGATTGCATATAGGGTCGCAGGCAGCAATGCTCCGATTACCCAAAGCATGATTTGCTGAGTGCTTTCACCCTTCCAAATATGGGGTGGAACAGTAACGAGCAGTTTCTTTGCCCTAGTCTTTATTTCTTCCTTGCCGGCCTTTGAACCGGTTTGCCCCATATATCAACCCTCTATTTCTTTGCCTTGGCTAGTACGCTTGCTTTCCCCAAACGCACGTATTGAATGTGCGCTATCCGAGCAGGACATACAAATGAGCAAGTTCCACACTCAACGCAGTCCATGACGTTATATGACTCAACCGTTTCCCAATCACCCAGTTCACCGTAGACAGCATATTGATTTGGCATAAGATGCACTGGGCAGTGATCTATGCACCTTGCACACCGTATGCAGGCTGTCTGATTCAACGGACCCAAAGAGATCTCATCTGTCGTCAGCGCCAGAATGCCCGAAGTTCCCTTGACGATCGGTACTGACAAGTCGAATTGGGCAAAACCGGTCATCGGTCCCCCTACAACTACCTTCTCTGGATCTTCCGAAAACCCGCCGCAGTAGTTGATGATATGTTCGATTGGAGTCCCGATCTTTACTCGGATATTATTGGGATTTCTAATAGCAGAGCCAGCGACCGTTATCACTCTTTCCGTCAGCGGCGCTCCTTGGCGCACGGCCTTTGATATCGCTATGGTAGTACCCACATTCTGAACCAAAGCACCTACCTCCATAGGAAGGCAGCCGGAAGGAACCTCGCGGCCTGTGATCACATGTATCAGCATTTTCTCGGCACCTTCGGGATATTTCGTGGGCAAAGGAGCAACGTCAATATTGGGATGTGGCTCAAGCTGCCGCTGGAGAAGCTCGATCGCCTTGGGCTTGTTATCCTCAACTGCTATATAGGCTTTGGGAGCTTGCAGAGTCTTCAGGATAAGTATGGTGCCGTCAATCAGATCTTGCGTCTGCTCAAGCATCTGCCGGTAGTCGCAGGTTAGAAATGACTCGCACTCGCAGCCATTAATGATCACCGTATCGATTGGCTTGTCCTTGGGAGGACAGAGCTTTACATGGGTAGGAAAAGCTGCACCGCCCAGCCCTACAAGACCTGCTTCTTTGACCAAGTCTCGGATTTGTGCCGCGTCTGCTTCTCCCTCAGGAACCTGCATTTTGCTTGTGGGCTGCTCATCGGAGACCTCAATGACCACACTGGGCATCCTGGTACCAAGAAAATGAGGACGTGGCTCGACCGCTTTCACTTTGCCAGCCACGCTTGCGTGAACAGGAGCCGAAACAAAGGCTTCGGTCTCCCCTATCTTCTGGCCCGCTGTCACAACATCTCCCTTGGCCACAACAGGTTGATTGGGTGCCCCTATATGCTGACAAAGAGGAATTATAACTTCCGATGGAAGAGGAATCTCGATTATCTGTTTTTCTGCTGTCGATTCTTTGTAACCTGGTGGATGGGTGCCACCCTTGAATGTCTTCAAATCTATTCACCTAGAATTTCAGCTGTGCCAACTACAAATAAGCTTCCCCCTAATCATGACCGAGTGTAGAATATGCACGTCAAAACAACAAGAAATATTGTTCCTAGAATAAATATTTTTGCAGAAACTGGCAAGCAAAAATTTCGAGATTCACTACTATTGCTGCGGCAGTTCAAAGAAAAGGACTAGCAAATTAAGAGGTTTTACTTCGTTTGGGCCTCAGTTCAGCCCGTTTGGTAAGCGTGGCCCGGCAATAGGGGCAGACTGTCCAGGACGTTCTTAACGC